>NZ_JBIAFE010000020.1:0-144383 GCF_042869115.1 Micromonospora sp. NPDC007230 | reverse complement strand
GGCGTTGTTACGGGTCAGCTCCACCTTCTCCAGGTGCGCGCTACCGCCCCGCTCGACCAGGATGGCACCACCATCGGCCTCGCCCTCCTTCTTCTCCTGCCCCGGGATCGACGGCGCCGCCTGCGAATCCGATCCGCTCGGCGAGCCTGATCCCGGCGTCGTCGGCGCGGCACCGTACTTGAACTCGGCGGCGTTGCCGTCCTTGAGGGTGAGGTCCTTCAGGGTCAGTTCGCCGCCGTCGGCGACCCGGAAGAGCCGGAAGGCGTCCTCGGAGTCGCGCTTGATGGTGGCGTCGTTGCCCTTGATGGTGATGTCCTGCCGGATCGTGGGCAGGGCCGTGCCGGACTTCTTGTCGGCGAAGTCGAGTTCGTAGACGCAGTCCTTGGCCAGCTTCAACGTGCCACCGTGATCCCGGTTGGCCAGGTCGATGGCCTCGACCAGCTTCTCGTCGCGGCAGGGCACCTCCCGCACCCGGCGGCCGTGCTCGTCACGCTCCTCACCGCGCTCGCCCCGCTCCTTGCCGTCCCGGCCGTTCTCGTCCGCCCGGTTCTGCTCCTCGTGGGCCTCCTTCTCGCCACCCTTGCCGGCGTCGCTCGCGTTCTGCGGCGCGGCCGCGTGGTTCTCCGCGACGCGCTGCGCGTCGTCGGACTTGTCGTCACGAGCGGCGAGGCCACCCAGCGCCGCCAGCCCGACGACGCCGGTCAGCCCGGCCACGCCGGTAGCGACCCAGATCGCCCGCCGCCTGCTCGTGGGCGGGGTCGATGGGGCCCCGCCGTCGGAAGTCGTTACGTCGTTGGACATCAGAGCCTTCCGCCCTTTCGGTTACACAAAGGGGTCGCACCGCCCCTGGCAGGGCGACCAGCTACAAACCGGTTGTAGCCTCTGATCCACACCGTATGAGAAGGATCCTCACGAGGCGGACGTATCTGAAAAAACCCCACATTCGCCTCACGGCAGGCGGCTGACACCGTTCGGCATGTGCCGGTGACGAGGGTGCCGAGCAGCGCAAACAGCGGCGGGCCCCACCACCGGCGGCACAACGACGAAAAACGTCGCAGCCGTCGGCGGTGGGGCCCGCCGTCAGGGTCGTCCGGCCGGGATCAGCCCGGCAGGCGCGGACCAGCCTCGCGCTGCTCGGCCAGCCACGTCTCCACCTCGTCCGAGCGGCGCGGCAGCCCGGCCGAGAGGTTCACCGCGCCGTCGGCGGTGACCAGGATGTCGTCCTCGATCCGCACGCCGATGCCGCGCAGCTCCTCGGGGACCAGCTCGTCCTCCGGCTGGAAGTACAGCCCCGGCTCGACGGTGAGCACGTAGCCCTCGCCGAGCGGACCGTCCCGGTACATCTCCTTCCGGGCGTTCGCGCAGTCGTGGACGTCGATGCCGAGCATGTGGCTGGTGCCGTGCAGGGTCCAGCGGCGGTAGACCGTCGAGGACGGATCCATCGCCTCGTCCACGCTCACCGGCAGCAGGCCGAGGTCCTTCAGCGCCTCGGCCAGGACCCGCATGGCGGTCAGGTGCACGTCCCGGAACGCCACACCCGGCTTGATCACCTCGATGCCGGCCTGCTGGGCGGCGTAGACCGCGTCGTAGACCTGGCGCTGAAGCGAGGTGAACCGGCCGTTGACCGGCAGCACCCGGGTCACGTCCGCGGTGTAGAGGTTGCGGTTCTCCACGCCCATGTCCATCAGCAGCAGCTCGCCCGGCCGGGTGGCGCCGTGGTTGTGCACCCAGTGCAGGATCGTGGCGTGCTCGCCGGCGCCGACGATCGAGCCGTACCCGACGTCGTTGCCGTCGTGCCGGGCGCGCAGCGCGAAGATGCCCTCCAGCAGCCGCTCCGAGACACCCCGGTCGGCCGGCAGCGCCCGGGCCACGTCCTCGAACCCGCGCACGGTGGCGTCGCACGCCTCCTGCAGCTGCGCGAGCTCCCACTCGTCCTTGACCAGCTTCAGCTCCGAGATGGCGATCGCCAGCTCCCGGTCGCGGCCCGGCTGCCCCTCGACCCGGGCCCCGTCGTACGGCCGCACCGCCGCGTCCACCCGGGTGTCGAAGCCGCGCAGCACCCGGGTACGCCCCGGCGCCAGGTCGGCCAGGGCCGCGTCCAGCTCGGTCAGGTCGGCGGTGGGCAGGCCCAGCTCGGTCGACCTCTCGTGCAGCGTGGGCCGCCGGCCCACCCAGAGCTCGCCGTTGCGGCTGCGGAAGAACTCGTCGGTCGCCCGCGACGACCGGGGCCGCATGTACAGGGTGGCGTCGCCGCTCGGGCGCAGCACCAGCACGCTGTCCGGTTCGAGGTCGCCGGTCAGGTACGCGAAGTCGCTGCCCGCCCGGAACGGGTGGTCGGTGTCGTTGGCGCGTACCTTCTCGTTGCCGGTGGGGATGACCAGCGTCTCGCCGGGGAAGGCCGCGGCGAGCGCGGCCCGCCGCTTGGCGTAGTTGGGCACCTCGGGGCGGGGGCCGACCGGTAGTTCGCTGTCCCGCCAGCCCTGCCGCATGAACGCCAGGAACGCCTCCGGGAAGTCCGGGTCGTGTGATTCGGTGCCGTCCGCCGGCTTACCCTGCTGGGTCCGCTCCTCGGCCATGATCCGCCTCCTCCGCCTCGTCGCTGGTGCAGACGGTACCGCGCGCACGGGAGCGGGGAGAGCCTGCGGTGCCGGGACGGCCGCTCCGGGCGCGTGGAAAGATGGCCATCATGTGCGGACTCCTGGCCTTCTTCAGCGCGCGCGGTGACGCCGCCGCCCACCGCGACCACATCGCAAGCGCACTGGAGTGCCTGCACCACCGCGGCCCGGACGAGACCGGAGTCGAGGTGGTGGGCGACGCCTCCGGCCGTTACGCGGACGGGGTGTTCGCGCACAAGCGCCTGGCGATCATCGACGTGGCCCTCAGCCACGAGCCGCTGCCGTACGCGAACGGCCGTTACCTGCTCACCTTCAACGGTGAGATCTACAACTACATCGAGCTGCGGGACGAGCTGATCCGGGACTTCGGCGCCCAGTTCGCCACCAACGGCGACGGTGAGGTGATCGTCGCCGGCTACCACTACTGGGGCGAGCAGGTGCTCACGAAGTTGCGCGGCATGTTCGCCTTCGTGATCTGGGACCGGCAGGAGCGGCGCGCGTTCGGCGCCCGGGACTACTTCGGCATCAAGCCGCTGCACTACCTCCAGACCCAGGACGGGCTCTACCTCGCCTCCGAGAAGAAGGCGCTGCTGCCGTTCGCGCAGTCGGCGTACCAGGGCGACGCCGGGATCGACACGGCCAACCTGAGCCACTACCTGACCCTGCAGTACGTGCCGGAGCCGGGCACCCTGCACAAGGGGATCAGCCGGATCGGGTCGGGGGAGTACCTGACCTGGACGCCGGGCGGCCGGATCGAGGTGCGCCGGTGGTACCGGCCGGTGTTCCGGCCGGCGCCGGTGGCCGACGAGCAGAAGCTCTACCACGAGATCCGGGAGACGCTGCGGGAGAGCGTCCGGATGCACATGCGCTCGGACGTGCCGGTCGGCTCCTTCCTCTCCAGCGGCATCGACTCCACCGCGGTGGTCGCCCTGGCCCGGGAGTTCAACCCGAACATCCTCACCTTCACCGTCGGCTACGACGTGCCCGGCTACTCCGAGATCGACGTCGCCCAGGACTCGGCCCGGCACCTCGACGTGACCACCATCCCGACCAAGATCGGGCCGCAGGACATGATCGAGGCGCTGCCCAGGATCGTCTGGCACCTGGACGACCCGGTGGCCGACCCGGCGCTGGTGCCGCTCTACTTCGTGGCGAAGAAGGCCGCCGAGCACGTCACCGTGGTGCTCTCCGGCGAGGGCGCGGACGAGTTCTTCGGCGGCTACACCATCTACCGCGAGCCGCTGTCGCTCAGCACGGTGAACGGCCTGCCGGGCGGGGTGCAGAAGGGCCTGCGGGCGGTGTCGAAGGCAATCCCGCAGGGTGTCAAGGGCAAGAGCTTCCTGGAGCGCGGCACCACCCCGATCGAGCATCGCTACTACGGCAACGCGCGGATGTTCACCGAGGAGGAGAAGCAGCACCTGCTGCGTCGCTACGACCCCTCGGTCCGCTACACCGACGTCACCGCGCCGATCTATGCCGAGTGCACCGAGCTGGACGACGTCACCAAGATGCAGTACGTCGACCTCTACACCTGGCTGCGCGGGGACATCCTGGTCAAGGCCGACCGGATCTCGATGGCGCACTCGCTGGAGGTGCGGGTGCCCTTCCTGGACCGGGAGGTGTTCAACGTGGCGGCCGGCATCCCGGTCGACCTGAAGCTCCCGCCCCGCTCCGAGGCCACCAAGTACGCCATGCGCCAGGCGCTGCAGGGCGTCGTCCCGCCGGCCATCGTCAACCGCAAGAAGCTCGGCTTCCCGACCCCGACCCGGGTCTGGCTGCGCGGCGAGATGTACGAGTGGGCCCGGCACGTGCTGGCCACCTCCGGCGCCGGCGACCTGATCGACCTGTCGTACGCGATGCGGCTGCTGGAGGAGCACAAGCGGGAGGAGGCGGACCACTCCCGCAAGGTGTGGACCGTGCTGATCTTCTGCATCTGGCACGCCATCTTCGTGGCCAAGACCCTCGACCCGGGCATCCAGCGCAACCAGTCGGCCCTGCTCACCAAGCCCGTCGTCGGCAGCATGGTCCGCTGACCCAGGGTGGGAAGGAAGGGCCCTCGGGGTCGAACCGGGGGCCCTTCCTCATTGCGCGGGTCGGGTCACCGGCCGGTGCAGGTGACGGTGGGCAGGGTGTTGGCGCCGGAGGTGTTGGCGGTGAAGCCGAACGTGGTGGTGCCCTCCGGCGCGACGGTGCCGTTGTAGGGGGCGTTGGTGACCGTCACCGCCGTCCCGCTCGTGTTCAGTGTGCCGTTCCACAACTGGGTGATGGCCTGACCGTTGGCCCAGGTCCAGTTCGCCGTCCAGCCGCCGTACGTCCGGGAGCTGTGGTTCATGATCATGACCTCGCCCTGGAAGCCGCCCGGCCAGGCGTTGACCACCCGGTAGACCGCCATGCAGTCGCCGCCCGGCGGCGGCATGGTCGGGCTGGTGGTGGGCGTCGGCGACGGGCCGGTCGGTGTCGGCGTCGGCGTGGTGGGGGTGGGTGACGGCGTGCCGCCCGAACCGATCCCGGTCACCTCGCCGTTGCCGCCGTCGAAGGTCACGTCGGAGCAGCCGAAGAAGTTCTCCTGGCTGTCCGAGCGGACCCAGCGGGAGTAGATGATGTGCCGGCCACTCTTGTTCGCCGGCAGGGTGCCGGTGAAGTAGTAGTGCCCGTCGTTGGTGCCCACCGAGCCCCGCTGCGGCGGGTTGGTGACCGTCAGGAACGGCTCCTCCAGGTCGCTCCAGGCCAGCGGCCGGGTCGGGCTCCAACTGTCCCTGGTCACATAGAAGTAGAAGGTGCCCGGGTGGTGGGCCCAGTTGCTGTAGCGGAACTCCATCGTCCGCCCGGCGGTCAGGTGGGTGATCGGCCAGTCGTTGCGCGCCTGGTCGTAGCCGCTGAAGTTGGGGTTGCCGCCGCTGCACAGCCTGCCGTCGGGGATGAAGCCGACGGTCCGGCCGCCGGCGTCGGAGCGCAGCACGCTGAACCAGTTGTAGAGCGAGTTCGCCCCGTTCTCGGCGACCGCGGCCCCGCAGGCGGGGTTGTTGGGCCTGATCTCACCGGTCTGGGTGAGGCCGTCCTTCCAGCACAGGTAGGTCCGGGCGCCCGGGGTCATCGCCGCGCCGTGCGCGGCGGCCGGGTCGGAACCGGTGGCCAGGGCGAAGGCGCCCAGGGCCAGGGTGGCGGCCGCGGTGAGCAGCGCGGCCGTACGGGATCGGTGCACGGGTTCTCCTGACTCGCGGGGCGGGACCCGCACCGGTCCGCCCCGCTGCGACGAGCGGATGTGACGATCGCGGTGCCACGCCCGGCGGTCGGAGTGCGGCCGGGGCCGTCGGGAGGCGTACACCGCCTGCGGTCCGTGCCACGGACCGGTGTGCCCTCGCGTCGGCTCGACCCGGCGGCCGGCGGCGCGGCAGCCCCCGCGCCACTCCGGCAGGCGCAATCCCATCACGTCCGGGTGCCGCAGGCAATAGTCGAATCTCGATGCGATCGGTCGCCGCCGGTACGGTCTCGGTGTCGTCCCCGCGCGCCGCGCCCGGGCGATGCGCCAGGATCGGGGTACGACGGTTTGGAAGGAGCCAGGATGGGCTACGCGGTGGTGCTCGGCGAGGCGCTGGTCGACCTGCTCGAGACCAGGTACGACGGCGAACCCGGCTACCGGCAGGCGATCGGCGGCGGGCCGCTCAACGTGGCCGTGGCGGTGGCCCGGCTCGGCGGTGACGTCGAGTTCGTCGGGTCGTTCGGCGACGACGCGCTCGCGGAGCGGATCCGCGCCTTCCTGGGCGCGGCCGGCGTCGGGCTGGCCGGGGCGGTCACCGTACCGGCGCCGACGGCGCTGGCGGTGGCCACCTTCGCCGGTTCGGAACCGGACTTCCGTTTCTACGGGGAGCCCCGCTCGTACGCCCTGCTCACCCCCGACGACCTGGACGTGGCCCTGGTCGAGGGCGCCGACGTGCTCTACTGCGGCTCGATCGTGCTGCTGCACCCGCCGGTGCTGGCCGCCGCCCGGCGCGCCTGGGCGATCGCCGGGGCGCTGCGGGTGTTCGACCCGAACGTCCGTCCCCGGCTGCTGGACGGCCACGGCGCGCTGGACGGGCTGCGCGAGGTGGTCGCCGAGTTCGCCGCGAGCGCGCACCTGGTGAAGCTGAGCAGCGCCGACGGCGCCCTGCTCTACCCCCACGAGCCGGTGGAGGGAGTCGCCGCGTACCTGCGGGAGTTGGGGGCGGCCACCGTGGTGGTCACCCTGGGCGCGGACGGTGCCCTGGTCGCCGCCGGCGACGACGTGGTACGCATCCCCGCCCCGAAGGTCCGGGCGGTGGACGCGACCGGTGCCGGGGACTCGGTGATGGGCGCGCTCATCGCCGAGTTGCTCGCCGCCGGCGAGCCGGTGGACCCGGTCGGCTGGCGGGAGCGGGTCGCCTTCGCCCTGCGCGTCGCCGGGCTGGTCTGCGAGTCTCCCGGTGGCGCCGTCGCCATGCCCGCCCGCGACGCCGTGCTCGCCCGCTTCCCCGCCTGACCCGTCGCCGGGTCAGGCGGTGCCGTCGAGTTCGGCGTAGCCGCGGCGGGCGGCGATCAGACCGGGACGCGCGCCGAAGGGCGACTCCGCGGCCACCCGTTCGGGCGGCGCGTTGCCGGTGTGGCCGGCCCGGATCAGCCAGGCCTGCTGGACCAACTGGGCGTGCTGGGCCCGGACGAACTCCGGGTCGACCGGCGTGCCGTGCCCGGGCACCACGATCGTGTCGGGGGTGGTCATCCGCAGCAGCTCGGCCACCGCGTCCGGCCACTGCAGCGGGTACGACTCCTCGAAGGCCGGCGGGCCGCTCTGCTCCACCAGGTCGCCGGCGACCAGCACGTCCGCGTCCGGCACGTGCACCACCAGATCGGCGTCGGTGTGCCCGTGGCCCGGGTGGCGCAGCACCACCCGCCGGCCGCCGACGTCGAGCACGGTCTCGGTGAGGACCGGGTGCGTCGGGGCCAGCAGCTCGGTCCCGGCCAGCTCGGCGGCGAGCGCCGGCTGCTCGTCGCGCATCTCCTCGTACGCCGCCCGGCGCAGCTCGTCGGGGCGGTCGCGCAGCGCGGCGGCGGCCAGCTCGTGCGCGTACACCGGGCGGGGCGGGTCGGCGGCCAGGGTGGCGTTGCCGAAGCAGTGGTCGAAATGGTGGTGGGTGTTGACGACGGTCCACGGGTGCGGGGTGACCGCCCGGGCCGCCTCGGCCAGCTCTCGGGCCTGCCCGACGGTGGAGAGGGTGTCCACCAGCAGCGCCGCGCCGTCGCCCACCACCAGCGTCACGTTGACCTGCAGCAGCGGCTCACGCAGCAGGTGGACGCCGTCGGCGACCTCGACGAACCGGACGGTCATGACGCCTGCGAGGCGCGCTCCAGGAAGCGCTGCCGATCGACCAGCATCCGCTCGACCCGCCCGTCGGCCACGATCTCGTCGCCGTCGGCGACGGTCACCTCGAACAGCAGGCGCCGGCCGTCGACCTTGGCCAGCCGGGCCCAGGCGATCACCGTCCGCCCGACCGGGGTCGGTGCCCGGTGGTCCAGTTCGACGCGGAGCCCGACCGTGGTCCGCCCGGTCGGCATCCGGGTCGCGGTGGCCGCCACGCTCGCCGCCTCGACGAGGGCGAGCACCCTCGGCGTGCCGAGCACCGGGACGTCACCCGAGCCCACCGCCTGCGCGGTGTCGGCGTCCGTGACGGTCAGCTCGACCCGGGCGGCCAGGCCCGGCGCGAAGGGCGTCTCCGGCTGCTCCTGCATGCCCCGAGCCTAGACGAGCCGGGGCCGGGACGCCCGGTGTCCCCGTCGTCGGTGCGTCGACCGGTGGGTGGTCGGCGTCAGTCGATCCGTAGCCCGCCGTTAACCTTGACCGCGATGGCCGTCGTGACAGACCCCCAGCCCCCCGCCCGGACCGGCACCACCTCCTCGCCCGACGGCGGACGCCGTCGGGTGGTGGCGATGACGATCTGGGGGGTCGCCTTCGTGGCCGCCTGGCTCGCCATCGGCCTGCCCACCGATCCCGCGTACGCCTTCCTCTGGATCTGGGCGGGCACCATCGCCTGGCACTCCGCCCGGCCGTGGCGCAGCCACCTGCGCTTCGCGCGGGACTGGATCCCGGTGGTGCTGCTGCTGGCCGTGTACAACCTCTCCCGGGGCTTCGCCGACAACGGCGCGACCCCGCACGCCATGGAGTTGATCGTCGCCGACCGGTTCATGCTCGGCTGGGCCACCGGCGGCGAGGTGCCCACCGTCTGGCTCCAGCAACACCTCTACCGGCCCGAGGTGCACTGGTGGGACGTGGCGGTCAGCTGGGTCTACTTCTCGCACTTCGTGGCGACGTTCGCCGCCGCCGCGGTGCTCTGGATGCGCGACCGCTCGCGCTGGGCGGCGTACATGCGGCGCTGGGGTTTCCTCTGCGCGGCCGGGCTGGCCACCTACTTCCTCTACCCGGCCGCCCCGCCGTGGTGGGCCGCGCAGAACGGCCTGCTCACCGAGGTCGCCCGGATCTCCACCCGGGGCTGGAAGGAGATCGGCATGCACGGCGCGGGCAATCTGCTCAACGCCGGGCAGATCGCCTCCAACCCGGTGGCCGCCATGCCCTCGCTGCACACCGCGTTCGCCCTCTTCGTGGTGCTGTTCTTCCTGGGCTCGGTGCGGAAGCGCTGGTGGCCGCTGCTGCTCGCGTACCCGCTGGCGATGACCTTCACCCTGGTCTACAGCGGCGAGCACTACGTGATCGACGTGCTGGTCGGCTGGGCGTACGTCGGGCTGACCTTCCTGGTGGTCGGCCTGGCCGAGCGCTGGTGGGCGGCCCGCCGGGCGCGGCGGGCGGCGGCACCCGCCGCGGGTCCGCAGCCGACCGTGCCGGCCCCGGCCGCCCCGGTCGACGCCGCCCCGGGCGACGTCGAGCCGGCGGTCGCCGACCCGGTGCCGGCCGAGGGCTGACGCGTGCCGGCCGAGGGCTGACGCGTGCCGGCCGAGGGCTGACGCGTGCCGGCCAGGGGCTGACGCGTGCCGGCCAGGGGCTGATCTTGATCAGTGGCGCCGGCTGCGGTCGGCGTGCCGGGCCGCGTGCGCCCGCGCGGTCAGCTCGGCCGCCAGGTCCCACGCCTCGGCCAGGTCGCGGTCGGGCGCGGCCGCGCCCGACCCGCCGGCGGTGTCGGCGTGCACGGTGGCCAGCCGCAGCCGCCGCTGCGCCGGCCCCTGGGTCACCCGCACGCTCTGGATCCGGGCGTACGGCACCAGCGTCAACTGGCGGGTGAGCAGCCCGGAGCGGGCCACGAACACCCGCTCGTCGAGGCCGGCGCCGACCGCCGTGCGGGTCAGCGGGCGCAGCCAGCGCGCCCGCCGTGGCGGCGGCGCCGACGGCAAGGCGCCCAGCCGTACGCCGGACAGCACCTCGGCGACGATCAGTTCCCCGGTTCGCGCGTCGCCGACCGGCAGCAGCCGGTCCGGCCGGTTCCGGTCGTCCGGCTCGGCGGCCGAGTAGCCGGCCACCTCCAGCCGCAGCCGCAGCCAGCCCTTCATCCGCCAGAGCAGCGGCCAGGTCACCCGGACGGTCTGCACCCGGTGCAGCGGGACGGTCTGCACCCGCGTCTCCAGCAGGCCGTTGTGGACGCGCAGCGTGTCGTCGTCCCGGTCGAGCCGGAACGACCAGTCGTCGAGCACCCGGCGCACCGGTTGCAACACCACACCCGCCATCGCGGTGATCGTGCTGGCCACCGCGATGAACGACCACGACCCCTCGGACAGGAACTGCGCCACCACGAACGCCACGCCGAACGGGAGCAGAAACGCCTGTGGGGTGAGCAGCTGGCTGACCAGCAGGTCCTGGTTGCGTACGGCGTGCAGCCGCCGGCCGGCCGGGGCCGGTGGTGGCGGCGCGCCGGCCGCCGGCGGGACGACCTCGGGCGCGCGGCCGGCGACGGCGAGCAGCCGCTGCCGCAGCGCGACCGCCTCGGCGACCCCCAGGTACGCCAGCGGCGCCTCGGTCTTGCCCCCGCCGACCACCTCCAGCCGCAGCTCGGCCAGCCCGGTGAGCTGCGCCAGCAGCGGCCGGACCACCTCGACGGCCTGCAACCGTTCCAACGGGATCGCCCGGGTACGCCGCCAGATCAGGCCCTCGTGCACCCGCAGCTCGCGGCCCACCACGTGGTAGCCGGTGTTCCACCAACTGACCACGGCCAGCACGGTGGCGCCGGCGGCGAAGATCGTCACCAGCACGGCGAACCAGCCGAAGCCGACCCGGGACAGCGTCGACCAGGAGAGCCCGGCGATGACCACGACCAGGGACTTCGCGCCGTGCAGCACCGGGCTCAGCGGGTGCAGCCGCTGCCGCGGCTCCGCGCCCCCCGGTGCCGGCGACGTGGGGCCGCCCGGCCAGCCGGGACCGGGTCCGGGCGGCGGCCACGGGCCGGGTCCGGCCGGGCCCGGCCAACCGGCCACCGACGGCCCGGGCTGCCCGTAGCCGGGTGGGCCGTAGCCGGGCTGCCCGTAGCCGGGTGGCGGCGGCGCGGGCTGTCCGTATGCCGGGGGGAAGGGTGACGGTGCTGGGGCAGCGGGTCGGTCGTCTCCGGCGGCCCGGTGCGATGGCGGGGTGCCGGTCTCCGGGCCGGGGGGCGCAGTGCCGGGCTCGGGGTCGGCCGGGGGCGGGTCAGGCTCGGGTGCGGCCGGGCCGTGGCTCACAGCCCCTCCGCTCGGTCCTCGCCCAGCGCGGTCAGCCGGTCCCGCAGCCGGGACGCCTCCGCCGGCCGCAGGCCGGGCACCCGGGCGTCGCTCGCCGCCGCGGCCGTGTGCAGTTGCACCGTGGCCAGGTCGAACGCCCGCTCCAGCGGGCCCGCGGTCACGTCGACGAACTGCATCCGGGAGTACGGCACGATGGACAGCCGCCGGACCAGCAGCCCGTGCCGGACCAGCAGGTCGTTCTCGCGCTCGGCGTACCCCCAGGCGTGCACCGCCCGGACGATGGTGACCGTCCGCCAGGCGGTCAGCAGGACCGCGACGCCCAGGGCGGCGACGGGCAGCCAGTGGCCGGTGACCGCCCAGGCCACGCCGAGCACCACCAGCGCCACGGCGAACCCGATGCCGAGCCGGATCAGCTCCACCCAGATCAGGTCGCGGGAGATCGGCTGCCACCGGACCGTGTCCGGCCAGGGCTCCAGCGGGCCGGGCGGGGCCGGCTGGCGGCCGGCGAGGTCGTCACCGTTCACCGCGGTGATCCGCTGCGCTCGCTCACGCCGCCTCGCTTCGCTCGACGGCGGCGGGGCGCCACGCTGCTGAGCTGAATGGTTCGCTCGCTCACGGTTCGAGCGTAGGCGATTGCGGGACCGGCACCACCTCGCGCAGGAAGCCGCGCGCGTCGAGGAACGCCCCGAGGGACTCCCGGTGGTCGGGACAGGCCAGCCAGGTCTTGCGCCGGTCGGCGTCGTGCAGGCGCGGATTGTTCCAGCGCAGGGCCCAGACGGCGAGGGCGCGACACCCCCGCGCCGAGCAGATCGGCGCCTCGTCGGCGGGAGTGGGAGTGGTCACCGGGGCGAGTCTAGGCCCGCACGCCCGGGAAGCTTAGCGCCGGGCGGCCACGGGGGGAGCCGCCCGGCGACGGGGTGAATCGTACACACGCTGGACCCCTTGTTGTCCACCCGTGTTCAGCGTTTTCCGTGCGGAGGGACGGCGCGGCGAAAATCGTCCCTCTCCCACCCTCGGCTCTCAGCCGGGCATGACAGTCTTGATACGCACTACACCGCGACGACGATCAAGCTGTGGAGGACCGGTGGCCCAGCCGACCACGCCCGACGCCCCGATTCCGACCGAGGCCGTGCCGGGCGCGCCGCCGCCGGCGAGCACCACCCCGGCCCAGGACGCCACCCTGCTGGAGCGGGCGCTGTTCGAGATCAAGCGGGTGATCGTCGGCCAGGACCGGATGGTCGAGCGGATGTTCGTGGCGCTGCTCGCCCGGGGGCATTGCCTGCTGGAGGGGGTGCCCGGCGTGGCCAAGACCCTCGCCGTGGAGACCCTGGCCAAGGTGGTCGGCGGGTCGTTCGCCCGGGTGCAGTTCACCCCGGACCTGGTGCCGGCCGACATCATGGGCACCCGGATCTACCGGCAGTCGAGCGAGAAGTTCGACGTCGAACTGGGTCCGGTCTTCGTGAACTTCCTGCTCGCCGACGAGATCAACCGAGCCCCGGCGAAGGTCCAGTCGGCGCTGCTGGAGGTGATGAGCGAGCGCCAGGTGTCCATCGGCGGCGAGACCCACCGGGTACCCGACCCGTTCCTGGTGATGGCGACCCAGAACCCGATCGAGCAGGAGGGTGTCTACCCGCTGCCGGAGGCGCAACGGGACCGCTTCCTCATGAAGATCGTGGTCGGCTATCCGACCGACGCCGAGGAGCGGGAGATCGTCTACCGGATGGGGGTGGCCCCGCCCGAGCCGGCCCGGGTCTTCGACACCCCGGACCTGATCGCCCTCCAGCACAAGGCCGACCAGGTCTTCGTGCACAACGCGCTGGTCGACTACGCGGTCCGGCTGGTGCTCGCCACCCGCGCCCCCGCCGAGCACGGCATGCCGGACGTGGCGCAGCTCATCCAGTACGGCGCCAGCCCGCGCGCCTCGCTCGGCCTGGTCCGGGCCACCCGGGCGCTGGCCCTGCTGCGCGGCCGGGACTACGCGCTGCCGCAGGACGTGCAGGACATCGCCCCGGACATCCTGCGTCACCGGCTGGTGCTCAGCTACGACGCGCTCGCCGACGACGTGCCCGCCGACCACATCGTGCACCGGGTGATGTCGACCATCCCGCTGCCGTCGGTCGCGCCCCGGCAGCAGGCCACGCCGCCACCAGCCGCGCCGCCCGGCGCCGGCTGGCCCGGGCAGCGGCCGTGACGCCACCCACCCGGCTGCCGGCCACCGGCGACCGCTCCGGCGCCGTCCTCGCCCGGCTGCAGCTGATGGTCACCCGCAAGCTCGACGGGCTGCTCCAGGGCGACTACGCCGGCCTGCTGCCCGGACCGGGCAGCGAGGCGGGGGAGTCCCGCGAGTACCGTCCCGGCGACGATGTACGCCGGATGGACTGGCCGGTCACCGCGCGGACCACGACGCCGCACGTCCGGCGTACGGTGGCCGACCGGGAGCTGGAGACCTGGCTGGCAGTGGACCTCTCGGCCAGCCTGGACTTCGGCACGGGGCAGTGGCTCAAGCGGGACGTGGTGGTGGCCGCCGCGGCCGCCCTGGTCCACCTGACCGTCCGTGGCGGCAACCGGATCGGTGCGGTGGTCGGCACCGGGGCCGCACTGCCCGCGCAGACCGGCCGGTGGCGGAGCGGTCCGCCGGCCACCGGACCCGGCACCCTGCGGCGGCTGCCCGCCCGGGCCGGCCGCAAGGAGGCGCAGGGGCTGCTCCGGGCCATCGCCGGGACGGAGATCCGGCCGGGGCGCAGCGACCTCGGCGCGCTGGTCGACATGCTCAACCGGCCGCCCCGGCGGCGGGGTGTGGCGGTGGTCATCTCCGACTTCCTCGCACCGCCGCAGCAGTGGGGCCGGCCGCTCCGTAAGCTGCGGGTCCGGCACGACGTGCTGGCGATCGAGGTGGTCGACCCGCGCGAGCTGGAGCTGCCCGACGTGGGGGTGCTGCCGGTGGTCGACCCGGAGACGGGGGAGTTGCACGAGGTGCAGACCGCCGACCCGGGCCTGCGCCGCCGGTACGCCGACGCGGCGGCCGCCCAGCGCGGGGCCGTCGCCACCGAGCTGCGCGCCGCCGGCGCGGCCCACCTGCGACTGCGTACCGACCGAGACTGGCTGCTGGACATGGTGCGGTTCGTGGCCGCCCAGCGGCACGCCCGGACCCGAGGGACGACCCGATGATCCGTTTTCTGCAACCGTGGTGGCTGCTGGCCGTGCTGCCGGTGCTCGCCCTGGCCGCGGCGTACGTCTGGCGGCAGCTGCACCGCCGGGCGTACGCGATGCGGTTCACCAACGTCGACCTGCTGCGTACCCTCGCGCCCAAGGGGCTGGGCTGGCGGCGGCACGTGGCGGCCACCGCCTTCCTGCTCTGCTTGCTGGTGCTGTCCACCGCGCTGGCCCGGCCGGCCATCGACACGAAGGAGCCGCTGGAGCGGGCCACCGTGATGCTGGCCATCGACGTGTCGCTGTCCATGCAGGCCGACGACGTCGCCCCGAACCGGCTGGAGGCCGCCCAGGAGGCGGCCAAGCAGTTCGTCGGGGAGCTGCCGGAGAGCTACAACCTCGGACTGGTCTCCTTCGCCAAGTCGGCGAACGTGCTGGTCCCGCCGACCAAGGACCGGGCCGCGGTGACCACCGCCATCGACGGGCTGGTGCTGGCCGAGGCGACCGCCACCGGCGAGGCCGTCTTCACCTGCCTGGAGGCGATCCGCTCGGTGCCCGCCGACGGCGCGGCCGGCATCCCGCCGGCCCGGATCGTGCTGCTCTCCGACGGTTACCGCACCTCGGGCCGGTCGGTGGAGGAGGCGGCTGCGGCGGCGCAGGCGGCCAACGTGCCGGTCTCCACCATCGCGTTCGGCACCGACTCGGGCCAGGTGGACATCGGTGGCCAGCTGCAGCGGGTGCCGGTGGACCGGGCGGCGCTGTCGCAGCTCGCGGAGACCACCCAGGGCTACTTCTACGAGGCCGCCTCGGTGAGCGAGTTGAAGCAGGTCTACCAGGACATGGGCAGCTCGATCGGGTTCCGCACCGAGCCGCGGGAGATCACCCAGTGGTACGCGGGGATCGCATTGCTCCTCGCCCTCTGCGCGGGTGCGCTGAGCCTGCTCTGGTCGTCCCGCCTGATCTGAGGCGCGACGGCCGGCGGGACGGCAGCGGTGGCCGGCGGGACGACAGCGACGGCCGGCGGGGCGGCAGCGGTGGCCGGCCGGGATGCGCCCCGGCCGGCGCGGTCAGCGACCGCCGGCCAGGACGAAGAGGACGGCCACCCAGACGGCGGCGAGGGTGAAGCCCAGCGGGGCGACGTAACGGCTCATTGGACTGCTCCGTGGCGACGGGACGGTCCGGGCGGGAGGGTCCGGACCGCAGGAGTGGCTCAGGACGTACGCACACGAAGTCGTGACCGGGTTGCTCCGCCACCGGCGGGCCCGACGGGCCACGCGGCAGGATCACCCCGGCTGACGGCCGAGGAGACGGGCGGTGCACCGGGGCGGGAAGCGGGTCAGCTACGCCGACTGAGTCGCGGCTCAGCGGGGCTGACGGTCGGCCCGGCCACGACTGGAAGGATCGCCATCTCGCACAGCGATCACCTCCTCCGGTCGGCGGGGCACGAAGGTCACGGGCGATCCCGCCCGCAAACGAGGATCATCGTACACCCGACGGCCCAGCGCCCCGCACTCGGCCGACCGGTCCGCCCGCGCCGACCGGTCCGCCCACGCCGCCCGGTCGACGAGCGCCGACGCGGGCCGACGAATGTGTCCTCGGCCGGAGCGCACCAGCACCGCCAGGACCAGCGCGAGCAGCGGCAGCCAGCACAGCCGTGCGGCCAGCCAGCCGGCACCGTCGGGCGGGGTGTGCAGCCCGGGCAGCGGACCGGCGAACCGGGCGGCCAGCACGCTGACCCCGACCAGGACCGGCTGGTGGCAGAGGTAGACGCGCATGGCGTACCGGTTCACCCCGCGGACCAGGCGCGCCGGCGCGGGCCGGTCGAGCAGCCGGCGCAGCGCCGGTCGGGCCAGCAGCCCGGCGCCGACCTGCGCCGCGGCCAGGGCGACTGCGAGCAGCGAGGGCGGGCTCAGGTTCGACCGGCCGGCGCCGGGCACCCCGACCGCACTGACCGGATAGCCGAGGGCGAGCAGCGCGGCCAGCGCGACGGCCCCGACGACGACCAGCGTCCCGGCCGCGCGGCGCCCCGCGAGCCGCCCCTCGGCGTGTGCCAGCCCGAGCAGGTAGGGCACCGACCACGCGGCGAGCACGGCGACCGGCAGCAGCCAGGGGCGCGCCGCCGGCAGGCGTACGGCGAGATCCGCGCCGGCGACCACGGCCACGGCGGGCACCGCGCAGCGCACCGGTCCCCACCGCCGTACGGCGGCGGCCAGCGGCGCGGTGAGCGCCGAGAGGGCGGCCAGGGGGAGCAGGAACCACAGTGGACTGGCGGTCAGCGTCACCGCGACGCTGAGGACGTCGTCCGGGGTGCCCAACACGATCGCGACCAGCAGCCCGGCCGCGCCCACGCCGAGCAGGGCCAGGGCGGGCCGGACCAGGCGGCCAAGCCGGCGGAGCAGCCATCGCGCGGGGCTGGCGGGCGAGCCGGCCAGCGAGCGGCCGGCGGCGTGACCGGCGGCGAAGAAGAACAGGCCCAGCGTCTGGAACAGCCAGCTGGCCGGGGCCAGCGCCGGCATGGTGGCCAGCGGGCTGGCCTGGTGCACCGTCCCGTCGGGCGCCAGCACCAGGGCGGTGACCAGCCAGTGCCCCAGCACCACCGCGCCGATGGCGTACGCCCGCAGCGCGTCCACGACACGGTCCCTCATCGCGCGACCCCCGCCCGGACCTCGCCACCCAGCACCACCGCGGCGACCGCCGGCAGCGTCGCCGTGCCGGGCACCAGGTAGCCGTCGTGCCCGGCGACGCCGTCGACCGGCAGCGGCCGGGCGCCGAAGGCAGGGTCACCGGGCCGGAGGCCGTGCCCCAGGCCGGGCAGCCGTACCTGCGGCACCCGGCCGATCCAGTCGGTCGGCGCCTCGGCCGCCCACACCCGAACGCCACCGAGCCGGCCCGCCCGGTCCACGCCGGTGCCGATCCCGCCGAGCGTCACCAGGTCGGTGACCTGCGCCGGGGCGCGCCGCGCGGCCCGCCCGATCACCAGCGACCCGTAACTGTGCCCGATCAGGGTGATCGCCGCGTCCGGCCGGCGGGCGGCCAGGGTCCGCAGCGTACCGAGCAGCGCCGCCGCGCCGCGGTCGGCGCTGGCGGTCCCGGCCGCGGTGAGAATGCCGTCCGGCGCGTCGTAGCCCAGCCAGGCCAGCACCGCGACCCGGGCCGGCGGGTCGTCCGCCCGCAGCTCCCGGTACAGGTCGCGGGCCTGCCGGGCCGGGGCGCGCCGGGCCACCCCGCCGAGCCCGCGGTCGAAGTCCCGCAGCGTGCTGCCCACCCCGGGCACCAGCACCGCGATCCGGTCGGCGGTGGCCAGGTCGCCCAGCACCTCCACGGCGAGGCCGTCGCCGCGGGAATCGAAGACCAGGAACCGCCGGCCGTCCGCGGCCCACCGGTCGTACGGCGGGCCGCCCGCGCGCAACTGCGCGGCCACCGTCGGGTACGCCTCGACGTACGCCGCGGGTGCGGTCGGGCCGGGGCGGCCCGGTGCCAGCAGGCCGAGGCCGAGCAGCGCGGTCGCCGCCACCCGGGCGGGTCGGGTCCAGTGCATCGTGGTGCTCCCTCCGGAAGTGGTCCGGCGGAAGCGTGCGGTGCGGACGGGGCGGAGATCGTCACCCCGTGGGCTGGTTCCCGGCGTGCTACCCGGGAGCTATTCGCCGGCGGCCACCAGACCCGTCTCGTAGGCGAGGACCACGGCCTGGGCGCGGTCGCGGAGCTGGAGCTTCGCCAGGATCCGCCCGACGTGGGTCTTCACGGTCTGCTCGGCGACCACCAGGTCCGCGGCGATCTCCGTGTTGGAGCGGCCCCGGGCGATCAGCCGGAGCACGTCGGTCTCCCGGGGGGTCAGCGCGGCCAGGTCGGTGGGGCGGGGCCGGCGCCGGCCGGGGCGGGCGGCGAAGTCGGCGATCAGCCGGCGGGTCACCGACGGGGCGAGCAGCGCGTCGCCGGCCGCCACCACCCGGACGGCGTGCACCAGGTCGGCGGCGGGGGCGTCCTTGAGCAGGAAGCCGCTCGCCCCGGCGCGCAGCGCCTCGTAGACGTAGTCGTCCAGGTCGAAGGTGGTCAGGATGAGCACCCGGGGGCGATCGGTCCGGCGGTCGCCGAGGAGTTGGCGGGTGGCGGCGAGCCCGTCCAGCACCGGCATCCGCACGTCCATCAGCACCACGTCCGGGTCGAGCCGGCGGGACGCCTCGACGGCCGCCGCGCCGTCCGCGGCGTCGCCGACGACGAGCAGGTCCGGCTGGGCGGCCAGCAGCGCGCCGAAGCCCTGCCGGACCATCGCCTGGTCGTCCGCGATCAGCACCCGGATCATCCGGCACCGTCCTCCCCGTCGTAGGGCAGCTCCGCGGCCACGGCGTAGCCGCCGCCGTCGACCGGTCCGGCGGCGAACGTACCGCCCAGCGCGAGGGCCCGTTCCCGCATCCCGGTCAGCCCGTGCCCGGCGCCCCGCTCGACCCGGGTCGGCGCGCCCGTGCCGGCGGTGTTCTCGACGCGTACCGCCAGGGCGCGGGGACCGGGGCGGACGGTGACCCGCACCGCGGCGCCGGCCGCGTGCCGGGCGGCGTTCGCCAGCCCCTCCTGCACGATGCGGTACGCGGCCAGCCCGACCGGCGTGGGCGTCCCGGCGGCCGGCGCGGGGGCGTCCAGGGTGACCGCGAGGCCGGCCCGCCGGGCGGCCTCCACCATGGCCGGCAGGTCCGCCAGGTCAGGCTGGGGCGTGGTCTCCGGGCCCGCCGCCTCGCTGCGCAGCACCCCCAGCAGCCGGCGCATGTCGGTGAGCGCCTCCCGGGCCGACCCGGCGACGGCGGCGAACTCGGCCCGGGCCGGCTCCGGCAGGTCGCCGAGGCGGTAGGGCGCGGTCTCCGCCTGCACGGCGATCATCGACATGTGGTGGGCCACCACGTCGTGCAGCTCGCGGGCGATCCTGGTGCGCTCCTCCAGCACCGCCCGGCGCTCCTGCTCCCGTTCGCTGAGCTCGGTCTGCGCGGCGAGGGCTCGGCGGGACAGCCGGTTGCCGCGGACGAGGTGGCCGAGCACCAGCAGGGTCAGGACCAGCAGCAGTACGCCAGCCCAGTTGTTGGAGCCGACCAGCGTAACCACCGGCACCATCGTGATTACGCCGACCCAGAGCAGCACCGGCCGGTCGACCCGGGCCGCCACCACCGCCAGCACGAGCAGCGACCCGAGCACCAGGACCGGGTTCCACGGCCAGGCCTGGCCCGGCGGCGCGTTGAACGTGCAGGTGAGCAGCGCCACGATGGTGAGCCGCCAGGCGAACAGCGGACGCCGGGGCAACGCGAGCAGCGGGGCGACGGTCAGCCCCGCGAACAGGATCGCCACCACCCCGGGCAGGTGCCGGCCGGTCTCCTCGGCCAGCGTGGCGGCGAACAGGACCACCACCGCGAGCAGGCCGACGGGGCGCGCGTACCGGGACAGCCGGGGCCAGCGCTCCAGCGGCGGCCGGGCGGGCGGGAAGTCCGGTCCCGCGACGGTCCGCCGCAGCGCCTGCCAGGCGGCCCGGACAGGGTGCTTCTCCATCAGCGGCAGCGTACGGGCAGCCCCGGTCACCGTCGTCCCACCAGGGGGTGAGCCGCCGCGTCGTACCCCGGTGTGACCTGGCCGCGTTAGCGCTTACCTGCCGGTAACCCCTAGGCTCGCCAGCGGTTGAGAGATCAGTTGAGCAGAGGGGGAACGGTGGCCCGTACCGTGCTGGTGACCGGCGGAAACCGGGGGATCGGCCTGGCTATCGCGCAGGCCTTCGCCAAGCAGGGCGACCGGGTGGCGGTGACCCACCGCAGCGGGGACGCCCCGGCGGGCCTGTTCGGCGTGAAGTGCGACGTCACCGACGCCGAGTCGGTGGACGCCGCATTCGCCGCCGTCGAGGCCGAGCTCGGTCCGGTCGAGGTGCTGGTCGCCAACGCCGGGATCACCGACGACACGCTGATCATGCGGATGTCCGAGGAGCAGTTCACCCGGGTGCTCGACACCAACCTGACCGGTGCGTTCCGCTGCGCCAAGCGGGCCTCGACGAAGATGCTCCGGGCCAAGTGGGGCCGGATGATCTTCATCTCCTCCGTGGTCGGCCTGTACGGCGGTGTCGGGCAGGTCAACTACGCGGCCAGCAAGGCCGGCCTGGTCGGCGTGGCCCGCTCGATCACCCGCGAGCTGGGCAGCCGCAACATCACCGCGAACGTGGTGGCGCCCGGCTTCATCGACACCGACATGACCGCGGCGCTGCCCGAGGAGCGGCGCACCGAGTACCGCAAGGCCATCCCGGCCGGCCGCTTCGCCGAGCCGGACGAGGTCGCCGGCGTGGTCACCTGGCTCGCCTCGGACGCGGCCGGGTACATCTCCGGCGCCGTCATCCCAATCGACGGCGGCCTGGGCATGGGTCACTGAGCAGAGCACGGAGGAAATCAATGTCCGGACTTCTGGCCGGTAAGCGGCTGCTGGTCACCGGCGTCATCACCGACGCCTCGATCGCCTTCTCGGTGGCGAAGCTCGCCCAGGAGAACGGCGCCCAGGTCGTGCTCACCGGCTACGGCCGGCTCTCCCTGGTCGAGCGGATCGCCAAGCGGCTGCCCGAACCGGCCCCGGTGATCGAGCTGGACGTGACCAACGCCGAGCACCTGGCCGGCCTCGCGGACCAGGTGCGCGAGCACGTCGACGGCCTGGACGGGGTGGTGCACTCGATCGGCTTCGCCCCGCAGAGCTGCCTCGGCGGTGGTTTCCTCGACGCGCCGTGGGAGGACGTGGCCACCGCGGTGCACGTCTCGACCTACTCGTACAAGTCCCTCGCCATGGCGGCGCTGCCGCTGATGTCGGCGGGCGGCGCGGTGGTCGGCCTCACCTTCGACGCCACCAAGGCCTGGCCGGTGTACGACTGGATGGGCGTGGCCAAGGCCGGGCTCGAGTCCGCCTCCCGCTACCTGGCGCTGCACCTGGGCAACCGGGGCATCCGCAGCAACCTGGTCGCAGCCGGCCCGCTGCGCACCATCGCCGCCAAGTCCATCCCCGGCTTCGAGCAGTTCGAGGACGCCTGGGCCGAGCGCGCGCCGCTGGGCTGGAACCTCACCGACCAGGAGCCGGCCGCCCGGGCCTGCCTGGCGCTGCTGTCGGACTGGTTCCCGGCCACCACCGGCGAGATCGTCCACGTCGACGGCGGCTACCACGCGATCGGCTCCTGAGCCGCCGAGAGGGGCCCCTTGCTGACGCCTCCGGCGCAGCAAGGGGCCCCTCTCCACATCCGCACCCCGGGGGCGTCGCATCCCCGTCATCCTGGGCGGGAGAGAATGAGCCCATGGCGTACGACGCGTTGGTGCTGGTCTCCTTCGGCGGCCCCGAGCGGCCCGAGGACGTGCTGCCCTTCCTGCAGAACGTCACCCGGGGGCGGGGCGTGCCGCCGGAGCGGCTCGCCGAGGTCGCCGAGCACTACCTGCACTTCGGCGGGGTCTCCCCGATCAACCAGCAGTGCCGGGACCTGCTCGCGGCGATCCGCGCGGACTTCGCCGCCAGCGGCGTCGACCTGCCGGTCTACTGGGGCAACCGCAACTGGGACCCGATGCTCGCCGACACCGTGGCGCGGATGCGCGACGACGGCGTGCAGCGGGCCCTCGCCTTCGTCACCAGCGCGTACGGCGGCTACTCCTCGTGCCGGCAGTACCAGGAGGACATCGCCGCGGCCCGGGCCGCAGTCGGCCCGGACGCCCCGCTGATCGAGAAGCTGCGCCAGTTCTGGGACCACCCCGGCTTCGTCGAGCCGCACGCCGACGCGGTGCGGGCGGCGCTGGCGCAGCTCGACCCGGCCAAGCGGGACAGCACCCGGGTGGTGTTCACCGCGCACTCCATCCCGGTCTCGGCGGCCGCCACCGCCGGCCCGCACGGCGGCCGGTACACCGCCCAACTCGCGGAGACCGCCCGGCTGGTGCACGCCGCCGCGGCGCCGGACCTGCCGTACGACCTGGTCTGGCAGAGCCGCTCCGGGCCGCCCCAGGTGCCGTGGCTGGAGCCGGACATCAACGACCACCTGGCCGCCCTCGCCGAGCAGGGCGTGACCGGCGTGGTGGTCAGCCCGATCGGGTTCGTCTCCGACCACCTGGAGGTGGTCTGGGACCTGGACACCGAGGCGCTGGAGACGGCCAAGCAGCTCGGCCTGGACTTCGTCCGGGCCGGCACCCCGGGCACCGACCCGCGCTTCGTGGCGATGGTCCGCGAGCTGGTGCTGGAACGGACCGCCCCGGAGGGTGAACGGCTCGTCCGCCGCCTCGGCGAGCTGCCGATGTGGGACACCTGCCCGGCGTTGTGCTGCGTGCCCCCGGCCCGCCGCCCCTGAGCCCGACCAACCTCCGACACCCCTGGGACGACACATGCATGACCGCAAGCCGGTGCAGAGCTGGCTCACCGACATGGACGGCGTGCTGGTGCACGAGGGCCAGCCGGTGCCCGGTGCGCCCGAGTTCATCAAGAAGCTGCGTGCCTCCGGCAAGCCGTTCCTGGTGCTGACCAACAACTCGATCTACACCCCACGGGACCTGCAGGCCCGGCTGGCCCGGATGGGGCTCGACGTGCCGGAGGAGGCGATCTGGTCGTCCGCCCTGGCCACCGCCCAGTTCCTGGCCGACCAGCGCCCGGGCGGCACCGCGTACGTGATCGGCGAGGCCGGGCTGACCACGGCCCTGCACGCGGTGGGCTACGTGCTCAGCGACTTCGCCCCGGACTACGTGGTGCTCGGGGAGACCCGCACCTACAGCTTCGAGGCGATCACCAAGGCGATCCGGCTGATCAACGACGGGGCCCGGTTCATCTGCACCAACCCGGACGCGACCGGCCCGTCGGTCGAGGGCGCGCTGCCGGCCGCCGGCTCGGTGGCCGCGATGATCTCCAAGGCGACCGGGGTGGAGCCGTACTTCGTGGGCAAGCCCAACCCGATGATGATGCGCTCGGCGTTGAACACCATCGACGCGCACTCGGAGAGCACCGCGATGATCGGCGACCGGATGGACACCGACGTCCTCTGCGGCCTGGAGGCGGGGCTGGAGACGATCCTGGTGCTCACCGGGATCAGCTCCCGGGCCGAGGCGGAACGCTACCCGTACCGGCCGTCCCGGATCGTCGACTCGATCGCCGACCTGATCGACGAGGTCTAGACGGCGGAGGGCCGCCGGGCATCCGGCCTGCGGTCAGGGACGCAACGGGGCGTTGCAGGCGGCCACCAGGGCCTGGCGGCAGGCGGTGGTCAGCGGGCGCAGCGCGGCGTCCCGCTGCTGCGCCTCGTAGGTGTTGACCGCTCCGCCCGGGGCGCTCTCCCCGGCCAGGGCCAGCACCCGGTCCAGCACCGCGGCGCGGGCGAACAGCCGGCGGGCCCGCGGGTCGAACCCGGGGGGCAGGTCGGTCGTACCGTCGGGGCGGCGCAGCGCCGCGAGGGCGCCGGCGAGCTCGGGCCGCCACTGGGCCACGTCCAGCCGGGTGAGCGCGGCGGTCGTCTCGGCGAGCGCGACCGCCAGCTCGGCCTCGGCCTCGGCCGCGCCGGGCACCGCGAGGGACGCCTTCGGCGCGTCCGCCGGCAGCGGGTACACCCGCCACAGCACCGTCTCCCAGGTCATCCCGGAACCGGAGGTGTGGCTGCGTACCTCCGGGACCAGCCCGAGCCCGCTGGCCACCACCGCCTCGCCGGCGAGCAGCGCCGCGCCGGCGAAGTCGCCCGGGCCGGGCAGCCCGCGCGGGTCGCCCGGGGCGGGCAGCACCAGGCGGATCTCGTCCGGGGAGAGCTTCGCCAGGCTGGGCAGTGCCTCCCGCAGGGACACGTCGGTCCAGGTGCCGGGGGCGTCGGCGACCAGGTGCTCCTCGTCTCCGGCGATCGCCTCGGCGACCTCGTCGAACGGCACCAGGCCGGCCCGCCAGGCGCGTACCCAGGCAACGAACCGGCTCGACCGGCGCGGAGCCAGGGTGGCCGCGCCCGTTGCGGGGGAGGACATGCCGAAAGGGTACGTGTTCCCCGCCGCCCCTGTCTCGGCTGCCGCTCCGGCGGCGTGACCTGCCCCCAACTGCCCGCTTCGCCCGGTTCTTGGCCGGCGCCGGCCGTCGACCAGCGGCCGTGGCGGCGCGTCGGCGGGCGACACGCCGGGCCGCCGATTAGCGTGATCGACATGGCGGGGCGATACGGCGAGGACGTGCTGGCGGGGGACTGGCGGCGGCGGAAGGTCACCCCGGAGGTGGACGCCGAACCGGACCTGGTCGTCGAGGACGCCGACTCGGGGTTCTGCGGCGCGGTCGTCGGCTTCGAGTCCGGCGCGGTGGTGCTGGAGGACCGGCACGGCCGGCGACGCAACTTCCCGCTGCTCCCGGCCGCGTTCCTGCTCGACGGCCAGCCCGTCACCCTGCGCCGCCCGGTACGCGCCCCGGTGCCCGCCGCCCGGCGGCGGACCGCCTCCGGCTCGATCGCGCTCGACAACGTGCGGGCGCAGGTCGCCAAGGCCAGCCGGATCTGGGTCGAGGGCGTGCACGACGCGGCGCTGGTCGAGCGGATCTGGGGCGACGACCTGCGGATCGAGGGCGTGGTGGTGGAGCCCCTGGACGGCATCGACGCCCTGGCCGCCGAGGTACGCGCCTTCGACCCCGGCCCGGGCCGCCGGCTCGGCGTGCTCGTCGACCACCTCGTGCCGGGCTCCAAGGAGAGCCGGATCGTGGCGGCGGTGACCTCGCCGCACGTGCTGGTCACCGGCCACCCGTACGTGGACGTGTGGCAGGCGGTGAAGCCCGCGGCGCTGGGCATCCCGGCCTGGCCGGTAGTGCCGCCGGGACGGCCCTGGAAGGAGGGGGTCTGTGCGGCCCTCGGGGTGGCCGAGCCGGCGGACATGTGGCGGCACATCCTGTCCCGGGTGGACAGCTTCGCGGACGTGGAGACGCCGTTGATCAACGCGATGGAGCGGTTGATCGATTTCGTCACCGAGCCTTCGTAGTGGTTGCGCTTGAGGGCCGGGGCCACCGTGACCGGCTTTGGGCGGTCAGGCTTGATCCCTCCGCCGGTCACGGTGGCCCCGGCCCCGTCGTGGGCCGGCTGCGCGGTTCGGTGCCGATAGTCGGCGGGTGGCCTGCGGGGTGGGTCGTGGGTCAGGGTTGCTGGTCGGGAGTGCGGGTGAAGACGAAGGTGGCGAGGTCGAGGGCGACCGGGCGGCCGGCCTCGTCGCGGATCACGGTGAGGATCTC
This sequence comes from Micromonospora sp. NPDC007230, assembly GCF_042869115.1. Classification (NCBI taxonomy): domain Bacteria; kingdom Bacillati; phylum Actinomycetota; class Actinomycetes; order Micromonosporales; family Micromonosporaceae; genus Micromonospora; species Micromonospora sp. NPDC007230. The sequence continues at coordinate 118,761 of NZ_JBIAFE010000020.1, read as the reverse complement.
GCCGTCCTGCGGACCGGAGCGGCCCCGCCAGCGGTCCGGGCCCTCCGGGGTGAACCGGAGGATCGGCCGCCCGACCGGGCCGGCCAGCAGGTCGCCGGCCGGGTCGGGGCGCAGTTCGTACTCGAGGCCCATCCACCACCAGCGGCCGGTCAGCTCGGCCAGGCCCGCCGCGGGCGCCGCGGCCGGCCGCCACGGGGCGGGCGGGGCCGGCTCGGCGTCCAGCACCAGGGTGAGCACCTCGCGGGCCAGGCCGACGACGTGGTGGCCCCGGCTGAGGCCGTACGCGTTGGCGAAGTCGACGACGGCGGTCCGGCCGGGCCGGTGCACCGCGAGGCCGGCGACGTACCCGGGCATCGAGCCGCCGTGCCCCACGTACACCCGGTCGCCGACCCGGTAGAGCTCCAGGCCGAGACCGTGGCCGCCGGTCCACGAGTCCAGGTCGCTGATCACCACGGGCGCGCACATCTCGGTGAGCGTGTCCGGCGCGAGCACGTCCGGGGCCGGGTCGGCCAGGAACGCCGCCCACCGGCCCAGGTCCGCCACCGTCGACCAGAGCTGGCCGGCCGGGGCCATCGCGCCGGTGTCGGTGCGGGGCTCCTCGCGCAGCGTGTCGTGCCAGGGGTGGACCACGTAGCCCCGGGCGTACGGCTCGGTCGGGTGGTACGTGGTGCGCCGCATCCCCAGCGGTTCGAGGATCCGCTCGCGGAGCAACTCGGCCCAGGGGGTCCCGGTGATCCGTTCCAGCACCCCACCGAGCAGCCCGTACGCCAGGTTGGAGTAGTGGTAGACGCGGTGCGGCGGGTGGGCGATCTTCTCCGGGGTCAGCCCGGCGAGCAGGGTGGCCAGGTCGACGCCCGCGGTCCGCTCCCACCACTGCCCGTCCGGCTCGCGCTGCAGGCCACTGGCGTGCCCGAGCAGCTGGCGCAGGGTGAGCGCGCCCACCGGGGTGCCGGGCAGGTGCCGCTCCAGCGGGTCGTCCAGGGCCAGCCGGCCGGCGTCGCGCTGCTGCATGACCAGCACGGCCGTCATGGTCTTGCTGATCGAGCCGATTCGGTACTGCAGGTCCTCGTCCGGTCGGGGGTGCTCGCCGGCGACCGCGAGGTGGGCGAGCGCGCCGTCCCGGATCACCCCGAGGGCGAGCGACGGTCCGCGCCCCTCCGCCTGGGCCCGCGCGACCAGCGCGTCCACCTGTCGGGCGGTCTCCGGCAGCAGGGCCATGTCGTCCTCCTCGTCGTGCTCGTGCCGTAGCGAGCTTAGGAGATCATCTCGGGTCGCTGCCGCGTGCGTGGACGTGTCACGATCGTGGGGTGGACGCCGTGTTGTGGATCGTGTTGGGTGTGTTGCTGGCGGTCGCCGAGATTTTCACGACGACGCTGTTCCTGATCATGTTCGCGGCCGGGGCGTTCGCCGCCGCCGGGGCTGCCGCGCTCGGTGCCCCGGTCGCGGTCCAGGCGCTGGTCTTCGCCGTGGTCTCCGCGCTCTGCGTGGCGGTGGTCCGGCCGGTGATCCGGCGGCACGCCCGCCCCTCGGTGGAGAGCGGCGGGCAGTCGTTCGGCGTCGAGGCGCTCGAGGGTGCCACGGCGCTGGTGCTGGAGCCGGTGGACGCCGAGCGGGGTCTCGTCAAGATCGACGGTGAGCTGTGGAGCGCCCGGGCGTACGACGCGACGCGTAGCTACGCCGCTGGTGAGCGGGTGCAGGTGATAAAGGTCCGGGGCGCCATCGCCCTGGTCTGGCAGGACGACATTTCCACCCCGGGCGGGCTGCCCGAAGCGAAAAGGTGAGCGGTATGGAGTTTGCAGCGATCGTGTTGATCGCGGTTGCCGTGATCGTCGTGGTCACGTTGGTCAAGGCGGTGCGCATCGTGCCGCAGCAGCGCCAGGACGTGGTGGAACGCCTGGGCAGGTACAAGCGGACCTTGAACCCGGGCCTGAACCTGCTGGTGCCGTACATCGACGCCGTGCGTACCAAGGTCGACATGCGGGAGCAGGTGGTCAGCTTCCCGCCGCAGCCGGTGATCACCTCGGACAACCTCGTCGTCTCGATCGACACCGTGCTCTACTTCAAGGTGGTCGACTCGGTCCGCGCCACCTACGAGATCTCGAACTTCCTCCAGGCCATCGAGCAGCTCACCGTCACCACGCTGCGCAACGTGATCGGTTCGCTGGACCTGGAGCGGGCGCTGACCAGCCGGGAGGAGATCAACCGGCACCTGTCCGGCGTGCTCGACGAGACCACCGGCCGGTGGGGCATCAAGGTCACCCGGGTCGAGATCAAGGCGATCGAGCCGCCGCCGAGCATCCGTGACTCGATGGAGAAGCAGATGCGTGCCGAGCGGGACCGCCGCGCCGCGATCCTCAACGCCGAGGGTCTCAAGCAGTCGCAGATCCTCACCGCCGAGGGTGAGAAGCAGGCCGCGGTGCTGCGCGCCGACGGTGACCGGCAGGCCCGGATCCTCCAGGCGGAGGGCCAGGCCAAGGCGATCCGTACCGTCTTCGACGCGATCCACCAGGCCAACCCGAGCCAGAAGGTGCTCGCCTACCAGTACCTGCAGGCGCTGCCGCAGATCGCCAACGGTTCGGCCAACAAGGTCTGGATCGTCCCGGCCGAGCTGACCAAGGCGCTGGAGGGGATGGGCGGCGCGCTGGGCGGCCTGGCCAACATGGTCGGCGACGTGCCGTCGCCGGAGGCCAGCCGGGGCGCCGGCGACGTGGAGCGGGAGGCCGCCGAGGCCGCGCAGGCCGCTGCCACCGCCGCGCAGGAGATCCACGACGAGGTACGCGTCGCCGAGGCGCAGGCCACCGGTGGCAAGGGCCCGCAGGGGCTGCCGGCCCCCGAGCCGGTCTCCCCGGAGAGCCTGCTCAACGACCCCTCGGACCAGCGCGAACGGGGCTGAGCCGGACCGCTGTCCGAGCCCGGACGGCAAAAGCGAGAAAGCCTCATACGGCGCCCCGGTGCCTGCCACGATCGGTCTGAGGACGGGTGGTGACCAGGAACCGGGGCGCCGTACGCGTTCCGCGCCGCCCGCGGGCGGAACGAGGTGAGGCATGAAGGATCCGGCGAACAGGCTGTTCTCCAAGGACCTCTTCTCCAAGGAACTGTTCTCCAAGGACCAGTTCCCCGGCGCGCACGATCCCGCCGGACCGCTCGGCAGCCGGCGTACCGGGGGCGGGTTCGGGGTGCTGCCGTTCGTCTCCGAGCCGGGCCCGGCCGCCCCCGCCACCAACGCGAGCTGGGCCTGGTCGGTACGCCGGTTCGCCCGCGCGGCGGTCTGGCTGCTGCCCGCGTACGCGATCCTCTACGGCCTGGTGGCGATGGCCAGCGACGGCGGGGTGGGCAACGACCCGTACCCGGCCGACGGCAATCCGCTCTACCTGGTCGGCTGGGTGGCCGCGGTCTGGCTGGGGCTGCTCGCGCTGCTGGCGCTCACCGGCCTGCTCGCCGCCACCCGGTGCCGGCGGATCGCCGCGGCCGGGCTGCTGGTGAGCATCGCCGGCACAGTGCTGATGCTGCCCTTCGCCGGGATGGCCCAGGAGGCGCCCGTCTTCGGCACCACGGCACGCACCCTCGTCCTGTTCGGCGCCACCTGCTACAGCCTGGGCTGGTTCCTGACCGGCTGGTCGGTCGCCCGGTCCGGAATGTTCTCCTACGGCGACGGGATCATGCTGATGATCGCCGCCCCGCTGCTCGGCCTGGCCGGCGCGTTGATCGGCTCGTTGCAGACGTTCGGCGCGATCTTCGTGCTGGTCTCCGGGATCGGTATCGGCTACCGCTCCGGGCGCCTGGTGCCCGCCGCCATCGCCCGCGACGCCGTCGCCGCCAGCGTCGTGGCCGCCCCCACAAACCCAACCCACCCCACCACCCCCACCACCCCCGAAGGTCCCCTCCCCACCTGACCGCCCCGGCCCACCCGCCGCCGATCATGAGGTTGGCGGCGGCCAGGGAGATCGACATCGCCGGCAACCTCATGATCAACGCGACCGGGGGTGGCTGGGAGGTCGCCGTGAGGTAACTGACAGTTGCCTGGCGGGGTGGTCGGATAGCGGTGTTTGCGGCAATCCTGGTGGCCATGCCGTCTCCCCGGTCGCCGCTGTCGCGCCTGTTCACCGTGCTCCTCGCCGGCGTCCTCGCCGGGCTCGTCCTCGCGGTCGCCGCCCTGCCCGGCAACCTGCTCGGCGGGATGGTCACCAAGTCGGTGCTGGGCGCATACGCGCAGCTGCCCGACGCGCTGCGTACCCCCGCGCAGCCGCAGCGCTCCTACCTCTACGCCAACGACGGCAAGACGCTGATCACCACGTTCTACGACGTCAACCGGACGGACGTGCCGCTGGCGGAGATCGCTCCGGTGATGCGCCAGGCGATCGTGGCCGCCGAGGACCGCCGCTTCTATCAGCACGGCGGCGCCGATCTGCGCGGCATGGTCCGCGCCCTGGTCGCCAACGTGAAGGGCGGCGGCACCGAGCAGGGCGGCTCCACGCTGACCATGCAGTACGTCCGCAACGTGCTCAAGACCGACCCCACCCGCACCGCCGAGGAGCGGCAGGCGGCCACCGAGCAGACCGTCGGGCGCAAGATCCAGGAGATCCGGTACGCGTCGGCGCTGGAGAAGACCCTCAGCAAGGACGAGATCCTCAACCGCTACCTCAACATCGCCTACTTCGGCTCCGGCGCGTACGGCGTCGCCGCGGCCAGCCAGCGCTACTTCGGCAAGGCGCCCGTCGACCTGACCTTGGGCGAGGCGGCCCTGCTCGCCGGCTTGGTCCAGTCGCCCGACGAGTACAGCCCGATCGACGGGAACAAGGACAAGGCGCTCCAGCGCCGGGCGTACGTGCTCGACTCGATGGTGGCGACCCACGCGATCACCGCGCAGCAGGCTGCCGCGGCCAAGGCGGAGCCGCTCGCCCTGCACCCGACCGCCCAGCCCAACGGCTGCACCGCGGTCGCCCAGGGCCACGACGACTGGGGCTTCTTCTGCGACTACCTGCGCCAGTGGTGGTTGACCCAGCCGGCCTTCGGCAACACCGTCAAGGAGCGCGAGCAGGCGCTGCGTCGCGGCGGCTACACCGTCATCACCACGCTCGACCCGAAGATCCAGGCGACCGCGCAGCAGCAGGCCACCAAGGTCTACGGGTACGACAACAAGCGCGCCCTGCCGATCGCGGCGGTCGAGCCCGGCACCGGTCGGGTGCTCGCCATGGCGGTCAACCGGCACTACAGCCTGGCCGACAACCCGGCCGGGCAGGCCAACCACCCGAACACCGTCAACCCGCTGATCTCCGGCGGCGCCAGCGTCGACGGCTACCAGGCCGGGTCGACGTTCAAGCTGTTCACCATGCTCGCCGCGCTGGAGGCCGGCAAGCCGCTCGCCACCGGCTTCGACGCGCCGGCCAAGCTGCCCACCCGCTACGCCTCGGACGCGGAGGGCAACTGCGCCGGCAAGTGGTGCCCGGCCAACGCCAACCCGCAGTGGATGGACGGCTACCGGATGATGTGGGACGGCTTCGGCCGCTCCGTGAACACGTACTTCGTCTGGCTGGCCGAGCAGGTCGGCGAGGACAAGGTGGTGGAGATGGCGCAGCGGCTGGGCATCACCTTCCGGGCCGCGTCCGACGCCGCCTTCGCCAGGGACAACGCGGCCAACTGGGGCGCGTTCACCCTGGGCGTCGCCGCCACCACCCCGCTCGACCTGGCCAACGCCTACGCCACCGTGGCCGCCGAGGGGACGTACTGCTCCCCGCTGCCGGTCGTCTCGGTGACCGCGGCCAACGGCGAGAAGGTCGACGTCGGCCAGCCGTCCTGCCGGAAGGTCCTGGACACCGACATCGCCCGGGCGGCCACCGACGCGGCCCGCTGCCCGGTCGGCCAGCAATCCGCGTACGGGCAGTGCAACGGCGGCACCGCCACCTCGGTGGACGGGATCGTCGGCCGGCCGGTCGCCGGCAAGACCGGTAGCTCCGAGCAGAACGCCACCGAGACCTTCGTCGGGTTCACCCCGCAGGTGGCCGTCGCGGGCATCGCGGCCAACCCAGACGACTCGACCGACCTGGTCGGTTCGGCGGTCCAGGCGAAGGTGATCGACGCGGTCGCCCGGGTGATCCGGACCGCGGTGAACGGCAAGCAGGTGTTGGACTTCACCGCGCCGAGCCAGGAACTGGCCGGCGACCCGCAGCGCCCCCTTCCACAGCCGAGCCCGCAGCAGCGACAGCAGCAGGACCAGGGCATCCCGCAGGACCTCCTGCGCTGGCTCCAGGGCCGCGGCCGCGGCTGAGTGGTCACGACGGGGCCCCGGCTCTCTGCCGGAGGCGCTGGCCGGGAGCCCCTCCTTACCGCTCAGCCCGCAAGGCGGGGCCGACGCGGAACATGCCGGTCATCTCGTCGTGGACGGCGTAGCCGAAGCGGCGATAGAGGCTGACCGACTCCCCGGTGGCGAACAGGCCGACGAAGGTGCGCGACGAGGCCCGACCGGCGATCCACTCCTCCAACCGGTCGAGGATCGCCGCGCCCACCCCGCGCCGCTGGCGTTCCGGCACCACGGCGAGGTCCTGCAGGTAGTAGTAGATCGCGCCGTCGCCGATCAGCCGACCGATCCCGATCACCCGGTCGCCCTCGACCGCCACCACCCCGTGCAGCGAGGCGGCCAGCGAGGCCGGGATGGCCGCCGGGTCGTACGCCTCGGTCCAGCCGACGGCGGTGGTGACGGCGACGAACTCCTCGACCGTGGGCAGCCGGTCGACCAGGTGGTATTCCACCTTCGGAATTTAGCCCGGTCAGCACCGGAGCAGGGGCGACACCATCCGGTCCAACGCCGCCGCGACCTGGTCCGGGTCGCCGTCGCCGTCGACCACCACGAACGACCGGAACTCGGGCAGTGCCCGGTAGGCGGCGTCCAGCGCGCGCAGGTGGCCCAGCTCCTCGGTGTCGATGCCACGGGCCAGGACCCGCCGCTGGGCGACCTCCGGCGCGGTCGCCAGGAAGCAGACCACCGTCGGTCGCGGAAAGATCCGGTAGACCGCCCGGACCGCCCGCCGCCCCCGGTCGCCGCGGGCCGCCATGATCACGTACTGGCACCAGGTCCACCGGTCCAGCACCGCCGTCCGGCCGGTCAGCCGGCTGACCAGCACCGTGCGGGCCATCGCGACGGCGCGGACCGCCGCCTCCAGCGCCGGATAGAGGGTACGGCCGAACAGCGCCACCCCGTCCGGGCGGCCCAGCGCCCGGGCGAGCCGGTTCCACAGCGGCCGCCCGCCCGCGTTCTCGAAGTAGGCCGCCGGCACGCCTTCGGCGGTCAGCCGGCGGGCGAGCGCTCGGGCCTGGGTGCTCTTGCCGGAGCCGTCGACCCCGACCAGGGCGATCATCACGGAACGGGCCACGGGTCGGCACGGTAGCCGCCGGGCGCAACTTCGGTCGGAAAAGTCCGCGCGGGGTGTCGGATCCCGTCCGGCGGCTCCGACCCATCGGTGAGCGCGCCCGCCGGGCGCCACCGAGCAGGAGGACACCATGCGCAAGCTCGTCTACTGGGTGCACCAGTCCGTCGACGGCTTCATCGAGGGCCCGAACGGCGAATTCGACTGGCCGACCATGGGGCCGGAGCTCTCGGCGTACTCCATCGAGCTGTGCGACGGGGCCGACGCCTTCCTCTACGGCCGCAAGGTGTGGGGGTTGATGTCCTGGTACTGGCCGCGCGCGGAGCAGATTTCCCAGGATCCGCACAACCTGCGGTTCGCCCCGATCTGGCGGCGTACCCCGAAGATCGTCATCTCGCGGAGCCTGGAGAGCGCCGAGTACGACGCGCGGGTGATCGGTCGTGACCTCGCCACCGAGGTCGCCGAGCTGAAGGCCCAACCCGGCAAGGACCTGCTGCTCACCGGCGGATCCGGTGCCGCGGCAGCGCTGACCGGCCTGGGCCTCATCGACGAGTACCAGGTGGTCGTGCACCCGGTGGTGCTCGGCGGCGGCACCCCGGTCTTCCCCGACAAGGACCGGCTCGACCTGCGGCTGGTGGAGACCCGGGGCTTCGACGGCCGGTCGGTGCTGCTGCGCTACGTGCGGGCGTGAGGTGGGTGGGGCGGTCCGGGCCGCCCACCACCCGAGGATGGCCGGCGGCAGCTGCCCGGTACCCGGGGCCCGCGCGCCGGCCAGGCACAATCGTCCGGTGCCCGTCCACGAGATCACCGACCCCGACGACGACCGGATCGCCGACTACCGCGCGCTGACCGACGTGGAGCTGCGGACGCGCTGGGAGCCCCCGCACGGCCTGTTCATCGCCGAGGGGGAGCTGGTGCTGCGGCGGGCGTTACGGGCCGGCTACCCGGCCCGGTCGTACCTGGTCGACGCCAAGCGGGTCGACCAGCTCGCCGACCTCGACACCGGCGACACCCCCGTCTACGCGGCCACCCCGGAGGTGCTGCAGCGCGCCACCGGCTTCCACGTGCACCGGGGGGTGCTCGCCTCGTTCCACCGCAAGCCGCTGCCCGCCGCCGCCGAGGTGCTGGCCGACGCCCGCCGGGTGGTGATCCTGGAGGACGTCAACAACCACACCAACCTCGGGGCGATCTTCCGGGCCGTGGCCGCGCTCGGCGTGGACGCCGTGCTGCTCTCCCCGACCTGCGCCGACCCGCTCTACCGGCGCAGCGTCCGGGTCAGCATGGGTGAGGTCTTCGCCATCCCGTACGCGAAGCTGGAGCCCTGGCCGGACGGCCTCGCCCAGGTCCGGTCGGCGGGTTTCACGGTGCTGGCGATGACGCCCGCGCCGGACGCGGTGCCGATCCAGCGGCTGGACGCCGGCCAGCGGGCCCGGGCGGCGTTGCTGATGGGCGCCGAGGGCGCCGGGCTGACCCGAGCCGCCATGGCCGCCAGCGACGTGCGGGTGGTGATCCCGATGCGGCGCGGGGTGGACTCGCTCAACGTCGCCGCAGCCACCGCGGTGGCCTGCTGGGAACTGGGCCGTGATGACCCGCTGTGACCCGGGGCCGGCGGGTGCCGCCCCCGGGCAACCTGCCCTTTTCGGCTGGTCATGGTCGCCCTGGGCGCCCGCGACACGGCCGGCGGCCGAGCAGACAACTGGTAGTCGAGATCGGCGGTGACGCAGGGTAGCGTGTCGCCCGTGTTCCCTACCGTCCGTGAAGTCCTCGCGCTGGTGCCGGTACGCCACGGCGCCCCGCGCCTGGTCGCGGGCGACGCGGGCCTGGACCGGCCGGTCCGCTGGGTGCACGTGGCCGAGGTGCCGGACATCGCCACCCTGCTCGGTGGTGGGGAACTCGTGCTCACCACCGGCATCGGGCTGCCCGCGGACGACGCGGGGCTGCGCGCGTTCATCGGTGATCTGGCCGACGTCGGGGTCTCCGGGCTCGTGGTCGAGCTCGGTCGCCGCTACATCAGCGGGGTGCCCCGGGTGATGGCGGCCGCCGCCGAGCGGCGTGGGCTGCCCCTGGTCGAGCTGCGCCGGGCCACCCCGTTCGTCCGGATCACCGAGGCGGTGCACGCGTTGATCGTGGACGCCCAGCTCACCGAGCTGCGGGCCACCGAGGAGATACATCAGCGGTTCACCGAACTCTCGGTGGAGGGCGCCGGCCCGGAAGAGGTGGTGCGGCAGGCCGCCGAGCTGTCCGGGTGCCCGGTGGTGCTGGAGAACCTCTCCCGGCGGGTGCTCGCGTACGACCCGGCGGGGGAGAGTGCCGAGCTGCTGCTCGACGGCTGGGAGCAGCACTCGCGGCGGATCCGTCCCGCCGGGCGGACCGCGTACGACCCGGACAGCGGGTGGCTGGTCACCACCGTGGGGGCCCGGGGCGAGGACTGGGGGCGGCTGCTGCTGCGCTGGCCGGCCGGCGGCGAGCTGACCACCGGCGGCCCCGACCGGCTGGTGGCGACCGACGACGGGCCGCCGGTCGACGGGACCGACGCCGGGCAGCCGGACGGCCCGCAGCGCGAGGACGCGCCCGGGACGGACCCGGCGCTCGCCGACGTGATCCCCGGGTCCGCTGCCGCACCGGTGGCGGGGTGGCCCGCACCGCCGGGCCGGGACGTCGCCCCGGTCGGGCCGGGGACCCCGCCCACCCGGCTCACCATCCTCGTCGAGCGGGCCGCCTCCACGCTCGCCCTCGGCCGGCTGATCCGGCGTGACGCCGAGGGGCTGGAACGGCAGATCCACCGGACCCTGCTCACCGCGTTGATCGACCACTCCCGTCCGGTCGACGAGGTCGCGCTGCGGGCCAAGGCGCTCGGCGTGACGCTGGACCGCCGCCACCTGGTCGGCGTCGTGGTGCGGTACCGGGCCGACGACGCGGCCGAGGTCGGAGAGCCGGGCCCGGACGCCGGCCTGGCCCGGCTGCGCGACCTCGCCGAGTCGGTCGGCCAGGCCCTCCGGGAGGCCAAGCTCACCGCCCTGACCAGCGCCGTCGACGACCAGGCGGTGGGCGTGCTGCTCGCCCTCGCCGACCCGGCCGCCGAGGAGAAGGCGCTCGCCGCGTTCGCCGCCGCGCTCCGCCGGGTACGCCTCGACGCCACCCCGGCCCGCCCGCCGGGCCCCCGGCCCGCCCCGCGCCCGGTGGACGCGGCTGCCCGTGCCGTCGCCGTCGGCGCGCCCCGCGGTAGCGACGGCTCGCCCCGTTCGACCCCGGTCCCACCGCGGATGGCCGGTCCGGCACCCGTGATCATCGCCGCCGGGTCGGGCGTGGCCAGCCTGCGGGAGGCGGGACGCTCGCTGGTCGAGGGGCGGCAGATCGCCGACGCGGCCCGGCGCGACCGGCGGGACCTGCCGATCTTCCGGCTGCCGCACGTCGGCCTGGCCGGCCTGCTGCACCTGCTGCGGGACGAGCCGCGCCTGCAGACCTTCGTGGAACGGGAACTCGGCGCGCTGCTGGCGTACGACGCCCGGCATCCCCGGGAGCAGTTGCTCGGCACCCTGCGGGCGTACCTGGAACAGGGCCGGAACAAGTCGGCGGCGGCCGCCGCGGCGCACCTGTCCCGGCCGGCGTTCTACGAGCGGCTGGCCCGGATCGGCCGGATCCTCGACGTCGACCTCGACTCGGTCGAGGCGTGCCTCTCCCTCCACGTCGCCCTGCTGGCCCTGGACGCCGTCCGCACCCCCTAACCCCTGCCCACCGGAGGGCGTTGATCATGAGGTTGGCGGCGGCGGATCGGACGAATCGTCAGCCAACCTCATGATCAACGCCGACGGGCGGCGCGCGGGTGAGGTTGGGGTCAGGTGGGTGGGTGGTCAGGTGAGGGTGGTCAGGGCCTTGGCGTAGGCGGGGGGGACGAAGGTGGGGCCGGCCGGGGTGAAGACGTCCGAGGTGGCCGCGGTCGACCAGGCGGTGTCGGGCACCGCCGCCACCAGGGCCCGCACCACCGGGGCGTCGCGCCACTGGTCCTGCTCGGCGAGCAGGCTGAGCGCCACCACCGACTCCTCGACCTCGCCGACGCACTCGAACGGCTTGTGCCCGTCCACGCCGAGCAGCTCGCGGTAGCCGGGGATCTGCGCCTCGTCGGCGAGCAGGTCGCCGCCGAAGATCTTCGTGAGCCGCTCCCGGGGCATGAACGGCGCCATGGCCAGGAAGACGAACCGGCACTTCGGGCAGTTCCGGCACCAGCGTTCGCTCGCGTCGCGCAGCTTGAACGCCGCGTTGCAGCTGGTCACCACGGCGTCGTACCGGTCGATCTCGGCGAAGAGCCGGGCGATGTGCAGCTCCGACAACGACCGCAGCAGCGAGAAGTACGGCTCGGTGAGCCCGGCGTACTCGGCGAGGGCCGCCCGCAGCAACCCCTCCGCCTCGACGCCCTTGGACCACTGGTGGTTGATCTCGTGCCCCTGCCAGACCAGGTTCGGGTCGGACGCCGAGCGCTCGTTGGACATCACCACCGGGCCGAGGCCGTGCAGCACGGCGGTGGCGACCGCGATCAGCGAGTTGATCGCGGTGACCGGGATGTGCCCGTTGCGCGCGCCGGCCGCGTTGAGGTCGAACAGCACCGGGTCGATCCGCCGCCGGGCGGCCAGCGGCACCAGATCGGACGCCTCGTTGACCGAGACGATGACGTGGTTGGGGTTGACCGAGAAGGGCACCGGGTCGAAGCCGGCCCGGCGCAGCGCCTCCACGCTGACGATGGAGTCCTTGCCGCCGCCGACCGCGCAGAGCGGGCGCCGGTCCGAGTCGTCGTACACCCGAGGTGGGGTGACCTCGCCGGCCGGCACCTCCGGGCGCAGCTCCAGCACGTGCGGGAGCTGGTTGCGGTACGCGTACTCGGCGAGGCCCCTGGTGTAGACGGCGGTGACCAGCTCGACGGCCGCCGTACCCAGCGGCGCCGGCAGCACCAGCCGGTGCGGTGCGGCGGCCTTGTAGTAGCTGACCCCGGCGACGATGTGCAGCAGGTCCAGGACCCGGTTGACGGTGGCCGCGGTCTCGTCCGACACCGGCTCGGCCGGCAGCGGGAAGGTGATCACCTCGGTGAACCGCTGCTCGCCCTCCGGGCCGGTGAGAGCGTAGTCGAACAACGCCTCGCCGGTGGCGAAGTCGATCGAGTAGGACGGGAAGGTGAAGGCGTCCATCCGCCGGAGCTGCTCGTTGGGCACACGCCATACTAGGCCCTGGTTCGTCCGGCCGTGTCCGGCTGCGGCGGACCGCGCCCGCCGACCGCCGTCGCGACCCACGAGGAGAGCCTGTGCGCCTGTCTGATCTGCGCGGACGTCATGTCGCCGTCTGGGGAGCCGGCCGGGAGGGCCGGGCCGCGGTGACCGCTATCGCCGCGCACGGCCCGGCCGAGCTGGTCGTGGTCGACGACAGTGCGAACTTCCTCACTCTGCCCTGGGAGGGGGCGCTGGCGGAGGCCGCGCCGCTGGTCACCGGGGAGGCGGGCTTCGAGCGGCTGGTCGCGGCCGACGTGGTGGTCCGCTCGCCCGGCGTGCCGAACACCCACCCGTGGCTGGTCGAGCTACGGCACCGGGACGTCCCGATCACCCAGGGCAGCGCGCTCTGGATGGCCGACCACGCCGACCGGACGGTGGGGGTCACCGGCAGCAAGGGCAAGAGCACCACGTCCAGCCTGATCAGCCACCTGCTCACCGCGGCGGGCCGGCCCAACGTCTTCGGCGGCAACATCGGCGTGCCGCTGCTCGACCTGCCCGAGGCCGAGCTGTACGTGCTGGAGCTGTCCAGCTACCAGTGCGCCGACCTGACCGACTCCCCCCGGGTGGCCGTGGTCACCGCGCTGTTCCCCGAGCACCTCGACGCGCACGGCGGCGAGCGGGAGTACTACCGGGACAAGCTGAACCTGCTCGCGCACGGCCCGCACGCCGTGGTGGTCAACGGCGCGGACCCGCGGCTCGCGCTGGAGCTGGGGGACCGGGCCGCGGTGCGGGCCGGGCTGCCCGACGCCGCCCACGTCGCCGCCGGTCCGGACGGCGCCCCCTGGTTCCACCTGCGGGACCAGCCGCTCTTCCCGCGCGCGGTGCTGCCGCTGGTCGGCCGGCACAACGAGGGCAACCTCTGCGTCGCCCTCGCCGTGCTGGACGCGCTCGGCGTGGACGTGGTGGCCGCCAAGGACACCCTCGCGGTGGCGGTCGCCGAGTTCCAGGGACTGGCCCACCGGCTCACCGAGATCCCCGACCCGTCCGGCCTCACCTTCGTCGACGACACCCTGGCCACCAGCCCGTACGCGGCCATGCACGCGATCGACGCGTACGAGGGGCGGCCGCTCACCGTGATCGTCGGCGGGACGGACCGGGGCCTCGACTACACCCCGCTGCGCGACCACCTGGCCGAGCGGGAGATCACCGTCATCGGCATCCCCGACAGTGGCCCCCGGATCGTCGAGGCGCTCGCCGGGCTGCCGGCGGTGCGGACCGAGCTCGCCGAGGACCTGGTCGCCGCGGTGGGACTGTCCCGCAAGCTCACCCCGGCCGGCGGGGTGGTGCTGCTCTCCCCGGCCGCGCCGAGCTACGGGCAGTTCCGCAACTTCGAGCACCGCTCCGAGGTCTTCGCGCAGGCGGTCGCCGACACCGCCCGCTGACGCCGGATCAGCGACGGGTCCAGCGCACCGACGCCAGCGGGTCCTCGATGGCGCAGAGCCGGTCGACGAAGGCCGCCAGGCTGGTCAGCGCCTCGGGCACGTCCGCGCAGTGGCGTCGTTCCCCATGCAGCAGGTGCAGGCCTGCCGACCAGCCGGTGGTCGACTGCTCGCCGGCCCCGAGCAGCAGCTCCACCGAGACCTCGAAGCCGGTCGGGTACGGCCGTACGACGGCCTCGACGCGGACCTCCGAGGTGTCCCCGTCCGGATCGGACACGGTGATCCCGACGTCGCTGCGGAGCAGCGTGTGGCGTTCGACGGCGGCACGGCGGTGGTACCCGTCCGTGGTCCGGTAGTCGGTCCGGTCACCGCTGCACCACCAGCCCCAGCCGCTGGAGGAACGTCACGGGGGAGGCCAGGTCGTCCACCAGGGCGGTGAGGGCGTCGATCGCCGCCCCGCCGTCCGCGCAGACCCGCCGGGCCTCGTGCAGCACATGGTGCCCGAGGGGGTACGGGGACAGCGCCGGGTCCCGCATCGTCGCGGTGACCGCTACCGACGCCTCGCAGTGGGCCGACCCAATCAGCACCGCCGCCGACACCGTCATCTCGGACACGTCGTCCCGCGCGTCGAAGTCCCACTGGTCGCCGAGCGAGGCGACGCTGCGGAGGACGTACCGGCTGCCGACGCGCACGCCGGCGTCCGTGTCCTCGATGTCGAAGCAGGGGCTCATTTCGCCGCCTTCCCCAGCGGTTCGCACCTGGTGGACGTCTTCCATCGCCGCGCCGAGCCGGTCGTGGATGCGGTGCAGCGCGGTCAGGAAGCGGGTGATCTCCGCGGCGGACACGGGTGGACTTTGACTTCCTCTGCCCCCTGAAGAGGGCAGGTTCCTGGCGGCGTTCATGCGGCACGCCGGGTGGTTGACGCTTCGCAGCCCACAGGTGCGGGGCTCCACGTCCGTACACGGCCAAGCCCGGCCGCGTTGAGGATGTTCAGTGCCGCGTTGGTGTCGGCGTGACCGACCCAACCGCACGACGTGCACGAGAACTTGATGCCGGAGCGGGACGCCGGGTCGCGGTGCCCGCACCGCGAGCAGGTCTGCGACGTGCCTGCTGCCGGAACTGGCAGCAGGCGCCCACCCCGCTCGGCGAGCTTGTACTCCAGCAGATCGACAGTCCGGCCGTGCGCCTCGTCGAGCATGACCCGGTTCAGGCCGGACTTCTGCCGAACGTTCTTGCCGGGGGCTTCGACGGTCCCCTTCGCCGAGTAGATCATGTTGGCCAGGCGGAGCTTTTCCGTCACCACCAGGCCGTACTCGTCGGCGATCTTCGTGGTGGTTTTGTGTTGCCAGTCGTAGCGGCGGCGCTTGGCTCTCGCGCGCAACCCTGCGATCTGGTCGTACGTGCGGTGCAGCCGGTTCGACGTGCGCTCAAACGGCTTGCGTGCCCGATTCTGCCGGGCGGCCTTACGCTCCAGCCGCAGTAGCCGCTCGGCTTCCTTCGGCCGCAGCCACGGGCCGTGGCGCTGGTCGTTGCCGTCGGACAGGGCAAGCGGAACGTGGACACCCCGGTCAATGCCGACCGCAGGGCCGGGGTGGGGCGTCGGGTCGGGGCGCTCCTGTTCGGTGCGGAACACGACGTGCCAGCCGAGCGCGTCGGTGACCAGGCGGGCTCCGGACACCCGGCCCGACTCACGGCCGACGCCAGGGATCGGTCCGGACCAACGGAACCGCACCACGCCGACCTTGGGGATGCGAACCCGCCCGACATGGCGGGACAGCCGCCTGACGTCAAGGTCGCGGCCCTGCGGCACATCAACAGCCATCCGTGACCGGACCCGACTCTTGAACTCCGGCGGCCGAGCGCGCCCCTCGAAGAAGTTCTTCCACGCGCCCATGTAGGTCTTCAACACCTGCTGCGCGGCCTGCGCGGGGAGGTCGGCAAGCCACGGGATGTCCTTACGGGCTTGCCGGATCGCCTCGTCGGCCTGCTTCAGCGTCGGGCGCCGACGCCGGCCGCCCCACGTCCACCACTCGTGGAGCAGGTTCCACATGGCGCGGGCGGCGTGGCCTTGCACGTCCAGGGCGGCGGCCTGCTCCCGGGTGAGGGTGAGGCGACGCACGTATCCGCGGCTGACCTTCACGACGTGCCCCCCTTCCTCCACGGCCGTTCCCACTGGGTTTCGATGTACTTCTGAATGGTTGCGGCGGACACGTTGCCGACCGACGACACGAAGTACGACCGGGACCACAGGGTCGGTAGTCGGCGGCGCAGGTGCGGGAACTCATCGCGCAACACCCGCGAGGTGAAGCCCTTGATCTGGTTCGCGACATACGACGGGGAGGCTGTCGGGTCCGCGCGGACAAACAGGTGGACGTGGTCGGGCATGACCTCCAGCGCCACGATCAGCCAGCCGTGCTCGTCGCACTTCTGTCCGATCAAGTCCCGCAGTCGTTCGCTGACCGGGCCGACGAGCACGGGGCGGCGGTACTTCGGGCACCACACCACGTGGTATCCGAGGCTGTATGCCGCCCCGCGGTTCGTCTGAAATTCGGCCACAATCCGAGTATACACGCGGCGCACAACTAACAGAGCGACGTCAGGGCAGCGATTCACCTGCCACCTAAAGGCGGCAGCCCTCTCGCCCCAAATCGGTAGCCGGAAACATCGGTCGGGTGCCGCCTCGCGGTCAGGGGCGGGCCGGCAGGGCGGCGTGCAGGGCGCGCATCGACCGGATCGCCGACCGGATCTCCTGCAGGTACCGGCCCGGGGTGAGCGTGGGCTCCGGCAGCCCGGCCACCGCGGCCAGCGCCGGGTCCACCCCGACCGTGTCGATCCCGCACCGGTACGGCACGGCGAGGGTGCGCAGCGCGTCGCAGTGCTGGAACGGCACGTAGATCGGCGCGGTCACCATGAGCACCGGGTCACCGGCCCGCAGCCGGACGTGTTCCGCCCAGAACCGCTGGGTGTCGGCGGTGTGCGCCCGGCGCCGGTCCGGCTCGCTCGACGGGGCGGCGAGCACCCGCACCGGGGGCAGCCCGGCCGGGCGGTAGGTGCGCGAGGACCAGGCCCGGTGCGGCTGGTCCGCCTCCTCGCCGGCCTCCTCGCTCGGCGTGGTCACCCCGAACGCGGCGCGTACGCCCGCGTCGAGGGCGTCCACCTCGGTCACGCAGCCGGTGATCCCGGCATTGGAGAGCGTCCGCGACTCGGCCGGGGAGAGCGCCCGGCAACTGCCCAGCGCCGCCACCTCGCCGGAGATCCCGGCGACCGTCCGTGCCAGGTGCGCGGCGTACGCGGTGCGCCGCAGGCAGGCGTGCGCCAGCCCGCCGAGCACCAGCAGGTGGGCGTAGCGGGGCAGGGCCGGCGGGACGGGCCGGACCAGGCCCAGCGCCGCCGCGGCGTCGAGCACCAGCCGGGCGGTGGCCGGGTCGAAGGCGGGCTCCCGGGCCTCGGGCCGTTCCCGGCCCTGCCGGAAGTCCCAGTGCCGGCCGGAGAAGTCGTCCAGGCCGGCCAGCACGGCCGGCAGGTCCCCGGCCGGCCAGTCACCGCCGAAGTGCCCCACCAGGGCGCGCAGCGGCGGCGAGTCCACCCAGGCCTGTACCCCTGCCCCGAGTTCCCCGTCGGTCGTTCCCGCCGCGCCGGCCGGCAGCGCCACCTCCGTCGTCCGCACCCGGCGGATGCTACCGCCCGTCGGTACGCGGACACCGGCCGTTGTGGATCGTGACTACCCGGAGAATTGCCCGGGAACCGCAGCGGGACGGTTGACGCGGTGTCAGGCGGGCGGGCTCGCTGCGCTACACAGTGACAGTTGTCCCCCTCACCGGGTGGTGAGAGCGTGCGAGGACCAACCGCCGCTGAAGGGTGCGACGATGACCTCCGACGATCTGCTGGCCCGGCACCGGGCCGTGCTCCCGTCCTGGATGCCGCTCTACTACGCCGAACCGATCGAGCTGGTCGCCGGCTCGGGCCGCCGGGTGACCGACGCCCAGGGCCGCAGCTACCTGGACTTCTTCGGCGGCGTGCTGACCAACATGATCGGTTATGACATCCCGGAGATCCGGGACGCGGTGGAGCGGCAGTTGCGCACCGGCATCGTGCACAGCTCCACCCTCTATCTGATCCGGCAGCAGGTGGAGCTGGCCGAGAAGATCGCCCGGGTCTCCGGCATCCCCGACGCGCGGGTCTTCTTCACCAACTCCGGTACGGAGGCGAACGAGGCGGCGCTGCTGGTGGCCACCAACTACCGCCGCTCGCACCAGATCCTCGCGGTGCGCAACAGCTACCACGGCCGGTCGTACGCGGCGATGGGCGTGACCGGCAACCGCAGCTGGTCGGCGAGCGCGCTCAACCCGCTGCAGGTGGCCTGGCTGCACTCCGGCGAGCGGCTGCGCGGCCTGCTGGCCCGGCTGGACGAGGCGGACCGGATCGACGCGGCGGTGGAGGACCTGCGCGAGGTGCTCGCCACCCAGACCGCCGGCGACGTGGCCTGCCTGATCGCCGAGCCGATCCAGGGCGTGGGCGGGTTCGTGCACGGCCCGGACGGGCTCTTCGCGGGCTGGAAGAAGGTGCTCGACGAGCACGGCATCCTGCTGATCAGCGACGAGGTGCAGACCGGCTGGGGGCGGACCGGCGAGCACTTCTGGGGCTACCAGGCGCACGGCGTCACCCCGGACCTGCTCACCTTCGCCAAGGGCATCGGCAACGGCTTCGCCCTGGCCGGCGTGGTCGGCCGGGCCGACGTGCTGGAGGCGGTGCCGGCGATCAGCTTCTCCACCTTCGGCGGCAACCCGATCTCCACGGCGGCCGGCAACGCGGTCCTCGACTACCTGCTCGAGCACGACCTGCAGGCGAACGCCGAGCGGGTGGGCGCGATCCTCGGTGACGGCCTGCGGGCCGCGCTGGCGGACCTCGACTGCGTCGCCGAGGTCCGCGGCAAGGGCCTGATGCTCGGCGTCGAGTTCGTCCGGCCGGGCACCAGCGAGCCGGACCCGGCGCTCACCGCCCGGGTCTTCGAGGCGTGCCGGGCCGGCGGTCTGCTGGTCGGCAAGGGCGGCCTCTACGGCAACGTGGTGCGGATAGGCCCGCCGCTGACGCTGACCGAGGACGAGGCGCGGGAGGGCCTGGCCATCCTGGTCGACGCGATCCGTAGCTGCGCGGCGGCGGAGGTGGCGGCATGAGCACGACGGTCATCGGGCACTTCGTCGACGGCAAGCGGGTGGTCGGCGACTCGGAGCGGCGCGGGGACGTCTTCGACCCGGCCACCGGCCGGCGTACCGGGCTGGTGGCGCTGGCTTCCGCCGCCGACGTGGCGGGTGCGGTGGAGGCCGCCGAGCGGGCCGCGCGGGCGTGGCGGGACGCGTCGCTGGCCAAGCGGACGGCGGTGCTGTTCGCCTTCCGCGAGCTGGTCCACGCCCGGCGTGCCCGGCTCGCCGAGGCGATCACTGCCGAGCACGGCAAGGTGCTCGCGGACGCCGCCGGCGAGGTGCAGCGGGGCCTGGAGGTCATCGAGTACGCCTGCGGCATCCCGGCCGCCCTGCGCGGCGGCTTCAGCGAGAACGTCTCGACCGAGGTCGACTCGTACAGCCTGCGCCAGCCGCTGGGGGTGGTGGCGGTGATCTCGCCGTTCAACTTCCCGGCGATGGTGCCGCTCTGGTTCGTCCCGGTCGCCGTCGCCTGCGGCAACGCGGTGGTGCTCAAGCCCAGCGAGAAGGACCCGAGCGCGGCGCTGCTGCTGGCCGAGTGGTTCAGCGAGGCAGGCCTGCCGGACGGTGTGCTCAACGTGGTCAACGGCGACAAGGAGGCGGTCGACGCCCTGCTCGATCACCCCGGGGTGAAGGCGGTGTCGTTCGTCGGGTCCACCCCGGTCGCCCGGTACGTGCACCAGCGCGCCGCGTTGACCGGCAAGCGGGTGCAGGCGCTGGGCGGGGCGAAGAACCACATGGTGGTGCTCCCCGACGCCGACCTCGACCTGGCCGCCGACGCGGCGGTCAACGCCGGCTTCGGCTCGGCGGGGGAGCGGTGCATGGCGATCTCCGCGCTGGTCGCGGTGGAGCCCGTCGCCGACGCCCTGGTCGCGAAGATCGCCGAGCGGATGGCCCGGCTGCGCACCGGGGACGGCCGGCGGGGCTGCGACATGGGTCCGTTGGTCACCGCCGCGCACGCCGAGCGGGTCCGCAGCTACGTGGACTCCGGGATCGCGGCCGGCGCGGTGCCGGTGGTGGACGGGCGGGACGTCACCCCGGACGGGGACGGCGGGGGGTTCTGGCTCGGCCCGACCCTCTTCGACCACGTCACCCCGGAGATGTCGATCTACACCGACGAGATCTTCGGTCCGGTGCTCAGCGTCGTGCGGGTCGGCTCGTACGACGAGGCGGTCGACCTGGTGAACGCCAACCCGTACGGCAACGGCACGGCGATCTTCACCAACGACGGCGGGGCCGCCCGGCGGTACCAGCACGAGGTGGAGGTCGGCATGGTCGGCATCAACGTGCCGATCCCGGTGCCGATGGCGTACTACTCGTTCGGTGGCTGGAAGGCGTCGCTCTTCGGCGACCTGCACGCGCACGGCGCCGAGGGGGTGGCCTTCTTCACCCGCGGCAAGGTGGTCACCAGTCGCTGGCTCGACCCCCGGCATGGCGGGGTCAACCTCGGTTTCCCCACCCAGACCTGAGCAGTCGCAGCACTCCCGCCCCGGCCAGGTACGCCACCAGCGCCGGGGCGGGCAGCCCCAGCGGCTCCGGCGCGGTCTTGCCGGTGAGGCTGTTCATCAGCAGCCCGGCGACCGGGCCCGCGTAGCCGATCGCGACCAGTGCGGTCCGGACCGGGCCGGCGGTGCTCGCCGGAGCGTGCCGCCGGGTGCGGGCCTCGATCGGGCCGAACACGGCGACCAGCGCGGCCAGCACCACGGCCAGGGCGAGCAGCCAGGGCACCCGCCAGGCCCACCAGGCCGCCGTGGCGCCCTGCGGGGTGGGCAGCACCCCCAGGGCGTCCAGCAGGCCGACCAGCAGGACGGCGGCGGTCAGGTGCCAGAGGAAGACGGTCAGCACCACCGCGTTCACCGCGATCACCGCCTGCCAGGGGCCGCGGCGGTGCAGCCACCGTCGCGCCGGATTCTGCAGCAGCAGGATGAGCCCGAGCTGCGCGGTGGCTGCCGCGAGCAGCGCCAGGCTCGGCGGGGCGGTGTTGTCCAGGCGCTCGCCCGGCACGTTCAGCATCGCCACCGGGTACGGCCCGACGCGGGTCAACAGCACGAGCGCGACCAGCCCCACGAGCAGCAGCACCGCCCCGGCGGGCCGCGAGGTGGGCAGCCGTCGCCGGCGCAGTCCGGGCCGGTCGCTGTCACCCTGGCCCGATGCCTGGCTCGCGCGCCGGGCGTCGTACCAGGCGAAGCCGAGCTGGTGGACGGCCAGCCAGCCGAAGAGGTAGTTCCCGGTGGCCAGCCTGTCCGGGCCGAGGATCCGGCCCAGGTCGCCGAGCGCGACCAGCCCGACCAGCACCAGCGGTACGACCAGGCCGGCGCGGCGGTGCAGTGCGTACATGACGGGGGTCAGCGGGGCCACCACCAGGTAGGCGACGAGGAACCAGAGCGGGATGGTGGCGAACCAGACCACCGTGCGGATCTCGGCGGCGTCGGCGCCGCGCAGCCGGGCCACCGCCGCGCCGGCCGCCAGCACCACCAGCAGTGCGGTGGTGGGCCGGATCAACCGGCTGCTGCGGTCGATCAGCCAGCCGGTGGCGTCCCCACCTCGGGATCGCCAGGATGTCAGCGCGGCGGCGTTGGCGTAACCCCCGACCAGGAAGAAGACTGGCATCACCTGGACTCCCCAGGTCAGCGGCCAGGCCCAGGGGAGGTCGCCCAGCGCGGAGTGTCCGGTGGGGTGGCCGGCCTGGTCACGCCCGATCACGCTGATGATCCAGTGGCCGAGGACGACCAGGGTGATGGCGAGCGCCCGGAGCAGGTCTGCGTAGCGCTCCCGGCTGGGCGGTGTGCGCTCGGCGAGCTGCCGCAGGCGGCGCATGGCGCCAGGGTATGCCAGCCGATGTTTGTCCGTGGTGATAACGGTTCGGTCGTCGGGTCTTGTGGTCCGCGCCCTCCTGTCGTAGAAATTCTTCAGCAATACGGAAAGAACTGAAGACAAGCAACGCGTAACCCCACCGTGCCTCGACGTCGCGGCCGCCGTACCCCACCCTCGGCGGGCCGCCCCGTACCCGAACCGAGGAGAAGCGATGAACAGGCGTGAGATCCTGCGGCGCACCGTCGCCGCCAGCCTGCTGGCCACCCCCGCCGCCGGCCTGCTCGCCGGCTGCGCCACCTCCGGCGGCGGCGACAAGAAGGACACCGACACCTACAAGGGCACCAAGAGCGAGCAGAACCCGCTCGGCGTCAAGGAGGACGCCCCGCTCGATGTGGTGATCTTCAACGGCGGCTTCGGCGAGGAGTACGCCAAGGCCCACGAGGCCATGTACAAGGAGAAGTACCCGAAGGCGGAGATCAAGCACGCCGCGACGCAGGAGATCGGCAAGGCCCTCCAGCCGCGCTTCGTCGACGGCAGCCCGCCGGACGTGGTGAACAACTCCGGCAAGGACCAGATCGACTTCAACGGCCTGGTCAGCCAGAACGCCATCGCCGACCTGAGCGAGCTGCTCGACGCCCCAAGCCTCGACATCCCCGGCAAGAAGGTGCGGGACACGCTGCTGCCCGGCACCGTCGAGGTCGGCTCGTACGACGGCAAGTTCCTCGTCCTCAACTACACGTACACCGCGTACGGCATCTGGTACTCCACCAAGCTCTTCGCCGATCGCGGTTGGCAGTACGGCAAGACCTGGGACGACCACATCGCGCTCTGCAAGCAGATCAAGGCCGCCGGCATCGCCCCCTGGACCTACCCCGGCGTGCACCCCCGCTACATGAGCTGGCCGGTGATCTCCACCGCGATCAAGTTCGGCGGCCCGTCGGTCGCCGTGGCGATCGACAACCTGGAGCCGAACGCCTGGAAGTCCGACGCGATGAAGGCGGCCGCCGACGCCTGGTACCAGATCGTCAAGGACAAGTACATCCTGGACGGCTCGGCGGGCCTGGACCACATCCAGTCGCAGACGGCCTGGAGCCAGGGCAAGGCCGCCTTCGTCTCCTGCGGCTCCTGGCTGGAGAACGAGCAGGCGAAGGTCACCCCGGCCGGCTTCAACATGACCGTGGTGCCCACGCCCAGCCTGGGCGCCGGCGACAAGCTGCCGTTCGAAGCGATCCGGGGCACCGCGGGCGAGCCGTTCATCGTCCCGGCCAAGGCCAAGAACGTCGCCGGCGGCCTGGAGTACATGCGGGTGATGCTCTCCAAGAAGGGCGCCCAGGACTTCACCAAGAAGGTCTCCAGCCTGCCCGTGGTCGCCGGCGCCACCGAGGGCGTGGAGCTGCCGTTCGGCCTGACCACCGTGTCGAAGGCGCTGGACGCGTCCGGCTCCAACGGCTTCAACTGGGTCTACAACAACTTCTACCGGAAGCTGGAGCGCGAGCTCGTCGACGCGGCGTGCGGCGAGTTCTTCGGCGGGCGGATCAGCCCGGCCGAGTTCCTCGACCAGTGCCAGAAGGGCGCCGACCAGATCGCCCAGGACAGCTCGATCAAGAAGTACAAGCGGGCCGCCTAGCCCTCTGGTGGGGGTGGGCCCCCGCCCGCCCCCACCCCGGCCGGTTGAAGAAGGATTCCCGTCGTGCGACATGGCAAGTACCCGCTGATCATCGCGTTCCTGGTGCCGCCGCTGGCGCTCTACGTCATGTTCGTGATCTCGCCGTACCTGCAGGCGTTCCAGATCTCGACGACGAGCTGGCTGGGCTACTCGGCCCAGGCCGACCCGGTCGGCCTGGCCAACTTCCGCGCCATGCTGCACGACGACCGGGTGTGGAACGCGATCGGCAACAACGCCATCCTGCTCGCCGTGTTGCCGGTGCTGACCATCGGTCTCGGCCTGTTCTTCGCCACCATGCTGTCAATGGGCGGCCGTGGCGACCGGGCCGGCGTGAGCGGGGTCCGCGGCACCGCCTTCTATCGGCTGGTGTACTTCTTCCCCCAGGTGCTCTCGGTGGTGATCATCGCGCTGCTCTGGCGGGAGATCTACCACCCGAACAACGGCCTGCTCAACGGCGCGCTGCGCGCCGTCGGCCTGCCCACCCCGGCCTGGCTCGGCGACCCGCGTACCGCCTTCTGGTGCGTGCTCGCCGTGATGGTGTGGAGCAACGTCGGCTTCTACGTGGTGCTCTTCGGCGCCGCGATGTCCGCTATCCCGCGGGACATCTACGAGGCGGTCCTGCTCGACGGCGCGTCCCGCTGGGTCACGCTGCGCCGGATCACCGTGCCGCTGCTCTGGGACACCGTCCAGGTCGCCTGGATCTACCTGGCCATCGCCGCGCTGGACGGCTTCATCCTGGTCCAGCTGTTGACTAACGGGGGGCCCAACTTCTCCTCCGATGTCATCGGGCTGCGGATGTACCAGACGGCGTTCGGCGACGCCAAGTTCGGGTACGCCTCGGCGATCGGCGTGGTGATGCTCTTCCTGACCCTCACGGTGGCAGTACTGGCGCTGCGGGCCGCCCGGCGCGAGAAGATCGAGTACTCATGACCACGCTGGACAGGCCCGCCGCGACCGGCGAGGAGCCGGGCCCGACCCGCCGTGACCCGCGGCCGCCCCGCCGCGAGCTGGGCGTGGTGAATGTCGCGTCGCACGGCTTCCTGCTGGTCTGGGGCGCGCTGACCGTGCTGCCGCTGCTGTGGATGTTCCTCAGCTCGTTCAAGAGCGACGGCGAGATCCTCGCCGACCCGTGGGGGCTGCCCGGCGCGCTGCGACTGGAGAACTGGGCCCGGGCCTGGACCGAGGCGCACATCGGTCGATATTTTCTCAACAGCGCCATCGTGGTGGCCGGTTCACTCACGCTGACGATGCTGCTCGGCGCGACCGCGGCGTACGTCTTCGCGCGCTACGAGTTCCGCGGCCGTCAGCTGGCCTACTACCTGTTCGTCGGCGGCATGATGTTCCCGGTCTTCCTCGCCCTCGTGCCGCTGTTCTTCGTGGTCCGCAACTCCGGCCTGCTCGGCACCTGGACCGGTCTCATCCTGGTGTACGCGGCGTACTCGCTGCCGTTCACGGTGTTCTTCCTGACGGCGTTCTTCCGCACCCTGCCGACTGCGGTAGCGGAGGCGGCCCTGATCGACGGGTGCGGCCACTTCCGGCTTTTCTTCCGGGTGATGCTGCCGATGGCGCGTCCGGGACTGATCAGTGTGGCGATCTTCAACTTCCTGAGCCACTGGAACCAGTTCATCCTGCCGCAGGTGCTCATGCAGGGCGACGACTCGAAGTACGTCCTGGCCCAGGGCCTCACGGCGCTGGCGGTGAGTCAGGGCTACCAGGGCGACTTCAGCGGCCTGTTCGCCGGTCTGACCATCGCCACGCTGCCGGTGCTGGTGGTCTACGCGGTGTTCCAGCGGCAGATCCAGTCCGGCCTCACCGCCGGCCAGCTCAAGTGAGGTGCCGGGCGGTTTGGGGCCCGGCTTGACTGGTAGGAAATCTCCTACCTATTGTGGTGCCATGACCGTGACCCACGTGCAGCTCCTCTCCGTGCCCGTCAGCGACCAGGACCGGGCCCGCGACTTCTACGTCGACGTCCTCGGCTTCGACCTCGTCCGGGACAACCCGATGGGGCCCGGCGGTCGCTGGGTCCAGGTCGCCCCGAAGGGCGCCGCGACGGCGCTGACCCTGGTCACCTGGTTCCCCACCATGCCACCCGGCTCGCTCAAGGGCCTGGTGCTGGAGACCGACGACCTCGACGCCGACGTGGCCCGGCTGCGCGAACGGGGCGTGGTCTTCGCCGACGACGGCATCCAGACTGCCCCCTGGGGCCGGTACGTCACCTTCGACGACCCGGACGGCAACGGCATCGTGCTCCAGGCCACCCGTGTCTGAGGGGGACGTCTTCGCGGCGCTGGCCAACCCCACCCGGCGGGAGGTGCTCCGGCTGCTGCTCGAACGGGGTGAACAGCCGGTGCAACGGCTCGCCGACCACTTCGAGATGCGCCGGCCCAGCCTCTCTGAGCACCTGCGGGTGCTCAAGGACGCCGGGCTGGTGACCGAACAGCCGGTCGGCCGGCAGCGGTTCTACGCACTGCGGCCCGAGCCGTTGCGCCAGGTGGCCGACTGGCTCGGCCCGTACGAGCAGTTCTGGCGGGCCCGCCTGGCCGACCTGCGCGAGGTGCTGGACGGGCTGCCCGATGACTGAGTCGACGGCGATCGCCCTCGACCAGTTCCTGCCCCACCCGCCGGCCAAGGTCTGGCGGGCGCTGACCGATTCTGATCTGCTGGCGCGCTGGCTCATGCCGAACGACTTCCGGCCCGTCCCGGGGCACCGGTTCAGCTTCCGCGCCACCCCGCGACCCGGTCAGGGCTTCGACGGTGTGGTCCACTGCGAGGTGCTGGAGCTGGACGAGCCGCGCCGGTTGCGCTGGGCCTGGCGGGGCGGCCGCCTGGACACCGTGGTCAGCTGGACGCTGGTGCCCGAGGGACGTGGCACCCGGCTGTTCCTGGAGCACTCCGGCTTCGACCCGGACGACCCGGTGCAGCGGCGCACGTTCACGCTCCTTGACGGCGGCTGGCGCAGTCACGTCTGGCGCCGCCTCGAGCAGACCCTCACCGCCCTGCCCTGACCCCTGGCCCTCCCGCCCTCCGCGCCTTCCCGCCTCCAGGACTTCCCGCATTCCAGGCCTCCGCGGCGCCGAGGCGGTATCGCTTCGCACGCTACGAACTTGATGCCGTGAACGATTCAGGGCCCGGGTCGGCGGTGCCGCGCGGGGCGGACTCCACGCTGAGTCGGCTGCGTCATCAAGTTCGCAGGTGGGGCCACATCATCTCGCCGTTCCTGACGGTGATGGTTCCTGGAGGTGCTTTGGAGCTGACGGCTCCAACGACTCAAGGGACCGACAGCGGGATGCGGGAATGGCATCCGTTCGTGAGTCGGTGGTGATGTCAGGTCCAAAGGCGGAGTTGGGGGTTATGGTCGCCCGTCGCCCGTCGCCCGTCGCCCGTCGCCCGTCGCCCGTCGCCCGTCGCCCGTCGCCCGTCGCCCGTCGCCCGTCGCCCGTCGGGCGCAGGGGGCAGCGCGGGGGGCGCGAGGGTCAGGTGGTCGCCGAAACCAGGAGGGCGTGCAGGGCTGCCGGGTCGGTGACCTCGGGCAGGTCGCGGGCGGCGAGCCAGGCGGCCGCCGCGGCTCCGTCGCCGGCCGTGTGCAGCGGCGCGTCCGGCCACCGGCGGGCGAGCTCGGCACGGACCGCGGCGCCGAGCGGGGTGTCCCCGGTGAGCAGCCCGCCGCCGAGCACCACCGGGTCGGCCGCGCCGGGCGGCCGGATCCGGGCGGCGTTCTCCGCGAGCAGCACGGCGGCCTCACCGATCAGCGCCCGGGCGGTCGGCTCGCCCGCCCGGGCCGCGGCCACCACCAGCGGCGCGAGCCGGGCCAGCTCGACCGGCGGTCGCCGGGTCACCGCCTGCACGACCGCCTCGGCGGTCGCCCGCGGCCGGACCGCCACCTCGGCGGAGCCGGTCAGCTCGGCGAGCACCCGGCCGGCCAGCTCGCCGGGCGGGTCGGCGCGGTCCAGGTCGGACAGCAGCCGGCGGACCGCCTCCCGGCCGAGCCAGAACCCCGAGCCGGCGTCGCCGAGCAGCCAGCCGTGCCCGTCCGCGGTGCGGTCCAGGCGCAGGTCGCGCACCTGGGCGGCGATCGCGCCGGTGCCCGCGATGAGCACGGTGCCGTCCGGGGCCGCGGTGCCCGAGGCGTACGCCACCAGGGCGTCGCCGTGCACCGCGTACGGGCAGCGCAGACCCGCGTCGGACCAGGCCTGGTCGAAGGCGGCCCGCCCCTGCGGGTCGGCGAGGAGCCGGCCGGCCCCGGCCAGCCCGATCACGCCGGCGCGTACCCGGGTCGGGTCGACGTCGGCGAGCGCGGCGCGCAGCGCGGCGAGCAGTTCGGCGGCGGCCCGCTCGGCGCCGTGGCTGGTCGGGTTGCCGCCGCCGGCCCGGCCCGTGCCGAGCCGTACGCCGTCGATGCTGACGGCGGCGACGCGGGTGGACGTACCCCCGACGTCGAGGCCGACCACGACGGTGTCGGACATCCGCTGGGCCTCCCTGCGTTCGGGCGTAGTGGCTCTTCATGCTGGTCCGCCCGGAACGCCGAGGCAAGATCCACGGCCCGGTCGGCGGCTGTGCGTCAGGTAACGGTTTGAAAACTTCGCCCACGGCCTTGACACAGAGGGGGTGTCAGTAAGAACTTTTACCACTAACAGTAAACACTCTTTTCCGAAAGGCGTCCCATGGTTGATCACGAGGTGGACACTCCCGCGGGGACCGCGGTGGTCGACGCCGACGCGGTCGACCGGCGGGGTGCGGTGGCGGTCTCCTCCGACGGAGTGCTGGCCAGGGTCCGGGCCGGGGTCGGGGAGCTGACGGGTGCGTTGCGCCGGGTCGCCGAGCACGTGCTCAGCGACCCGGAGGCGGCGGCCCGGGCCACCATCGTGGAACTGGCCGAGCGCAGCGGCACCTCACCGGCGACCATCACCCGGTTCTGCCGGGCGATGGGCTTCGAGGGCTACGCCGACCTGCGGCTCGGCATCGCCGCGGAGACGGGCCGGGCGCGCTCGGCGGGCTGGACCGTCGACATCGGCCGGGAGATCCAGCCCAGTGACCCGCTGTCCCGGGTCCTCGACCAGATCATGGCCGCCGACACCCGCGCCATGCACGACACCGCCGCGCTGCTCGACCTCGCCGAGGTGGAGAAGGCGGCGGTGGCCATCGCCGGCGCGAGCCGGGTGAACATCTTCGGCGCCAGCGGCAGCGCGCTGGTGGGCGAGGAGATGCAGTTCAGCCTGCACCGCATCGGGGTGGCCGCCTGGGCCTGGAGCGACGTGCACGAGGGGCTGGCCAGCGCCGCCCTGCTCGGTGTCGGCGACGTGGCGCTGGGCATCTCGCACACCGGGCAGACCCGGGAGACCATCGAGTTGCTCGCGGAGGCGGGCAGCCGGGGGGCCACCACGGTCGCGCTGACCGGCTTCCCCCGCTCGCCGCTGGCCGAGCTTGCCGACATCGTGCTGGTCACCGCCAGCCAGGCCACCACCTTCCGGCCCGACGCGCTCTCCGCCCGGCACCCTCAGCTCGTCGTGCTCGATTTGCTCTACATCGCCGTGGCGCAGCGCACCCACGACCGCGCCCACGCGGCCTTCCGGCGTACCGCCCAGGCCGTCGACGGACACAAGGCCGCGAAGGGGGGCACTTCATGATCAGCGCCCAGCGGTACGCGGACGCCGTCCGGCCGGTGCTCGACCGGCTGGTCGACACGCAGGCGGCGGCGGTGGACCGGGCCGCCGACCTGATCGCCGCCGGGCTGCGCGCCGGCGGGGTGCTCCAGGCCTTCGGCGCCGGCCACT
This sequence comes from Micromonospora sp. NPDC007230, assembly GCF_042869115.1. Taxonomy (NCBI): domain Bacteria; kingdom Bacillati; phylum Actinomycetota; class Actinomycetes; order Micromonosporales; family Micromonosporaceae; genus Micromonospora; species Micromonospora sp. NPDC007230. The sequence continues at coordinate 89,317 of NZ_JBIAFE010000020.1, read as the reverse complement.
CCGAGGCGTTCGCCGCCGAGCTGGTGGCCCGGGCCGGTGGGCTGGTGCCCACCAACCGGCTCTCCCTGCACGACCTCGTGTTGCACGGTGACGCGCCCCGCGACGTGCTCGCCGACCCCAAGCTGGAGCGCGATCCGGCCGTGGCGCACCAGCTCTACGCCCTCGCCGCGCCGCAGACCGAGGACGTGTTCGTGGTCGCCTCCCAGTCCGGCATCAACGGCTCGGTGGTCGAGCTGGCGGCGCTGGTCCGGGCGCAAGGCCACCCGTTGATCGCGGTCACCTCGGTCGAGCACACGGCACGGGTCGCTCCGCGGCACCCGTCCGGGCACCGGCTCGCCGACCTCGCCGACGTCGTGCTGGACAACGGCGCGCCGTACGGCGACGCACTGCTGCCGCTCGAGGGCGGCGGCGCGGTCTGTGCGGTCTCGTCGGTCACCGCGGCGCTGCTGGCGCAGCTGCTGACCGCCGAGGTCGTACGACGGTTCCACCAGGCCGGGGAGGTACCCCCTATCTACCTCTCCGCCAACGTCCCCGGTGGGGACGAGCACAACCTCGCCCTCGAGTCGCGGTACGCCGGGCGCCTCCGGCGCACCGCCTGACCCGACACCACAAGGAGAGACGAAGATGTCGGTTACTCCCGAGAACCTCGGCGACCTCAGCCGGCGGACGCTGCTGCGGCGGGCCGCCGCGGCCGGCCTGCTCGCGACCCCGGCGATGGGCCTGCTCAGCGCCTGCGCCGGAAGCGAGCCGAAAAAGTCCGACGACACCGGCGGCGCGAAGAGCAAGGACAACCCGTTCGGCGTCAAGGACGGCAGCGCGGTCAAGGTGGTCATCTTCAACGGTGGCCTCGGTGACCAGTGGGCGAAGGAAGACAAGGTCATCTTCAACGCCAAGCACGCCAACGTCACGGTCAACATGAGCTCGACTCAGAAGATCAAGACCGAAGAGCAGCCGAAGATGGCGACGCAGCCGAGTGACCTGGTGATGAACTCGGGTGCGGACATGATGGACCGCAGCACGCTGATCAACGAGGGTGCCATCGAGCCGCTCGACGACCTGCTCGCCGCCCCCGCGTGGGACGGCGAGGGCACCGTCGCCGACACCCTGCTGCCCGGCACGGTCGGTGACGGCACCCAGAACGGCAAGTTCTATGTCGTGAACGTCGCGTTCACGGTCTGGGGCAACTGGTACAACGCCGCCCTGTTCAAGAAGGAGGGTTGGCAGCCGCCCACGACCTGGGACGAGTTCTTCGCGCTCGCTCCGAAGATCAAGGCCAAGGGCATGGCGCCGTACGTCCACGACGCGGTCCACGGTTACTACCCCCGGTGGGCGCTGATGGCGAGCATCTGGAAGTCCGCGGGCAAGCAGGTGGTCGTCGACATCGACAACCTCAAGGACAACGCGTGGAAGGCCGACGGCGTCCTCAAGGCGCTGGAGCCGTGGGAGAAGCTCGTCAAGGACAAGCTGCTGCTGCCGGGCAAGCTCGACCACACCCAGTCGCAGCAGGCCTGGCTCGACGGCAAGGCGGCGTTCATCCAGGTCGGCACCTGGCTGAAGAACGAGATGTCGGCGACCATCCCGCCGGGCTTCGAGCTCACGATCTCCGACTACTGGTCCAACCCGGGCGACAAGGCGCCGAAGGACGTGTTCGCCGCCTCCGGCGAGGGCTTCGTCGTGCCGAGCAAGGCCCCCAACAAGGCCGCCGCCAAGGAGTTCCTGCGGGCGATCCTGTCGAAGGAGGGCTCGGCCAAGTTCGCCGAGCTGACCAAGTCGCTGGCCTCCACCAAGGGCTCCGGCGACAACGTGCAGGACTCGGCACTGTCCAGCGCGAACGCCCTGATGAAGAACGGCGGCAGCGAGCTCATCTCGGTCAAGTTCCAGGACTTCTACGCCGACCTGGACAAGGAGAGCCAGAACCTCTCCGAAGAGCTGATGGCCGGCCGGCTCACCGCGCAGCAGTTCATCGACAAGATGCAGACGGCCGCCGACAAGGTCGCCAAGGACTCGTCGATCAAGAAGCAGACCCGCACCGCCTGATCCGTTCGAGAGAGGCAGTCCAATGCGGCACGGAGTCGCGCGTTTCGTCACGGGCTTCCTGGCCCTGCCTGTCGCGCTGTACCTGTTCTACGTGGTGTGGCCGTTCGTGCAGGCGGCGGGATACTCGCTGACCGACTGGGGTGGGTTCTCAGGCTCCCAGAACTTCGTCGGGCTGGACAACTACGTCCGGCTGCTCTCCGACGAGCTGATCCGGAAGGCTTTCTGGCACAACGTCTTCTTCCTGGTCACCGTGCCGCTGTTCACCATCGCGCTGGCCCTGTTCCTCGCGTTCCTGCTCAATGTGGGCGGACGCGAGGACAGGGCCGGCATCCGCGGGGTGTTCGGCTCCGGCCTCTACAAAATCATCTTCTTCTTCCCGCAGGTGCTGTCGCTGGTGGTCATCGCCGTCATGTGGCAGCAGATCTACCGGACCGACGGTCAGGGCCTGATCAACGGGATGCTCATCAAGATCGGGCTGGTCGACGCGGACAACCCGATCGCGTTCACCGCCGATCCGGAGCCCTTCCTCGGCGTACCGGCGGTGCTGTGGTGGCTGCTGCTCATCGCGGTGTGGAGCGGGGCCGGTTTCTACATGGTGCTCTTCTCCGCGGCGATGCAGTCGATCCCGAAGGACATCTTTGAGGCGGCGATCCTGGACGGCGCGAACCGGTTCCACACCTTCTTCCGGGTCACCCTGCCGCTGCTGCGGGACACCATCTCGGTCGCCTGGGTCTACCTGGGCTTCATCGCGCTGGACATGTACGCCCTGGTCTTCGTCATGACCCCGAGCCAGGGCGGCCCGAACCACGCCAGCGAGATCTTCGCGTCGGTGCTCAACTTCACCGCGTTCCAGAAGGGCCAGTACGGCTACGCCTGCGCGATGGGTGTCGCGCTGGCCATCTTCACGATCCTGCTCGCCGCGCTGCAGCTGAGGATCACCCGTCGTGACCGCATCGAGTACTGAAGGAGGCGCGACGATGAGCACGGCGACGCATGGTCTCGGCCGGGCCGACCAGGCCAGCCCGTCCCGCCCGGCGCCCGTACGGCGGGCCGACGCCCGCCGGGCCGGAGTGGGTGCCCGGATCTTCAACGGCTTCTCGCACCTGTTCCTGGTGGTCTGGGCCCTGATGGTGGTCTACCCGCTGGTGTGGGTGGTGATGTCGGCACTCAAGAACGACTCGGAGGTCATCCGCGAGCCGCTCTCCCTGATCCCGAGCAAGCTGCACTGGGACAACTTCGCCCGGGCCTGGACCGAGGGGCACCTCGGGTCGTTCTTCCTCAACACGGTGCTGGTGCTGGCCGGCAGCGTCACGCTGACCATGCTGCTCGGCTCGATGGCCGCGTACGCCCTGGCGCGCTACGAGTTCCGCGGCAACCGGTTGATCTACTACATGTTCCTCTCCGGCCTGACCCTGCCGATCTACCTGGCCGCGGTGCCGCTGTTCAAGGGCGTCTACAACATGGGAATCACCTTCCCGCTGCTCGGCCCGAACAAGCACCTCATGCTGATCGTGGTCTACGTCGCCTGGTCGCTGTCGTTCACGATCTTCTTCATGCACTCGTTCTTCCGGACGCTGCCCGACTCGATCGCCGAGGCGGCCATGGTCGACGGGGCCTCGCACACCCGGGCCTTCTTCAGCGTGATGCTGCCGATGGCCAAGCCGGGCCTGATCAGCATCGGCATCTTCAACGTGCTCGGCCAGTGGAACCAGTGGTACCTGCCGACCCTGCTCATGCAGTCGGTGGCCGGCGAACCGAAGCATCAGGTGCTCTCCCAGGGACTGATCGAACTCTCCGTCAACCAGGGCTACAAGTCCGACTGGTCCGGCCTCTTCGCCGGCGTCACCATGGCCATGCTGCCGGTCCTGATCGTGTACATCGTCTTCCAGCGTCAGGTCCAGTCCGGCCTCACCGCCGGCGTCGGCAAGTAAGCCTCCCGCGCCTCGGGCTTGCGACGGCCTCCGGCGGCGACCCGCGGCGGCGGGGCGCGTCCGGCGGCCAGGCATGCGGCGCGCCGCGCCCGGGGCCGAGCGGGGCGCGGCGAGTGTCGGAGGGGCGAGGCAGAATCGCGTCCGTGCTGGTGGCGGTGGTGTCGGACGAGCGGGGCGGGGGAGTGCTGCAACCCCTCGACCCCGCCGGCCGACCCGCCGGCCCGGCCGAGCCGGTCGCCGACCTCGCCGCCGCGGTGGCCGCGCGGGAGGCCGCCGGCCGTCCCCGCTGGGTCTGGGCCACCGGCGCCCCGCTCTACCCGGCGCTGCTGCGCGCCGGCGTACGGCTGGACCGCTGCCACGACGTCGAGCTCACCGAGGCGCTGCTGCTCGGGCACGCGGGCCGCTGGGGCGAGCCCCGGTCGCTCGCCGCCGCCTGGGCCCGGCTCACCGGCGCGCCGGTGCCGCCCGACCCGGCGCCCCGCCCGGCGGAACCCCCCGGTCACGGCCAGGGCGCGCTCTTCGACCCGCCGTCCGGCCCGCCCGGCCCGGGCATCGAGGCGTTGACCCGGGTGTACGCGGACCAGCTCGACCGGATCGCGGCGACCGCGCAGCCCGGCCGGTTCCGGCTGCTGGTCGCCGCCGAGTCGGCCGGTGCGCTGATCGCCGCCGAGATGGGGGCGGCCGGCCTGCCGTGGCGCGCCGACGTGCACGACGCGATCCTCGCCGACCTGCTCGGCGAGGCGTCGCCGGTCGGCGGGCCGCCCCGCCGGCTGGCCGAGCTGGCGGCCCGGATCGCCGACGCGTTCGGCGTCCGCCAGTTGCACGCCGACTCCCCGGCCGAGCTGCTGAAGGCGTTCGCCCGGGCCGGCGTGGAGCTGCCGAACACGCGGGCCTGGGTGCTGCGTGGGGTGGAGCACCCGGCGGTGCCGCTGGTGCTCGAATACAAGGAGCTCTACCGGATCTGGACGGCGCACGGCTGGGCGTGGCGGGACGCCTGGGTCTCCGGCGGCCGGTTCCATCCCGAGTACGTGCCCGGCGGGGTGGTCTCCGGCCGCTGGGCCACCCGGGGCGGCGGCGCGCTGCAGATCCCGAAGGTGATCCGGCGTGCGGTGGTGGCCGACCCGGGCTGGACGTTCGTGGTGGCCGACGCGGGGCAGCTCGAACCCCGGGTGCTCGCCGCGGTCTCCGGGGACGACCGGCTGGCCGCCGCCGGTGGCGCCGGGGACCTCTACGCCGCCCTGGCCCGGGACGCCTTCGCCGGTGACCGGGCCCGCGCCAAGGTGGCCCTGCTCGGCGCCATGTACGGGCAGACCGGTGGCGCGGCGGTGCCCGCCCTCGCGGTGCTCAAGCGCAACTACCCGACGGCGTTCGGATACGTCGAGGCGGCCGCCCGCACCGGTGAGGCGGGCGGGCTGGTGCGGTCGTGGTTGGGGCGTACCTGCCCGCCCGGGTCGGTGGGCTTCGGCGACGGGGAGGAGGCGGACCCCGACGCCGGGGCGGACCCGCAGGGTCCCCGGGCCCGGGCGGCCCGGTCCCGGGGCCGGTTCACCCGCAACTTCGTCATCCAGGCCACCGCCGCCGAGTGGGCGGCCACGTTGCTGGCCACCCTGCGCACCGCGCTGGCCGGCACCGGGGCCGAGCTGGTGTTCTTCCAGCACGACGAGGTGATGGTGCACTGCCCGGCCGAGCAGGCCGAGACGGTGGCGGCGGCGGTCACCGCCGCGGGTGCCCGGGCCGCCGGGCTGCTCTTCGGGGACACCCCGGTCCGGTTTCCGCTCGACCTGTCCATCGTCGACTGCTACGCCGACGCGGCATAGTCACCACAAATTTCCGTTTTGCCCCGCTACCCGCTCCCGGTGGCGCTCGTTGGTCCGGTGTGCGTACGACGGGACGGACCGGGCGCGGCTGCCCCCGGTCCGTCCCCCTGGTCGAGGGGGCACCGCTGAACCGGATCGCAGGAATGATCATCGCAGCTGGTGGGGGCCGTCGAATCGGCGGACCCGAGGCGTTGCTGCACCAGGGGGAGAAGCCCCTGCTGAGCCAGCTGGTCGACACGATGCGCGAGGCGGGCTGCGAGCAGGTCGTGGTCGTGCTGGGCGCGGCGGCCGACCAGGTCCGCGAGACGGCGGACCTGACCGCGGCCACCGTGGTGGTCAACCGGGCCTGGGGGACCGGGGTGGGCTCCTCGATCCGGGCCGGGCTGGCCGCGCTGACCGACGAGGGGATCGAGGCGGTCGTGGTGGTGCCGGTGGACATGCCCGGGCTCACCACCGGCGCGGTCCGCCGGGTGGCCGCCCTGCCGTACCCGGACGTGCTGGTCTGCGCCACCTACGACGGACTGCGCGGCTACCCGATGGTGTTCGGTCGCCGGCACTGGTCCGGGATCGCGACCCTGGCCAGCGCCGACGTCGGGGCCCGGCCGTACCTGCTGGCGCACAAGGACCAGATCGTCGACATCGCCTGCGACTCGGTGGCCGACGGCAGCCGGATCGACAGCCCCGAACTGATGGCCCTCTACGGCCTCAGCATCCCGGAGCAGCGAGTCGGCGTCTGAGTACCTCGGTCGAAAATCCGGCGCTCCCAGCTCGTTACGCACGATCGTTACGGCCCGAGGCTCGTTACCCGCGCCGGCGCGGTCCTCGCCATGTCTGGCGGGGGCTGGGCGCCGCGATGGGATTTCCGTTCGGCAACCGCGTCCCGTTGTCACGTCTACGGTAGCCTCCCGTGCGCTCGATGATCATCCGTCAATGTGGCCGGAGATCGCGTACCACCCGAGAAGGAGCGCTTCCCTTGCGCCTCAAACGAATGCTGCTGTCCACCCTCGCGCTGGTGCTCGTGCCCGTCGGCACGAGTGTCGTGCTGGCGCAGCCAGCCCACGCCGATCCCACGTTCCCGTTGTACGGGCCGTATCCGGCCACGACGGCGATCGACGGGCGTGGCAGCATGAACCCCGACGACCGGGACGCCATCGACCTCTACACCACCGGCGAGCAGATCTACCTGCGCTGCCAGGATTCCGGCCCGTCGGTGGGCGGCAGCGGGATCTGGGACTACACCCGTGAGGGCCACTGGGTCCCGGACGCCTACGTCCGCACCGGCGTCAGCGGGTTCGTCTCCGGTGTGCCTCGCTGCCTGGCGCTGGGCATCGACGGGCACGCGTCGACGGGCACCATCCACGGCCCGTACTCGGCCAAGGTCGACATCGACGGCCGGGGCAGCGCCGACCCCAACGACCGGGTCCGCACCGACGCCTACCTGGCCGGCAGCCTGCTGTACCTCAAGTGCCAGGACTATGGCGTCGCCGTCAACGGCAGCACGCTGTGGGACTACACGTACGACGGCTACTGGGTGCCCGACGTGTACGTCAGCACCGGCACCAGCGGCTGGATCTCCGGCATGCCGTCGTGCTCGTCCCTGGGGATCAACGGTGGCGTGGCCGGCAACCCGAACGGCGGGCGTCAGTTCCTGACCCGGACCACGCTCAACGGCTACCACGGCAAGAGCCTCGGCGCGACCAGTGTGGTGGACAAGTACGCCGAGGGCACCTACATCACCGTGATGTGTCAGGCGTACGGCGAGGCCAACTACGGCGGCTCGACGATCTGGGACAAGACCAGCGACGGGCTGTGGGTGGCCGACTACTACGTGCGGACCGGCTCCACCGACATCGTCATGAATCGGTGCGACAACGACGGCCCGTCCGGTGGCGGCAACCGCTTCCTGGTGAAGACGACGCTCAACGGCTACCAGAGCAAGAGCCTCAGCTCGACCAGCGTTGTGGACAAGTACCCCGGTGGCAGCTACGTCACGATCGTCTGCCAGGCGTACGGCGAGTTCAACTACGGCGGTTCGGCGATCTGGGACAAGACCAGCGACGGGCTGTGGGTGGCCGACTACTACGTCTATACCGGCGATGACGACATCGTCCTGAGCCGCTGCGACAGCGACCCGAAGCCCACCGGCGGCCCCGGCAACCCGTCGGTGCCCGGTGACCCGACCCCCGGCTCAGTCTCCGACTGGCAGATCCGCGACAAGATCGTCAACGCCGCGCTCAGCCAGGTCGGCGTGCACGAGTGGGGCGACAACTGCAACCCATACGGCCAGAGCGGCGTGCAGTGCGGCTGGGCGTGGTGCAGCATGTTCGCCAGCTGGACCTGGCGCCAGGCCGGCATCAACGTGTTCTTGCCCTACAGCGGCAGCTTCTACAACTGGGGCCAGGCGCGCGGCCTGCTGCGGTCGAAGAGCAACATCCGGCCCGGCGACGTGGTGCTGTTCGGCAGCAGCTCCGGCGCGAGCAACCACATCGGCGTGGTCGCCGGCGTCGAACCGGACGGGCGGATCACCACCATCGAGGGCAACTGGGGCAACCAGGTGAAGGTCGTGGGCCCGTACGACCCGTACAACCCCGGGCCGACCCACGAGAACATCTACGGGGTGGTGGCCCCGGTGAACGACTCCTCCGACGTGTGGCAGAACGGCGCCGTCACGTCCGACGCCACCTGCACGGCGGAGAAGTCCTCGAACGGCGTGGACTATCAGCTGTGCCAGGAGGTCAGCGGCACCCTGGTGCGGTCGGTGGTGGCGGTCTGGTCCAGCAAGGACCAGGTGGTCCGGGCCAGCGTCCACCTCGGCGGCGCCGGTGACTGGGACTCCGTCGTCTGCCAGTCGACCATGCTCAGAGCCAACACCTGGCGAAAATGCGCCACCGCCTGGAAGACCATCAAGTATGGCGGCGCGGACGCCGACGCGACCGTCACCTCCGGCGGCAGTGAGCGTCCCGAGCTGCACACGGGCGTGCTGAAGCTGCGCGGCTGGGCGCAGGAGAAGGGCAACTACTGCGGCCCGGGGACCCTGCAGGCCGCCGCGGCGAGCATGGGCATCTCGACCGTGCCCAGCCAGAACGATCTGGCCAGCCAGTCCCACACCAGCTCCACCGGCACGCTGCCGTCGGACATGGCGTCCACCCTGTCGGGCCACACCCCGATCGGCATGGGCTACGACCTGTACGGGTGGTACTCGTTCGGCGACAGCAACCTGCCGCTGGAGTACGGCATCGACCGGGTCCGCCGCGGCATCAAGCAGGGCCAGCCGTCGATCCTGCTGGTCAAGCCGCAGCTGCTGCCCTGGGGCACGTCCGGCGGCAGCGGCCTGCTCCGCCACTACGTGATGATCTACGGGTACGGATCGGTCGACAGCACCGCCGGTGCGACGGGCGAGTACACCAGCACCTTCAAGGTCTGGGACCCGTGGGACGCGACCACCCACGACATGACCCTCGACGAGCTGATCACCGCGGCGAACGCCGCCGAGGTGCCCGGCGACATCACGACCATTTCGCCGAAGATCTGACGCACCGCGCCGTCGTGCGCCGCGTGAACCGCGGCGCGGCGCACGACGGCACCTGGCGGATGTCACGTCAGGTCCAGGAAGGATGACTTACCCGACAACTGACATCCTGGAGTCCCGACGGCTGCTTCGAGCGCCTGGTTGGACTGGGCTGTCGCCCAGGCCGAGCCGGTCGGCCAGCCCGTGCACCACTGGCGCCAGGACGGACGGCGCGGGTCGCCGGGTGACCAGGAAGAGGGTGAAGCGACCCGGCACCGGCGCTGTCGAGACCTGCTCGTCCGGGGCCGCGGAGAGTCTGGTGCACGACGGCGCCGTCTCGATCGGGCTGCTCGCCGGCGGGGTGGTCATCGGCGTGGCCGGTGCCGGTCCCACGCTCGTGGTCGTGGATGCCGCTCAGGTCGCCGTCGGACTCCTCGCCGGCCCTGGCTGCTCCCGGTTCCGGATCCCGCCCCGCTTCGCACCCGGCCGCCGGCCGGTGCTGGAGCTGCTCGCACGCTGGGCGGACGAGCAGCTCCGGTGACCGTCAGGCGTCCGGCAGCCGGTTCGCGGCGACCAGTCGGCGGTACCAGTGGGCACTGTCCTTCCAGGTGCGGGCGAGGGTGTCGTAGTCGACCCGGATGATGCCGAACCGCCGGTCGTACCCGTACGCCCACTCGAAGTTGTCCAGCAGCGACCAGACGAAATACCCGCGGACATCCGCTCCCCGCACCATCGCGTCGGCGACCGCGGCGACGTGCCGACGCAGGTAGTCCACCCGCCGGTCGTCGTGGACCGCGCCGTCCGGCGCGACGACGTCGTCGAACGCGGCGCCGTTCTCCGTGATCATCAACGGCTGGCCGGGGTACTCCCGGTGCAGCCGCAGCAGCAACTCGGTCAGGCCGCCCGGGTCGATGTTCCAGCCCATCGCGGTGTGCGGACCGGGTTGGGGCAGGAATTCGACATCGCCGGCGCCCACCCACGGCGTGTGGGCCGACTCGCCGTGTCCGTCCGCCTCCGATCGGGGCGATTTCCCGTCCCAGGCCCGCACCAGAGTGGTGGCGTAGTAGTTGACGCCCAGCACGTCCAGCGGCGCCGCGGCGATCCGCTCGTCGCCGTCGCGCACGAACGACCAGTCGGTGACCGCCGCGGTGTCGGCGAGCAGGTCCGCCGGGTACGCCCCGTCCAGCATCGGCCCGAGGAACGCGCGGTTGGCGAGTGCGTCGATCCGGCGTACCACGTCGCGGTCGGCCGTCGAGTCCGACGCCGGCCGGAGCACGTGCAGGTTCAGCGTGACCGAGAGGAGGGCTGCCGGGGCGAGGTCCCGGATCACCCGGCCGGCGAGGCCGTGCGCCAGGTTCAGGTGGTGCACGGCGGCCAGCGCCGCGGCGGGTTCGGTGCGTCCCGGCGCGTGCACTCCGGAGGCGTAGCCGAGGTATGCCGAGCACCACGGCTCGTTGAGCGTGGTCCAGGTGTGCACCCGGTCGCCGAGCGCCCCGACGATGCCGGCGGCGTAGTCGGCGAACCGGAGCGCGGTGTCCCGGGCCGGCCAGCCGCCCGCGTCCTCCAACTCCTGCGGCAGGTCCCAGTGGTACAGCGTGGCCACCGGCTGGATGCCGAGGTCGAGCAGCCGGTCCACCAGCCGGGCGTAGAAGTCGACCCCGGCGGGGTTGACCGCGCCCGCGCCGCCCGGCTGCACCCGTGGCCACGAGATCGAGAACCGGTACGCCCGGACCCCCAGCTCGGCCAGGTGCCCGAGGTCCTCGGCCCAGCGGTGGTAATGGTCGGCTGCCACGTCGCCGGTGTCCCCGTTGCGGACTCGGCCGGGCGTGTGGCTGTAGGTGTCCCAGATGGACGGCCCTCGGCCGTCCTCCTTGGCCGCGCCCTCGATCTGGTACGCCGCGGTGGCGGCGCCCCAGACGAAGCGCTCCGGAAAGAGGAACCCGCTCATTGCGCCACCTCCACCACGTATCCCGACGAAGTGCCCGCCACCAGGTCGGCGCCAGCCGTCCCGTTCTCGTACCGCACGTCGAACTCGGTCCCCGCGCCGCCGTCCGGCGCCGGCACCCGAACCCGGGTCCGCTGCCCCTCGACCGGTGCGAAGAGCCGCAGCCGTACGTCGTCCGCCCAGGCGTAGTCCGGTCGATCGTCGACCGCGCCGAAGGGGATGACCGCGCCGGGCCGGGCGAGCACCGGCACGCTGTCGAAGTCGTGCTTCTCGGTGACCCAGCCCGGGCCGGTGACCTGCGCGCCGCTGACCAGGTGGGTCCAGGTGCCGGCCGGCACGTAGTAGGTCACCTCCCCGTCGGCGCTCAGCACCGGCGCCACCAGCACGTCCGGGCCGAGCATGTACTGCCGGTCCAGGTACGGGGCGGTCGGGTCGTCCGGGAACTCCAGGATCATCGGCCGCATCACCGGCACCCCGTCCCGGTGCGCCTCCTCGGCCGCCGCCGCCAGGTACGGCATCAGGCGCAGCTTGAGCCGGGTGAAGTGGCGCAGCACGTCGACCGCCTCGTCGTCGTACGCCCACGGCACCCGGTAGGAGCCGGACCCGTGCAGCCGGGAGTGCGAGGAGAGCAGGCCGAAGGCGATCCACCGCTTGAACACCGCCGCGTCGGGCGTGCCCTCGAAGCCGCCGATGTCGTGACTCCAGTACCCGAACCCGGACGCCGCCAGCGACAGCCCGCCCCGCAGCGACTCGGCCATGGCGACGAAGGTGGACTCGCAGTCGCCGCCCCAGTGCACCGGGAACTGCTGCCCGCCGGCCGTCGCCGATCGGGCGAACACGACCGCCTCGCCCGCACCGCGCTCGGCCTCCAGCAACTCGAAGACCGTCTTGTTGTAGAGGTGGGCGTAGTAGTTGTGCATCCGCTCCGGGTCCGACCCGTCGTGCCAGACCACGTCGGTGGGGATCCGCTCGCCGAAGTCGGTCTTGAAGCAGTCGACTCCCATGTCCAGCAGCGTCTTGAGCTTGTCGGCGAACCAGCGCGCCGCGTCCGGGTTGGTGAAGTCGACCAGCGCCATGCCGGCCTGCCACTTGTCCCACTGCCAGACCGAGCCGTCTGGGTTGCGGACCAGGTAGCCGGCCCGCCGCCCCTCCTCGAACAGGTACGACCGCTGGGCGATGTACGGGTTGATCCAGACGCACACCTTCAGGCCACGCTCGTGCAGCCGGCGCAGCATGCCCTCCGGGTCGGGGAAGGTCTCCGGGTCCCAGATGAAGTCGACCCAGTGGAACTGCCGCATCCAGAAGCAGTCGAAGTGGAACACCGACAGCGGCAGATCCCGCTCGGCCATCCCGTCGATGAACTCGGTCACCGTCTTCTCGTCGTACGAGGTGGTGAACGAGGTGGACAGCCACAGCCCGTACGACCACGCCGGCACCCGCGCCGGCCGGCCGGTCAGCGCCGTGTACCGGCGCAGCACGTCCTTCGGGCTGGGGCCGTCGATCACGTGGTAGGTCAGCGACTGCCCCGCCACACTGAACTGGGTCTGCGACACCACCTCGGAGCCGACCTCGAAGGAGACCAGTTCCGGGTGGTCCACGAACACCCCGTACCCGGCGCTGCTGAGGTAGAACGGCACGTTCTTGTACGCCTGCTCGCTGGCCGTGCCGCCGTCGGCGTTCCAGATGTCCACGGTCTGGCCGTTCTTGACGTACGGTCCGAACCGCTCGCCGAGGCCGTGGATCGTCTCGCCGACGGCCAGCGCCAGCCGCTCGTGCACGTACTTGCGGCCCTCCGCGTCGGTGACGATGCCGATGCTGCGCTCGGTGGAGGAGGTCACCAGCCGGTCCCCGCGGAGGAAGTCGACCCGCCAGGGGCCGACCAGCGCCACCCGCGCGGTCAGGTCGCCGGTGGTCAGCGTCGCGGTGATGCCAGTGACGTCGACGTGCACGGGATGGTCGCCACGCTCGGCCAGCGCGAAGCGGGGCTCTCGGGGCAACCCGCCGCTGTGGTGGCCGATGGTCACCCCGACCACGCCGGGCGCGGGAGAGAAGAACCGTACGGTGACCACCGGCCGGTTGAGGGTGTCGCCGCGTCCGGTGATCCGGCCGGTGGGCGCGAAGACGGTGAACCCGCGCTCGTCCGGCTCCACCGACTCCACCGTGCCGGGGCGCAGGACGCTGACCCCGGGACGCAGTTGCCAGTATCCGTCGGTGAACTTCACTTCTCGGCTCCCGCCGTGATGCCGCGCGCCAGGGTGCGCTGGAAGATGAGGAAGAAGAGGACCGCCGGGACGAGGCTGATCAGCGCACCGGCGTTGGTGGTCGGGGCGTCCATCAGCCGGTCGCCCTGCAACGACGCGAGTGCGACCGGGACGGTCTGGGTCTGGTTGTCGATCAGCATGACCAGGGGGATGAGGAACTCGTTCCAGGTCCAGATGAAGAAGAAGACGAGCAGCACGGCGAGGGTGGGCCGCAGGTTGGGCAGCACCACCCGCCACAGGATCCGCCACTTGCCGGCGCCGTCCAGTGCCGCCGCCTCCAGCAGTGGGCGGGGGAAGGTGCCGAGCACCGAGGCGAGCAGGTACGTGCCGAACGCGCTCTGGATGACGGTGAAGATGATGATCACGGCGAGCCGGGTGTTGTAGAGGCCCGCCTCCTTGGCGAAGTAGTAGAGCGGGTAGATCAACGCCTCCTGCGGGAGCATGTTGGCCAGCAGGAAGAGGCCGATGATCCAGAGCCGGCCGCGGACCCGGCCGACGCCCAGCGCGTACGCGTTGAGCAGCGAGACGACCACCCCGAGCACCGCGACGGCGCCGGAGATGAGAAGCGAGTTCCACAGCTTCTCCGGGAAGTCGACCTGCTCCCAGTAGGTCCGCAGTCCCTTCGGGTAGAACTCGGACGGCCAGCTCAGCGGGCCGTTGGTCGAGTAGTCGGCGGGCGACTTGAAGGCGTTGAGCAGCATGAACGCGAACGGCACCAGCATGGCCAGCGCCGCGGCGGTGACCAGCACCAGCACGACCCACCGGGCGGCACCGCGGTGGTGCCGGTCGGGAGCCCGCCGGGCGCGGCGGGCGGCGGCCGCCGGGCTGAGCGTGACGGCCATCAGAGCCCCCCGTCCCGTCGCTCGGCCCGGCTCTGCGCCCGGATGAACAGCACGCTCACCAGCACGATGATCAGCGTGAGCACCATCGAGATCGCTGAGCCGTAGCCGACGTGCAGCTTCTTGAAGAACGTGTAGTAGGCGAAGTAGGACGGGACGTTGGTGGCATTCTCCGGGCCGCCCCGGGTCAGCGCGTAGATCGGCCCGAACACCTTCATGGCCGCGATGGTGCAGGTCAGCCCGACCACGAAGGTCTCCGGCCGGATCTGCGGCAGGGTGATCGCGCGGAACCGGCGTAGCCAGCCGGCGCCGTCGATCTCGGCCGCCTCGTAGAGTTCCGGGTCGACCCGCTCCAGCGCCGCCATGAAGACGACCACCGGATAGCCGAGCTGCACCCAGATCATCACCGCCATCACCGCGGGCAGCGCGGTGTCCGGATCGCCGAGCCAGTCGTGCCGCAGCGAGCCGAGGCCCACCGCGTCGAGCAACCCGTTGAACGCGCCGTCGGGCCGCAGGATCCAGCCCCACACGATGCCGGCCACCACGACCGGCAGCACCTGCGGCAGGTAGAAGGCGGCCCGCAGCGCGGCGGCGGTGCGGGGCCGGAACCGGCGGCCGATGGTGTCGAAGAGCGCCGCGGCGAGCACCAGCCCGAGCAGAGTGGGCAGCACCACCATCGCCACGATCATCGCGAGGGTGTTCCCGAACGACGTCCAGAACACGTCGTCGTGCAGCAGGTTCCGGTAGTTGTCCAGGCCGATCCAGGTCGGGTCGCCGACCCCTGACCAGCGGGTGAGGGAGAGGTAGCCCGTGTAGACCAGAGGGCCACCGATCACGAGCAGGAAGAGCACCGCGCCGGGAATCAGGTAGAGCCAGTACGCGGCGTCGGGGCGCACGGGGCGGCGGCGCGGGGTGGCCGCCTTCGGGGCTGCCGGGGTCGCCCGTCGGCGGGCGACGACGGTGTCGGGCACTGCCATGGGAGGTCCTTCCGGGGTGGGGCGGGCGCGTCACGGCACACCCGCCCCGCCGTCGTCAGCCGCGCTTGATCTCCGCGACGCCGTCCTGGTAGGGCTTGGCGATCGCGTCGAGCACCTGGTCCGGCGACTTGGACTGGTTGATCAGGCTCTGGAAGCCGGAGACGAGCACGTCGTAGTAGCCGGGCACCGGCCAGTCGGGGTAGAACGCCAGCCCGTCCTGAGCGCTGATCGCGTTGAAGTTCTCAATCAGCTTCCGGTCCTTGGAATCGCTGATCTTCGCCGGGTCGCCGGCGACCGGTACGCCGCCGTTGTTGCCGATCAGCGCCTGGATCTCCGGGCGCATGGTGATGTCGATGAAGTCGTACGCCAGGTTCTTGGCCTTGCTGCTGGCCGGGACCACCCAGATGTTGCCCGACGAGCCGGCGTTCAGGGTGTTGCCCGGGAACAGGAAGGTGTCCCAGTTGAACTTGATCTCGCTCTTGAACCGGCCGTACCACCAACTGCCGGAGACGATCATCGGTGCCTTGCCGGAGATGAAGGTGGTACCCATGTCCTCGGCCTTCAGGCTGGCAGAGTCCTTGGACACGTAGCCCTTGCGCACCCACTCGGCGAAGGTGTCCGCGCCGTACTTCAGAGGGTCGGCGTGGAAGTCGACCGGGTTCTTGTAGAGCTGGTAGTTGTCGACGAACGACCGGTCGGCCTTGCTCAGGGCGAGCTGGTAGAAGAGCTGCCCGGCCGGGTACTCGGCGCCGGCCATGCCCAGCGGGGGGACGCCCTTGCTGACGAAGGTGTCCATCGCCGCGGTCATCTCGGCCAGCGTTGTCGGCACCTTGACGCCGTACTTGGTGAACAGGTCCTTGTTGTAGTACACCATCACGTACTCGCCGTAGTTCGGCACGCCGTACCACTTGCCCGAGCCCATCACGCCCTTGTCGTCGTACCGGGCGGTGCTCTGCAGGCTGGGGCTGAGCTCCTTGTCCCAGCCACGCTTGGTGGCCTCGTCGGTCAGGTCGGTGAGCAGCCCCTGCGAGGAGAGCAGGCCGGCGGTGGCATTGCCCTTGTTGTACTCCATCACGTCCGGGCCCTCGGACGAGTTGATGATCATGCCGGCGTTCTGCTGGATCTGCTCGAACGCCTTGCGCTCGAAGCGCACCTCGACGCCCGGGTGCTCCGCCTTGAAGGTCTCGATCGCCTTGTCCCAGGCGATCCCCATGGCGCTGTTCGCGCCCTCGTAGTGCCAGAGCTTGAGGACCTTCGCCCCACTGCCGTCTTCGCCGTTGTCGCCGCCGCAGGCGGTCACGCCGGTCGCCGCGAGCGCGGCCACCACGGCCGCCGCGGCGACTCTCCGGAGTCGCTGCATTGCTAGTCTCCTTGGTGAGTATCGAGCTGGTGCTCCCTCGCCCGTCGTCGCGTGGCAGCGCGGCGGCGGGCTGCTTCCTCGGTATGCGCCGGTGCCGGCCTGGCAGGGCCGGCGCCGGTGGTGCTGTTCCCGCCCGCCGTGCCGGGCGGTCCGCTCGACCCGCGGACCTCCAGTAGGCAGGGCAGCAGTTGCTGGTGGATCTCGCCGCTGTCGGCGTCGAGGTGCCGCAGCAGCGTCTCGACCGCGATCTGGCCCAGCGCCGAGCCGGGCGAGGTCATCGCGGTGAGCGGCGGTGTCGCCAGCTCGGCGACCTGGGGTGAGGTGACCATGGAGACCACCGAGACGTCACCGGGCACGCTCAGCCCGCGACCGGCCAGCTCACCGAGGATGCCGAAGACGGCGCTCTCGTTCATGGCCAGGACCGCGGTCAGGTCCGGGGCCTGCGCGAAGGCGGCGCTGACCGCCGCCCGCCCACCGGCCGCGCTGTCCTCGGCGGGGATCATCAACGGCTCCAGCCCGTGCCCCGCCATCGTCGCCGCGAACGCGTCCCGGGTGCGCAGCGCTGGGCCGTAGCCGTGCGCGATGGCCGCCGGGGAGTGATTGACGTAGACGATCCGCCGGTGCCCGAGCTCCACCAGATGGTCGACGGCGTCGCGCACCGTCCGATCGAAGTCGATGTCGACGTACGACAGGCCGGCCGGGTCCTCGGTGCGGCCGATGAGCACCAGCGGCACGCCGACCTCCTGGAGGACGGCCACCCGGGGATCGGCGAGCTGCACCTCCATCAGCAGCGCCCCGTCGAGCATCCGCTGGCTGGCCAGCCGCCGCAGCTCGTCCAGGTCGTCGACGCCGACCGGGGAGAGGACCAGGTGGTAGCCGGCGGCGCTGGCCGCGGCCGCCGCGCCGGTGACGAAGGCAGTCTCGGTGGCACCCAGGCCCCGCTCGTCCATCGGCATGAGGAGCCCCAGGATTCGGCTGCGCCGGCTGGCCAGCCCCCGGGCCATCGCATTCGGCTGGTAGTCGAGCTCCGCCATCGCGGCGAGGACCTTGTCCCGGGTGGCCTGAGAGATCGGGCGGGCGCCGGTGAGCACGTACGACACCGTGCTGACCGAGACCCGGGCGAGGCGGGCGACGTCCTGCATCGTGGCCATCCCGCACCTCCTCCCACCAGCTGTGGGATCGCTCCCGAGGCGTTGTCGAAGCGCTTCGACTAAGCGTTTCGACAGACGGTAGGTCACGTGTTAAGGGCACGTCAATAGCCGATTACGAGGAGCGATCCGGCCGGGCAGCGGGGCCGACCGGGTAAGTGCCTGCGACTGGGAGTCGTAAGGACAGAGCGTCGCTGCGCTGATCCCGGCCGGGGCGATCGGTTCGGTGCTGGTCGGCGTCGGTTTGCGGTCCAGCGGCCGGAAGCTGGTGGGGCAGAAATCCCCGACGGTGACCGAGGGAGCCGGGTCGGCCCCATCGGGCATAGGCGACGACGTATCAGTCGATGTTCAGGGAGAAAAGAGCCGCCGCGTTGTTCCAGCAGACCGCCCGCAGCCAGTCGTCCCCGAGGTCGAGGCGTGCCAGCCCGGCGAGCTGCTCCGCGTACGGGTACGGAATGTTCGGGAAGTCGCTGCCCAGCAGCACCTTGCCGGCCAGCCCCAGCTCGCGCAGCCGGGGCAGCTCCCGATCCGGGAAGGGCATGAACCGGTCGAAGAACGAGGTGAACGCCATGGTGGTGTCCAGGCACACCCGCTCATACTGCTCCGCGAGATCGAGGAAGGCGGCGTAGTCCGGCGCACCCAGGTGCGCCACGATCGCGGCCAGCCGGGGATGCCGGGCGAGCACCGCGGCGAACGGTTCCGGTCCGGTGTGGGCGGTGCCGACCGGCGCGTGCCCGGCGTGCACCACCACCGGCACCCCGGCCTCGGCGAGCAGCACCCATACGGGATCGAGTGCCGGATCGGTCGGCCGGAACGCGCCTACCTGGATGTGCACCTTGAACACCCGTGCTCCGGCGTGCAGCGCCTCCGCGACGTAGCGGACCGCGTCGGGTTCCGGGAAGACGGTGGCCGAGGGGAGGCAGCCGGGGGTGCCGGCGGCGAAGTCGAGCGTCCACCGGTTCAGCGACTCCGCCATCCCGGGCCGGTGCGGGTACGCCAGCGCGGTGAACGCCCGGACGCCGAGCCGGCGCAGGTGGGCCACCCGATCGGCGTCGCTCCACCGGTACCGGATCGGCCACTCGGTGCCGACCAGCGGGCCGGCCGCGTCGAAGTACGCCCACACCTTGCGCAGCAGCCGGGGCGGCAGGAAGTGGGTGTGCACGTCGGCGAGCCCGGGCAGGCCCAGCCGCCGCCAGAACGCCGGCACTGCGGCGTCCTCGGCCGGCGGGCCGGCGTGGTCCGCCGGCCCGGCCGTCGCCGGCGACGCGGCGGCCGGCCCGTCGAATGAGGTCACACCTGAATGTTGAACCGTTGCAGCACCGACGGGGCGACCAGCCCCACCGCGGCGAGCACCGCGAGGATGGTCATCGCCGCCCGCAGCACGATGGTCTCGGCCTTGCTCCCGGTCCGCAGCGCGATGCTGTTGGGCAGGCCGATCATCGTCCACATCCGCCGCTTGATCGGGATCGGCCAGAGGATCGGCACCCCGGCCCGGGTGATCATGTCGCCGAGGATGTGCACGAAGCAGCCCACGCCGACCGCCGTGCCGATGAGCGGATAGCCCCGGTCGCCGGGGAGGTTGGCGAAGGTGAACCAGGCGGCCCCGGCCGACACGAGGGTGACGATCACCCAGCCGGCCCGCTCGGCCCACCCGTCGAAGAGGCCGCGCAGCGCCAGCCCGATCATGAAGAAGAGGATGCTGACCACCGCCCACTTGCCGTAGTGGGCGCAGAGCGCGGTGGTGCCCCAGCCGACCAGCACGGTGAACGGAATGGTGTGGGTCAGCGTCCGGTGCCCGTTGTTGCGCTTCGGATCCTTGCTGAGCTTCGTGGCGTAGTAGACGCCCAGCGAGAGCTTCTCCACCACCTCGGCGATGAACAGGCTGACCACGCCGAAGGTGCGGGCCACGGTGGCGCCACCCTGATTGCGGGTCACCTTGCCGGAGAGGTCGAGGTCGGGGAAGAGTGCCCCGCCCGCGCAGACCGCCGTGCCCACCGCCAGCGCCAGCGGTGTCTGGTGGTAGTCGGCGAACTGGTCCAGCGCCCAGGAGCCGGTCAGCCACACCGCCGCGCCGGACAGCGCGTGGGACGGTCCCATCATCTCGGTTCGCCCTTCCCCGGAGGTCTTGATCGACAAAACTACGTCACTGTAGTTAAGGCGCCGGGTGGAGGGGCATCACCCGGACGGTCCACTGAGGAGAGGGGCGGGACCGGTCCCGCGGACCAGCCGGATCACCAGGCAGTATGTCGCCGCGGGCCGGGCGGAACTGTCGGCGATGCGACGCGCGTCAGCTCGCGGCCTCGGCCAGCAGATTTCCGTCCGGGATGGTGATGGCGGCTCGGCCGCCGGTCAGCAGCGCGGCCGCCCGGCCGGCCTGGAACGTGTCGTGTTCCCGGCGGGCGGCGGCGTAGCTGCCGGCGGTCCGGGCGGCGACGGTGGCCCAGCCGTACCGCTCGGCGACCATGGTGCGGGCGCGGCGGGCCACCCGGCGGGCGAAGACCTCGTCGCCGAGGAGCCGGTCGACCGCGCCGGCCAGGGCGTCCGGGTCGCTGTGCGGGAAGGTGAGCCCGGTGATGCCGGGCTCGACGATCTCGGCGAGCCCGCCGGTGCGCGCCACCGCGAGCGGCGCTCCGGCGGCGGCCGCCTCAAGGGCGACCATGCCGAACGGCTCGTAGAGGCTCGGGACGACGGTGGCGTCGGTGGCGGCGAGCACCGCGGGCAGTTGGGTGGTGTCCATGAAGCCGGCGAACCGGACGGTCTCCCCGAGGTGCAGCTGTCGCGCCTGGTCGACCAGCTCCTCCCGGTACGGCCCGTCGCCGGCGATCACCACGCGCAGCCCCGGGTGTCGGTCCCGCAGGTACGGCACCGCGTGCACCAGGTGCTGCACGCCCTTCTCGTAGACCAGCCGGCCCGCGTACCCGACCAGGGGACCGGTGCCGGCGAAGCGGGCGCGGGCGGAGGCGACCGCCCGGGGGCGGGCCCGCCAGGCCCGGTCGTCGACCCCGTTGGGCACCACGTCGATCGACCCGGTCGGCACGTCGAACAGCCGCGTCACCTGTTCGCGCATGTAGCCGGAGCAGGCGATCACCCGGGCCGAGGCGTTGCTCAGCCAGTGCTCGACGCCGTGGATGGTGCGGTTCATCTCCTCGGGCAGCCAGCCCTGGTGCCGGCCGGCCTCGGTGGCGTGGATCGTGGTGACCAGGGGCAGATCGAGGTGCTCGGCCAGGGTGACCGCGGTGTGCGCGACGAGCCAGTCGTGGGCGTGGATGACGTCGTACCCGCCGGTCGTGGCGGCGCGCAGCGCGGCCCGGGTGAGGGTGTGGTTGAACGCCATGGTCCAGGCCAGCAGCGAGTCGGTGGCGAGCGGGAACCGGACCGGGTCCTCGGCCGCCCGCAGGATCCGCACCCCGTCGGCGTACTCCTCCAGGGGTGCGCCCTCGGCGTGGCGGGTGACGACGGTGACCTCGTGGCCGGCGGCGGCCAGCGCGACGGAGAGGGCGTGCACGTGGCGGCCGAGTCCACCGACCAGTACAGGCGGATATTCCCAGGAGAGCATCAGCACCCGCAGGCGCCGGGCGGGCTGGAGGTCGATCACTTCGGCGTCAGCGGACATGCGGCCCCCTTGAGTTGTGTCTCCCGCACCACGCCACGGCCGCCCACCGCACCGGGGGCCGCCGTCCGCGCCCGGGGTCGCAGCCCATCCTGCCGAGCGGTCGATAACCGGCGGAGACGCGCTGATTGCCGGGATGTAACGCGTGGTCAGCGCCGGCGGACGCGGAGCAACTCGGCGACCGACCAGGCCTGGAACGGGCAGCCGGTGGCGGTGTGCGGCGGGTCGCCGTCGGCGGTCTCGCTCACCGAGCCCAGGCCGAACTCCGTCAGATGCCCGTCAAGACCCACGAACAGGTCGTCGGTGGGCAGCCCCGCCCGGCGGTACGCGTCGGCGAACGGCCCGATCAGCCACGGCCAGACGGTCCCCTGGTGGTAGGCGGCGTCCCGCTCCGCCGGCCCGCCCCGATGCCGGCCCACGTAGCCGGGGGAGTCGGGGGCGAGGCTGCGCGGGCCGAGCGGGGTGAGCAGCGCCTCGGCGATGCGGCGCAGCGCCGCCGGGTCCGGGTCGAGGGGGGCGTACGGGAGGGACCAGGCGAGCAGCTGGTTGGGGCGGAGCAGGTCGTCGTCGTGGTGCGCCGCCCCACCGAGGGGGTGCGCCGGGGCGGGGGCGTCCACCGCGTCGTGCAGCCAGCCCACCGGAGCGGGGAACCGCGCCCGGAACCCGGCCGACGCCCGGGTGTGCAGCCCCCACAGCGCGGTGGCGTCCCGCCCGACCAGCTCGGTCAGCTCGGCGACCCCGGCCAGTCCGTTGACCCAGAGCGCGTTGACCTCCACCGGCTTGCCGGTACGCGGTGTCACCGGCACTCCGTGCACCCGGGCATCCATCCAGGTCAGTGCGGTGCCGGGGGTGCCGCCCTGGTTGATCAGCCCGTCCGTCGGGTCGGCCCGGATGCCGTAGCGGGTGCCGGCCAGGTGCGCCTGCACCACCGCGTGCAGCGCGGGCAGCAGCTCGTCGCCGAGGTCGGTGTCGCCGGTGACGGTGACGTGCCGGGTCACCGCGTGCAGGAACCACATCGTGGCGTCGACCGTGTTGTACTCCACCCGCCCCGTGTCGGCGGTGTTGGACAGCATCCCCTCCGACAGCGTCGCCGCGTACGCGCGCAGCAGCGCCCGCCCCTCGTCCGCCCGGTTGGTGGCCAGGAACAGGCCCTCGTAGGAGGTCATGGTGTCCCGTGACCAGGCGCCGAACCACGGGTAGCCGGCCACCACGTCGGGCCCGGTGCCGGTGCTGACCACGAACGCGTCCGCCGCCAGGGCCAGGGTCGCCGCCACCGGGTCGGCCGGTTTCGCCGCGGCCACCACCGTCCGGTTGCGCTGTCGCGCCGCCTCGACCAGCGCGGTCGCCGGCGGCGGCTCCTCGGCCAGGTCCTCCGCCCAGGCCAGCACTGGGACCGTGTCGCCGGGGGAGCCCAGGGTGCCGGAGAATCGGCCCGCGTACCAGAGGTCCTCGTCCGGGTTGAGGCCGCGGGCCGCCTCCTCCCGGTGGCGTACGCCGAGCCACCACCGCCCCTCGGGCGCCCAGTCCGGCCCGGCCAGCCGGAAGGCGCCCTCGACCACCGCCCCGCCGGCTGCCGGCTCCAGGCTCGGGGCCGGCCCGTCCGCCCGGCGCTCCCCGTGCGCGTCCCGCCAGGTGCAGGCCGCCGCCAGGTCCAGCCGCACCGGGCCGCCGGAGACCAGCCGGTGCACCACCGCCACGCAGGGCCGGCCGTGGGCCATGGCGATCTCCCGCTCGATCACCACGTCGCCGATCCGCCACCGCCAGCGCGGCACCCCGTCGACCAGGTCGAACCGTTCGAGCAGTTCGTAGCCGCGCGGGTCGACCACCCCGGAGGACCACTCGTGGGCGCCGAGCCGGACCCGCTGCCCGGAGGGCAGGGTCACCGCCGGGTCCAGGCTGACCAGGCCCACCTTCCGGGAGGCGGGGGTTTCCCCGGCCACCACCAGCAGCCCGTGGTAGCGGCGGGTGCGCAGGCCGCTGACCGTGCCCATGGCGTAGCCGCCGCGGCCGTCGGTGACCAGCCACTCCCGGGCCGACCCGGCGGCGAGGTCCCCGCAGACCTGCGGGCCGAAGCGAATCTCGATCAACTTTCCTCCACCGGCGGCGAGGTGCTACACGCCACGACGACAATGGCCGCTGTGGTGAAGTACCCAGGCGGCGTCGAAGATGTGCAAATGCTCACCGACCGCCCGACCTCCGCGACCCCCGACCCCGAGCGGCACCGGCTCGCCCAGGCCGACGCCGGGGCGCAGGACTGGCGCGCATGGGGTCCCTATCTGTCCGAGCGGGCGTGGGGGACGGTTCGGGAGGACTACAGCGAACACGGCACGGCGTGGGACTACTTCCCCCACGATCATGCGCGCTCCCGAGCCTACCGGTGGAACGAGGACGGGATGGCGGGCGTCTGCGACGACCGGCAGACCTTCTGCTTCGCGCTGGCGCTGTGGAACGGCCGGGACCCGATCCTCAAGGAGCGGATGTTCGGCCTGGGCGGCGACGGCGGCAACCACGGGGAGGATGTCAAGGAGTACTGGTGGTACGAGGACTCCACCCCCACTCACTCCTGGATGCGCTGGCGCTACCACTACCCGCAGGCCGCCTTCCCGTACGACGAGCTGGTCGCGGTGAACGCGCTGCGCGGCCGGGACGACACCGAGTACGAGCTGGTCGACACGGGGATCTTCGACGACGACCGGTACTGGGCGGTGACCGTCGACTACGCCAAGGCGTCCCCGACCGACATGTGCATCCTGGTGACGATCGCCAACCGGGGGGACCGGGACGACACCCTGCACGTGCTGCCCACCCTGTGGTTCCGCAACACCTGGGGGTGGGGCCTGCCCGGTGGCGAACGGGTGCCGCGGATGGTCGGCTTCGAAGCCGGCGCGGGGGCGGGCCCGGCGGCCGGCGCCCGGCTGGTCGGTGAGCACTGGGTGCTCGGGCAGATCCTGCTGGAGGGCGACGGCGCGCCCGTCCCGCTGCTCTGCGACAACGACACCAACGCCGAGCGGCTCTGGGGGCTGCCCGGGCGGTCGCCGTATCCGAAGGACGGGATCAACGACCACGTGGTGGCCGGCGCGGCCACCGTCAACCCGGACCGGGAGGGCACCAAGGGCGCCCTGCACTACGTGCTCGACGTGCCGGCCGGTGGGCAGCGGCAGATCCGGTTGCGGCTGACCCGGACCGCCCCGCCGCCGGCGAGCCCGCCGCCGCCCCCGGCGGATCTCGGGGACGACTTCGACAGCGTGGTGTGGGCGCGGCGCGCCGAGGCCAACCGCTTCTTCGCCGGGGTCATCCCCGTCGCGGCGACCGCCGACGAGGCGCTCGTGGCGCGGCAGGCCATCGCCGGGCTGATGTGGGGCAAGCAGTTCTACCACTTCGACGTGAAGCGGTGGCTGGAGGGCGACCCGGGCTCCGCGCCGCCCCCGGCCGGGCGTCGGCACGGGCGCAACAGCGCCTGGTGGCACATGAACAGCTTCGACGTGATCTCCATGCCCGATCCGTGGGAGTACCCCTGGTACGCGGCCTGGGACCTGGCCTTCCACTGCGTCACCATCGCCCGGGTCGACCCCGGCTTCGCCAAGGAGCAGGTGCTGCTCCTGCTCCGCGAGTGGTACCTGCACCCCAACGGGCAGATCCCGGCGTATGAGTGGGCGTTCGGGGACGTGAACCCGCCGGTGCACGCCTGGGCGGCGCTGAAGGTCTTCGAGATCGACGGCTCCCGGGACCACGAGTTCCTCGCCCGGGTGATGCACAAGCTGCTGCTCAACTTCACGTGGTGGGTCAACCGCAAGGACACCGGCGGCAACAACGTGTTCGAGGGCGGTTTTCTCGGGCTGGACAACGTCGGCCCGTTCGACCGGTCGGCCGCGCTGCCGGTGGCCGGGGTCCTCGAACAGTCCGACGGCACCGGCTGGATGGCCATGTACGCGCTCAACCTGCTCGACATGGCCGTCGTGCTGGCCGAGCACGACCGGGCGTACGTGGACACCGCGACCAAGTTCTTCGAGCACTTCGCGTACATCGCGGCGGCGGCGTACCAGCAGGGGCTCTGGGACGACGAGGACGCCTTCTTCTACGACGTGCTGCGGCTGGCCGACGGCAGTCAGGTGCCGCTGAAGGTCCGCTCGGTGGTGGGGTTGCTGCCGCTCGCGGCGGTCACCCGGCTCACCGCGCGTACCCTGCGCCGGCTGCCCGAGCTGGGTGCCCGGCTGCGCTGGTTCCTCACCAACCGTCCCGAGTTCGCCGACGTGGTCGGCGCCCGCCGGCTCGGCCCCGACGGGCGGCAGCAGCGGCTGCTGTCCATGGTCGGTCCCGACCAGATGGTCCGGCTGCTCGCCCGGATGCTCGACACCGACGAGTTCCTCTCCGAGTACGGCCTGCGGACGCTGTCCCGCGCCCACCTGGACAAGCCGTTCACCGTCACCCTCGGCGGGCAGGAGTTCAGCGTCGGTTACGAGCCGGCCGAGTCGACCAGCGGCCTGTTCGGCGGCAACTCCAACTGGCGCGGCCCGATCTGGATGCCGACCAACTTCCTGCTGATCAGCGCGCTGCGCGACTACGCCGCCTTCTTCGGCGACGACCTGCAGGTGGAGTACCCGACCCGCTCCGGGCAGAAGCGGACCCTGGACGAGATCGCCGACGATCTCTCCGCCCGGCTGATCGCGCTGTTCACCCGGGACGGCTGGGGTCGGCGGCCGATCTACGGCGCCTGCCAGCTCTTCCAGACCCACCCCGACTGGCGGGACCTGATCGCCTTCCCGGAGTACTTCCACGGCGACAACGGCGCCGGGCTCGGGGCGTGGCACCAGACCGGGTGGACCGCGCTGGTCGCCGACCTGATCCTCACCCTGCGCCGCTGACGCGCCGCCGCGGTCGGAAACCCGGATGTCGCGGCTGTCCCGGCGCAGTAGCGTGTCCCGGTCCGGTCACGGGAAGGGGTACGCGATGCGACAGCGCCGGGAGGCCAAGGTGCTCGTCTTCGACGCCGACGACACACTCTGGGAGAACAACGTCCTCTTCGAGCGGGTGATCGACGACTTCCTCGCCTGGCTGGACCACCCGACGCTGGACCGGGCGGAGATCCGGGCCGTCCTCGACGACATCGAGCGGGCCAACGCCGTCGCGCACGGCTACGGCAGCAAGGTCTTCCTGCACAGCCTGGGCGAGTGCCTGGAGAAGCTGCGGGA
This sequence comes from Micromonospora sp. NPDC007230, assembly GCF_042869115.1. NCBI lineage: Bacteria > Bacillati > Actinomycetota > Actinomycetes > Micromonosporales > Micromonosporaceae > Micromonospora > Micromonospora sp. NPDC007230. The sequence goes on along the minus strand of NZ_JBIAFE010000020.1, from coordinate 62,695 downwards.
GCGCCCGGCGACGGAGCGGGAGCGCGCCGAGATCGAGAGCCTGGCGGCGGCGCTGGTGGGTCACCAGGTGGAGCTGATGCCCGGCGTGGCGGAGACCCTCGACGACCTGGCCACCCGGCACGAGCTGCTGCTGCTCACCAAGGGGGAGCGGGAGGAGCAGCAGCGCAAGCTCGACGCCTCCGGGCTGCTGCACCACTTCCGGGCCGCGCACATCGTGCGGGAGAAGGACGCGGACACCTATCGCTGGTTGGCCTGCGAGCACGGCTTCGACCCGGCCGGCGCGTGGATGATCGGCAACTCCCCGCGCTCGGACATCCTGCCCGCCCGGGCCGCCGGCATGAACGCGGTCTTCATCCCGAACGAGAACACCTGGGTGCTGGAGCACGACGAGCTCGACCCGGGCGACCATGGGGTGATCCGGTTGGCCGCTTTCCCCGACCTGCGCCAGCACTTCTGATCGGCGGGTAACGTCCCGCCTGTGCCGTTGACCTTTCCCTCGCATCTGGCGCCCGTGCTGCCGCTGAAGCTGTGGCGACCGCGCTGGTTCGACGGGGTCGCCCTGGCCACCGGCGCCGTCGCGCCGGACGTCGGCTACCTGTTCACCGGCACCCGGTTCGAGCTCGGTCAGCGTACGCACACCCTCGGCGGGCTGCTGTGGTGGTGCCTGCCGGTCGCGCTCGCGTACGCCTGGAGCGTCCGCCGGGTGATCGCCGGCATCGCGGTGCACCTGCCCGGCGAGCGCCTCTTCGCCTGGCGGGACCACGCCGCGCTGGGCGGGGTCCGGCATCCCTGGCAGGTCACCGTCTGCTCGGCGCTGATTGGCGCGTTCAGCCACGTCGGCTGGGACCGGGTGACCCACAGTGACCGCTGGCCGCGGCTGCTGGGCATCGCGGACTTCCACGCGCTGACCGGGCTCTACTGGTGGCAGTTCTCCGATGTGCTCGGCACGGTGGCGGGCGCCGTCGTCGTGGTCGCCCTGGCGGTGCGGGCCGCCCGCCGGCAGGAGATCTTCGACGGCGTACGACCACCCGCGCCGCCGGCCCGGCCCGGCCGGTTCTGGGCGGTCGCGCTGCCGGTGGCCGCGCTCGGGGCGCTGCTGCTGCCCGGCCTGCCCGCAGCGGCCGTACCGGCGCCGGCCGGGGTGCGGCTGCTGCACCTGGGGGCGCTCGCGTTGATCGCTGGAGCCGCCGCGGCCGGCGGCCTGCGTCCGGTCCCGCCGCCCGCGACGCGCGACGGACACCTCGCGGGCAAACAGCGCCAGCCCAGCTGACCCTGTTACACGAACATGCCGTATTTCGACATTGGCATCAATCACATTCTCCCGGCGCTGGGGAAGCTTGTTCGCTCTGCGAGAAGGTGCCTAACCTGAGCCCGCGTTCACGACTCTTCGGGGTGAGTCAGGGACGCACCGAAGTCCGGTAGTTGGGCACCGTGGAGCTGAGTGCAGGCGGGCCGGCTCGCCGTGTTGAGCCCGGCGTGGGCGTCGTGCCACGCCCGCCGCGCTCGCAACGGCGAATGCCGCTACCACGCCGGACGGCTGGGGGTCAGGACCGGGGAGTTGCGGACCCGGTCCTGACCCACCCCGGCGTCTCCGAGCGGACCGCTCTTCGTCCCGTTTCTCGCCTGTCGGTCGCGGCTGCCTGCGCGGCGCCAGTGTTACATCGACACGCCGCATCACGAGTCGGATAAATGTCACCCTCCACGGGGCATCGGGAGGAACCGCCGAGTGCCAGGATCGTCCGGGTGAAACGGAGATCTCTCATCCTCGGCGCGGCTGTCGGAGCCGTGGCGCCGATCGTCGCCGGTGGTGCGGCACCCGCGGCGGCGGCGATCACCGACCCGGACGTCGGTGGCACCCCCGTGCGGCCCAGCGGCCCGCGCTCGAAGAACCGCGCCGCCGGGCTGAAGACCCTGCCCAAGGAGACCAAGCAGGTCATCGTCGTCGGCGCGGACACTTGGACCACCACGTACGCGACCCTTGAGACGTTCACCAAGGTCGCCGGGCAATGGTTCCCGGTCTCGGCGCCCCTGCCCGCGCGCATCGGCTCGAAGGGCTTCAGCGACAACCACGTCGAAGGCGTGCCGACCACCCCGACCGGCGTCTACTCCATCGGTCCCACGATCTACGGCATCGGTGCGAATCCGGGCGTCCGCTACCCCTACCACCAAGTGGTCACCAACGACTGGTGGAACGAGAACCCGGACTCGCCCCGCTACAACAGCTTCCAGCACACCACCACCAACCCCGGCGGCTACAGCGAGGCACTCTGGCAGGAGAAGCCCGCGTACACGCACTTCGCGGTGATCACCTACAACATGGCGCCGAACGTGCCCACGCCGGTACCCGGCGCTGGCAGCGGCATCTTCCTGCACGAGTTCAGCACCGCGTCGGGCAATGCCACCGCCGGCTGCGTGAGCCTGTCGCACAACCACCTGGTCGGCGTGCTCACCTGGCTCAACCCGGCCGCCGCGCCGCGCATCGTGATCAGCCCGTACTCGGTGCTGAACCGCTACTGAACCGGCGCGCCCGCCGTCCCGGCAGGGGTCCCCGCCGGACCCCTGCCGGCCGCTTCCTGTCACTCTGACCCGGGGAACCGCTCACCACATGGACACGATCAGCACCGGCCAGCCCTCCGGCGGGGAGGCGACCACCACCTGCTACCGGCACCCCAAGCGGGAGACGCTGCTGAGCTGCACCCGCTGCGAGCGCCCCATCTGCCCCGACTGCCTGCGCGAGGCGCCGGTGGGGCACCGCTGCCCGGAGTGCGTACGCGACGAGAACCGCACTGTCCGCCAGGCCCGCACGGTCTTCGGCGGCCGGGTGGCCGCCCGGCCGGTGGTGACGTACGTGCTCATCGGGCTCAACGTGCTGGCCTACCTGGCCGAGCTGGTCCGCCCGGCGATCCTCGACCAGTTCGACAGCCTGGGCACCGGGCTGGTCGACGACGCCGGCCAGCGGTACGTCGACGACGGCGGCGCGTACGACGGATACCAGCTGATCGGCATCGCACACGGCGAGTGGTATCGCCTGATCACCTCCGCCTTCCTGCACCAGCTGCCCACCCAGGGCATCCTCGGCATCCTGCACATCGTGTTCAACATGTACTGGCTCTGGGTGCTCGGCCGGGTCATCGAGGAGCGGCTGGGCGTCGTGCGTTTCCTCGCCGTCTACCTGCTCGCCGCGCTCGGCGGATCGGTCCTGGGTTTCCTGGTCTCCCCGCACCAGGCCGCCGTCGGCGCCTCCGGCGCGGTGTACGGGCTGGCCGGCTGCTACTTCGTCCTGACCCGGCGGCTGCACCACCACCCGATCGACCCCAACCGGGTGATCATCCCGTTCCTGATCTGGATGGTGGTCTCCGCCGGCTGGACCTCCTGGGAGGGGCACCTTGGTGGCCTCCTGGCCGGCGGGGTCGCCGCCGTCGGGCTGGCGTACGCGCCGGCGAAGCGGCGAACCATCGTGCAGGTGTCGGTGACCGTCGGGCTCACCGTGCTGCTCGTCGCGCTGGTCGTCATGAAGTCGCTCGCCCTCACCACCTGACGGCAGCTCGGGCTGAAGTCAGGGCGGATCGGCTCTGGTGGGACACCACCGGCCGGAGTGACACTGAGCCATGAGACTTCAGCGCGTACCACTGCTTGCCAGCGTGGTCGTGCTGCTCGCGGCGGCCTGCTCGACGACCGACCACGACGGCGCGGCCCCGCCGACCTCGACGGCCCCCGCGCCCAGCGCGACCGCCGTCACCACGCCGGCCACGACGGCCTCCGCCACCGCCGCGCCATCCGCAGCCGGGGGTTGGCGGGTGACGTACGGGTGGGCGGTGCCCTCCGCGCCGGCCCGCGTGGCCCACACCGTCAAGGTGCCGGTCAACCCCGCGCCGGGGGAGCCACTGCCCGTGCTGGTGCAGATCCAGGTCGGTGACCACCCGGCCGAGGGGTTCAGCCGGATCAGCTTCGCCTTCCGCGGGCCCACGCCGTCCTACCAGGTCGGATACGTCGCACAGGTGGAGTCCGACGGCACCGGCACACCGGTGAGTCTGCCCGGCGACGCCTTCCTCTCCGTGCGCTTCGACCCGGCCCAGGCACATGACCGCAGTGGCCGGAGCACGGTGCACGCGCCGCCGCCGGCCATCGGCTACCCGACGCTGCGCGGCTGGGCGGTCGCCGGAGACTTCGAGGGGCACCTGAGCTTCGGCCTCGGGGTGCGGACCTCGGGCGAGCCGCTGCCGGTGCGACTGGGCGAGTCGACCCGGCCCGACGGCACCCACGTCGTCTCGCTGGACGTGCGGCGCGGTTGACCGCGGCGGGCGGCACCGCCCGCGCGGGCCGGAGGGCGACCCGGTCGGATGCCGGGTGCCTCAGGCCGCGCCGCGGACGATGGCCACGGCCACCCGGCAGAACTCGTCCATGTCGGGCTGGAAGCCGGCGGCGATGTCGGGGTGCAGGCCGGCGCGGGTCTCGTCGAGCAGTCGGCGGCACACCTCCTCGACGGGTTCGCCCGCGTAGCCGGCGCGGACCCGCTCGGTGGCCGCCTGCAGGGCCGAGGTCAGCTGATCCTCCAGCGGGCCACGCAGCTTCTGCTGCACCGGGTCGAGCCCGCTCGGGTCGAGCGTGACGTGTGGCTCCGACATGCTGCTCCCTTCGTCGGCGTCCGCGGTACCCCGCCGCGGTCGTCGGTCAAACCACCGCCGGTACGGCGGCCACCCGGACCTGGTACGAGAAGTCCTCGGCCGGCTCCTCCGCGTACGACAGCCGGCGGATCTGCCGGTCGTCGGCGTAGAGGGCGACGTCGACCAGCACCCCGAGGTGGGCCAGGCCGATGTTCGCCACCCGCTTCTTGTCCTGCAGCACCGCGCAGACCCCGCCCAACAGTGTGCTGGCGTCGGAGGTGCGGTGCCCGGGCGGGCAGCGCAGGGTCAGGTCCACCTCGATCGGGCCGGCGAGCGGGGTCCAACCGGTGTGCTGGGCCGCCTCGCAGGCGGCCTGGAGCAGGGCGCGGACTCTCGCCGCCTGCCGGTGCCCGGCGGCGAAGATGGACAGGGCCTCGGTCTTGACCGGGGGCAGGCCGCTCACCTCGAACGTCAGGGCGAGAGCGCGGGTGGTGTCCTGCACGACGGACCTCCTCGGTTGGGACGATCCTGCCCAACCGGTGGTGCCGCAGAGGCGAGTTCGCGCGAGAACCAACCGAAAGGGCGGGCTGGGGTCGGCCGGAGGCGTATCGACGTCGACGGCGAACGCGCTGGCTGCGGAGCTATGAGAACGCTAGTCGACCGGGCGGACGCTGGGTAGCCTCGCCGCTCACTGTTTGGGACGCGGGGCGAAGGCACAGAACTCGTTCCCCTCCGGGTCCGCCAGGACCCACCACCGGGTGGTGTCGGTGGGCTCGCGCAGCAGGGTGGCGCCGGCCGCGATCAGCGCGGTGGGGTCCGGGCCGGTCAGGTCGACGTCCCAGTGCACCCGGTTCTTCACCCGCTTGCGCTCGGGCACCGGGTCGAAGACCCAGTGGTCCCAGGGGAAGCCGGCCGCGTCCACCACCGAGGTGGCGCCCTCCTCGGTGGTGGCCACCCGGCCGCCGACCACGCCGGCCCACCAGCCGGCCTGGGCCGCCGGGTCGGCGCTGTCGACCACCAGCTCGAAGACGCCGGGCCGGGCGCCCTCGCGGGGCCGGAAGGCGCAGAACTGGTTGCCTTCCGGGTCGGCCAGCACCCACCAGCTGATCTCGGCGTCCGGCTCACGGACCAGCCGCGCGCCGGCGGCCAGCAGCGCGGTCGGCTCCGGCTCGGCGAGGCGCAGGTCCAGGTGGACCCGGGTCTTGCCGGTACGCGGCTCGGGCACGGTGTTGACCCAGATCGACTCGGCCTTCGAGGCGGCTGCCCGGGGATCGATCCGGGTGTCGCCGTCGCCGGTGTCGATCAGGTCCGCGTTGAGGACGCCGGCCCAGAAGGCACCGAGCCGGTGGGCGTCCGCGGCGTCCATGCAGAGGTCCTTGAAGCGCGCGATCATGCCCCCACTATGCCCGGCTCCGACACCCGGCTGCCCCGCGCGTGCTCCGGGGTCCGCCCAGATTGCCGGGAAGTGCGCGCGTCGGATCGCCGGCCTTGCGTCCATCGGATCGGACCGGGGCCCGGTGGCGTGACCTGGCCCACAGCCCGGCCCTGTGGTGGGCGTCGCGTGACGGTCAGGTTTCGCGCCGTGGCAGGTCGGGCACTGTCAGGCGCACGAAACGCCTGGGGCCGGGGCGGATCCGCCGCCGACCGCGCCCCCGACCGTCTCGCCGTGCGCCGGGGCACGGGCGACTTCCCCGGCCTTCGCCGACGAAAGGGGGAGGGCGATGACGACACACCCCGGCGACGCCGCGGACCGGCGGCGGCCACGCAGGCGTGCGGCGGCGGCAGCCGCCGCGCTGGCGTTGGTGGCGCCGTTGGCCGCCTGCGGTTCCGGTGGTGACGGCGGTACGCCGACGATCAACCTGTACTACCCGCCGGAGCAGAACCTGCAGCAGGTGGTCGACGACTGCAACGCCCAGGCGCAGGGGCGTTACCGGATCGTCTACCGCGTGCTGCCGCGGCAGGCTGACGACCAGCGGGTGCAGATGGTGCGCCGGCTGGCCGCGCAGGACAGCGGGATGGACGTGCTCGGCCTCGACGTCACCTGGACCCAGGAGTTCGCCAGCGCGCACTGGATCCGGGAGTGGACCGGCCAGGACAAGGCGGAGGCGGAGCAGGGCACCCTGGCCGGCCCGCTGGACACCGCCCGCTACGAGGGCAAGCTCTACGCGGCGCCGAAGAACACCAACGTGCAGCTGCTGTGGTATCGCACCGATCTGGTGCCGGAGCCGCCGAAGACGTGGGACGAGATGATCTCCGCCGCGCAGCGGCTGAAGGAGCAGGGCAAGCCGTACCAGGTGCTCACCATGGGCGCCCAGTACGAGGGCCTGGTCGTCCTCTACAACACCCTCGCGGAGAGCGCCGGCGGGAAGATTCTCAGCGACGACGGCAAGCGGGCGGTGATGGACGAGGGCGCCGTCAAGGCCCTCGACCAGCTGCGGAAGCTGGCCACGTCGGGGGTGACGTCGCCGTCGTTCACCAACGCCACCGAGGACCCGGTACGGCTGGAGTTCCAGTCCGGCGGCGGCGCCTTCGAGGTCAACTGGCCCTTCGTCTATCCGGCGATGCAGGAGGCGGCGCCGGAGATGGCGAAGAAGGTGAAGTGGGCGCGAGTGCCGGGCATCGACGCGAACACCCCGAGCAAGGTCACCATCGGCGGCGTCAACATGGCGGTCAGCACCTACTCGAAGCACCCGAAGGAGTCCTTCGAGGCCGCCAGGTGCATCCGCGATCCGGAGCACCAGAAGTTCTCCGCGGTCAACGACGGCGTGCCGCCGACCATCGAGAAGGTCTACGACGACCCGGAGATGGACAAGGCGTACCCGATGAAGGAGACCATCCTTCAGGAGCTGAAGGAGCCAGCGGTCCGGCCGCTGACCCCGGCGTACCAGAGCATCTCCACGGTGATGTCGGCGATGCTGTCGCCGCCGTCGGGGATCCGGCCCGAGCAGACCGCCGACGAGTTGCGCAAGGCCATCGCCGACGCCCTCGAGTCGAAGGGGGTACTGCCGTGAGCGAGATCCACCCGCAGCGGGCCGACCGTCCGGAGGTGACGGCATGAGTGTGAACGCCACTCCCACCGGCCGGACGTCGCCGCCGAGGCCGAACGTGGCCCCGGGCGGCACGCCGCGGTGCCGGCGCAGCGGCCCCGGCGCGGGACGAAGGCCCCGCTGAGCGAGAACAAGCGGGCCGAGCGGCGCCTCGGCTGGCTGCTCTGCGCGCCGGCCGCGCTGGTCATGCTGCTGGTCACCGCCTACCCGATCCTCTACTCGGTCTGGTTGTCCCTGCAGCGCTTCGACCTGCGCTTTCCGGACCAGCGCGAGTTCGTCGGGCTGGACAACTACGTGACCGTGCTGGGCAACCAGTTCTGGTGGACCGCGTTCGGGGTGACCGCCGTGATCACCGTGGTGACCGTCGCGGTGGAACTGGTGCTCGGCATGGGCCTCGCGTTGATCATGCACCGGACGCTGGTCGGCCGGGGCATCGTCCGCACCGCGGCGCTGATCCCGTACGGGATCGTCACGGTGGTCGCGGCGTTCTCCTGGCGGTACGCCTGGACGCCGGGCACCGGCTACCTGGCGAACCTGTTCGACGGCAGCGCGCCGCTGACCGAGCGGGCCAGCTCGCTGGCGATCATCATGCTGGCGGAGATCTGGAAGACCACGCCGTTCATGGCGCTGCTGCTGATGGCCGGCCTGGCGCTGGTGCCGGAGGACCTGCTCAAGGCCGCGTCCACCGACGGTGCGACGGCCTGGCAGCGGTTCACCAAGGTGATGCTGCCGGTGATGAAGCCGGCGATCCTGGTCGCCCTGCTGTTCCGCACCCTGGACGCGTTCCGGGTCTTCGACAACATCTTCATCCTGACCGCGGGCGGCAACGAGACGTCGTCGGTGTCGATGCTCGCCTACAACAACCTGATCCGGGGGTTGAACCTGGGCATCGGCTCGACGATGTCGGTGCTGATCTTCATCACCGTGGCGATCATCGCGTTCGTCTTCGTGAAGTTGTTCGGCACCGCTGCCCCGGGCAGCGACGACGGGGAGAGGCGCTGACATGGCCACCGAAACCACCATGCGGGCGAGGCTGCGCTGGGGTCTGCTGGACGTCCTCGTTGTCGTCTTCGCGTTGATCCCGGTGCTCTGGATCGCCTCGCTGTCGTTCAAGACCCCGGCGACGCTCACCGACGGGAAGTTCATCCCGCGGGAGTGGACGCTGGACAACTACCGGACGATCTTCGCCACCGACCAGTTCGTTCGGGCTCTGGTCAACTCGATCGGCATCGCGCTGATCGCCACCCTGATCGCGGTGGTGCTGGGCGCGATGGCCGCGTACGCGGTCTCCCGGCTGGACTTCCCCGGCAAGCGGCTGCTGATCGGGGTGTCCCTGCTGATCGCGATGTTCCCGCAGGTGTCGCTGGTCTCACCGCTGTTCGAGATCGAGCGGCAGCTCGGCCTCTTCGACACCTGGCCGGGGCTGATCCTGCCGTACATCACCTTCGCGCTGCCGCTGGCGATCTACACGCTGTCGGCGTTCTTCAAGCAGATCCCCTGGGATCTGGAGAAGGCGGCGAAGATGGACGGCGCCACCCAGGGCCAGGCGTTCCGGCGGGTGATCGCGCCGCTGGCCGCGCCGGGGCTGTTCACCACGGCCATCCTGGTGTTCATCTTCTGCTGGAACGACTTCCTGTTCGCCATCTCGCTGACCTCCACCGAGCGGTCCCGCACGGTGCCGGCCGCGCTGTCGTTCTTCACCGGCGCGTCGCAGTTCGAGGATCCCACCGGGGCGATCTGCGCCGCCGCCGTGGTGATCACCATTCCGATCATCCTGTTCGTGCTCTTCTTCCAGCGCCGCATCGTCTCCGGCCTGACCTCCGGCGCAGTCAAGGGATAGGTGGTGTTGTCATGGCTGACATCGTGCTGGACAAGGTGAGCAAGCGGTTCCCGGACGGGACCGTGGCGGTGCGGGACGTCGACTTGGAGATCGCCGACGGCGAGTTCGTGATCCTGGTCGGCCCCTCCGGCTGCGGGAAGTCGACCACGCTCAACATGATCGCCGGGTTGGAGGACATCAGCTCCGGAGAGCTGCGCATCGCGGGGGAGCGGGTCAACGACCGGGCTCCGCGGGACCGGGACATCGCCATGGTGTTCCAGTCGTACGCGCTGTACCCGAACATGACGGTCCGGGAGAACATGGCCTTCCCGCTGCGGCTGGCGAAGTTGGACCGGGAGAGCATCAACACCAAGGTCGAGGAGGCGGCGAAGGTCCTGGAGCTGACCCCGCTGCTGGACCGCAAGCCGGCCAACCTCTCCGGCGGCCAGCGGCAGCGGGTGGCGATGGGCCGGGCGATCGTCCGGCAGCCCAAGGCGTTCCTGATGGACGAGCCGTTGTCCAACCTGGACGCCAAGCTGCGGGTGCAGATGCGCACGGTGGTGTCCCGGCTGCAGAAGCAGCTCGGCACCACCACCGTCTACGTGACCCACGACCAGACCGAGGCGATGACCCTCGGCGACCGCGTGGTGATCATGCGGGGTGGTGCGGTGCAGCAGGTCGGCCCGCCCCAGGAGCTCTACGACCACCCGCGCAACCTCTTCGTCGCCGGGTTCATCGGCTCGCCGTCGATGAACTTCCTGCCCGCCGCCGTCGAGGACGGCCACCTGCGGACGGCGTTGGGTGATGTGCCGATCGGCAACCGGGTCCGCCATCAGTTGGCGGGCGGTGACGCGCCGCGCGAGCTGATCCTCGGCATCCGGCCCGAGCATTTCGAGGACGCAGAGTTGCTCGACGAGGAGACCCGCCGCCGGGGTCTGGAGTTCGAGGCGCCGGTGGAGATCGTCGAGTCGATGGGCTCCGACAAGTACGTGTACCTCGCCGTCGAGGGGGAGCGGGCCAACTCCGCCGAGCTGGAGGAGTTGGCCGCCGACGCGGGCACCGGCGACTTCACCGGCACCGGTTCCAGCCTGGTCACCCGGCTGTCCGCCGAGTCGCCGGCCCGGGAGGGGGAGCACCGGCGGGTCTGGTTCAACCTGGAGAAGATCCACCTGTTCGACCCGTCCACCGGGCGGAACCTGACCCTGCACGAGGGCCGGGCGGCCGGCGCGCTCGCCGACTGAGGGACGCAGACTGAAGGGCCGGTGCCACGCCGCCGGCCCTTCAGTCTGCCGGCAGCCGGTCCAGCAGCTTGTCCAGCCGGACGGGCAGGTCCCGGACCCGTACGCCGGTGGCGTGGTGCACCGCGTTGGCGACGGCGGCAGCGCTGCCCACGATGCCGATCTCGCCGATCCCCTTCACCCCGGCCGGGTTCAGGTCAGGGTCCTCCTCCGGCAGCCAGTACGCCTCGATCCGCTCGACGTCCGCGCAGCCGCTGATGTGGTAGGTGGCGAGGTCGTGGTTGACCCAGTCGCCGTACCGCTCGTCGAGCAGGCCCTCCTCGTGCAGCGCCATCGACAGGCCCATGGTCATGCCGCCGATGAGCTGGCTGCGGGCGGTGGTCGGGTTCACCACCCGGCCGACGGCGAACATGCCGAGCATCCGGTCCACCCGGACCTCGCCCGTGTCCGCGTCCACCCGCACCTGCACGAAGTGGGCGCCGTACGCGTACCGGGCCAGCGGACGTTGGGCGCGGACCTCGTCGGCGGTGCTCACCTCGACCGTCAGCCCCTCGGCGGGCACCGCGGTGTCGCGGAGCCGCTGCCGCAGCTGCTCGCAGGTCCGGATCACCGCCCAGCCCCACGAGGCGGTGCCCATCGAACCGCCGGCCACCGGGGCCGGCGGCAGGTCGCTGTCGCCCACCCCGATGGCGACCCGGTCGGCGGGCACCGCCAGGGCGTCGGCGGCCAGCTGCCACAGCGCCGTCCGGGCGCCGGTGCCGATGTCGGTCGCGTTGACCCGTACCTCGAAGGTGCCGTCGGGTGCGGCGGTGGCCGCCGCGGCGGCGGCCCGGGACCGGGCCGGGTAGCTGGAGCCGGCCACCCCGGTGCCGATCAGCCACCGCCCGAGTCGCCGAACCCCCGGCGTCGGGTCGCGGTCGGCCCAGTCGAACCGGCGGGCCCCCTCGCGGAGGCAGGCGACCAGGTTGCGGCTGCTGAACGGTTGCCCGCTGTCCGGGTCGACGGTCGCGTCGTTGCGGACCCGCAGCTCGACCGGGTCGACGCCGCACGCGGTGGCCAGCTCGTCCAGCGCCGACTCCAGCGCGTACGCGCCCGGGCACTCGCCGGGGGCGCGCATCCAGAACGGCGTCGGCACGTCCAGCCGGACCAGCCGGTGCGTGGTGCGCCGGTGGCGGCCGGCGTACATGCTGCGGGTGTAGACGGCGGTCTGCTCGGCGAACTCGTGCACCTTCGAGGTCTGGCTGATCGCGTCGTGGCAGACCGCGGCGATCCGCCCGTCGGCGTCCGCGCCGAGCCGGACCCGTTGGATGGTGGGGGTGCGGTATCCGATCGGGCCGAAGAGCTGCTGCCGGGTCAGCGCCAGCCGCACGGGCCGGCCCACCTGCCGGGCGGCGAGCGCGGCGAGCACCACCGGCGCCTTCGGGGCCCCCTTGCTGCCGAAGCCGCCGCCGACGTGCTCGGCGATCACCCGGACCGCCTCCGGGGGCAGCCCGAACAGCGGTGCCAGGGTGGCCTGCACCGGGGTCGCGCCCTGGGTGGAGTCGTGCACCAGCAGCCGCCCGTCCCGCCAGTGGGCGGTGGTGGCGTGCGGCTCCATCGGGTTGTTGTGGTAGGCCGGGGTGCGGTAGGTGGCGTCGAGCTGGACCTCCGCGGCCGCGAAGGCGGCGTCGAAGTCCCCCTCCGCGGTGTCCGCCGGGTAGCCCGGGTTGACCTTGTCCGGGCGGTACAGGCCCGGGTGGTGTGCGGAGAGGACGGTGCTGTGCGCTTCGGTGTCGTAGTCGATCCGGACCAGCCGGGCGCCCTCCCGCGCCGCCTCGAGGGTCTCCGCCACCACCACGGCGACGAACTCCCCCCGGTAGTGCACGGTCGGCTCCTGCAGCAGGAACAGCGTGTCGTCCACGCCGGGCGCCAACCGGGGCGCGTTGCCGTGGTGCAGCACGTCCAGCACGCCCGGCACGGCCAGCGCGGGGGCCGTGTCGATCCGGCTGACCCGCCCGCGGGTGGCCGCCGCCGGCACCGCCCAGCCGTACGTGACGTCGTCCACCGGGTACTCCACCGCGTACCGGGCCGCCCCGGTGACCTTGTCCCGGCCTTCGAGGCGGGGGTGTTCCCGGCCCACCGCACCGACAGGTGGCGCGCTCATCGGGGTGCCGCCCCGGCCAGCGCGGTCAACGCCCGGACGGTGAGGTTGCGGATCAGCGGCACCTTGAACCCGTTGTGCGGCAGGGGACGGGCGGCGGCGAGCTCGGCGTCCGCGGCTTGGGCGGCCAGCTCGGCGGTGAACGGGCGGCCGCGCAGCGCCTCCTCCGCCCGGTAGGCCCGCCACGGCCGGTGCGCGACCGCCCCGTACGCCAGCCGGACGTCGCGGACCGTGTCTCCGGCCAGGTCCAGCGCCGCGGCCACCGAGCCGACCGCGAACGCGAAGCTGGCCCGGTCGCGCGCCTTGAGGTAGGTGCAGTGCCGGGCGAAGGGCAGCGGCGGGATCCGTACCCCGGTGATCAGCGCGCCGCGGGGGAGGCTGGTCTCCCGCTCGGGATGCTCCCCCGGCGTGCGGTGCAGGTCGACCAGGGGGATCTCCCGCGCGCCGCCCGGGTCGTACACCTCCACCACGGCGTCGAGGGCGACCAGGGCGACCGCCAGGTCCGACGGGTGGGTGGCCACGCACAGTTCGGACCAGCCGAGGATGGCCAGGTCCCGGTTCTGCCCGTGGCGCGCCGCGCAGCCAGTGCCGGGCTCCCGCTTGTTGCACGCCTTCCCGGTGTCCTGGAAGTAGACACAGCGGGTGCGTTGCAGCAGGTTCCCGGCGGTGGTGGCCATGTTGCGCAGCTGCCCGGAGGCGCCGGCGAGCAGCGCCCGGGAGAGCAACGGGTGGTCCCGCCGGACCATCGGGTCCGCGGCGAGGTCGCTGTTGCGCACGGTCGCCCCGATCCGCAGCCCGCCGTCCGGTAGGGCCTCCACCGTGTCCAGGGGCAGGCCGGTGACGTCGACCAGCAGGTCGGGGCGCTGCACCCCGAGTTTCATCAGGTCCACCAGGTTGGTGCCGCCGCCGAGGTATGCCGCCTCCGGCTCGGCGTCGAGCAGCGCGACCGCCTCCGTGACGTCGGCCGGCCGGTGGTAGCGGAAGGGCCTCACCGCGCCGCCGCCACGTCCCGGATGGCGGCCACGATGTGCGGGTACGCGGCGCAGCGGCACAGGTTGCCGCTCATCCGTTCCCGTACCTCCGCGTCGGTCAGCTCCACCGGTGCGGTCAGGTCCTCGGTCACCGCGCTGGGCCAGTCCCGGGCCACCTCGTCGAGCATCCCGCGGGCGGAACAGAGCTGCCCGGGTGTGCAGTAGCCACACTGGAAGGCGTCGTGCGCGACGAACGCGGCCTGGAGCGGGGACAGGTCCGCCGGGCCGGCGAGTCCCTCCACGGTGACCACCGTCCGGCCGTCCAGGGTGACCGCCAGGATCAGGCAGCTCTTCACCCGCCGGCCGTCGAGCAGGACCGTGCACGAGCCGCACTGCCCGTGGTCGCAGCCCTTCTTGCTGCCGATCAGGGCGAGCCGCTCGCGCAGGGCGTCCAGCAGGGTGGTCCGGTTGTCCAGCGTCAGGTCGTGGTCGACGCCGTTGACGGTGAGCGTGATGCGGGACGACCGGTCGTCGTCCGCCGGTTTCCCGCTCTCCCGCCCGCTGCGCACCGCGCCAGACTACCGTTGACTACGACATCCAATGACAAATACGGGCAGAAGCCCGAAACTGGCGATCGGTGGAGCGGCATGCGCGAGGTCCTGGCCGCGGCCCACGACTGGCGGCGGCGACGGATCCCCTTCGGCCTGGCGACCGTGGTGGCCAGCAGCGCGGGCACCGTCACCGGCCCGGGCGACCTGCTCGCCGTCGACCCCACCGGCGACGTGCGCGGCGGCATCCCGGCCGGCTGCGTCGAGTCGGCGGTGCTCGACGCGACGGCGGAGACCCTGCGCACCGGCCGGACCCGGCTCGCCCGCTACCCGGTGGGCGGGGACGGCCCATGGCCGGCCCGGCCCGGCTGCGCCGGGACGGTAGAGGTGCTGCTGCGCCGGGTGACCGCGGACTGCCCCACGGCACGCTCCCTCGCCGCGCTCGCCGGGCCCGACCCGGTCGCCGTGGCAACCGTGGTGGGCGGCCGGGCACCCTTCGCCGCCGAGCTGGTGATCAGGCGGGACCGGACCGAGGGCACGCTCGGCACCGCGGACCTGGACGACTGGGCCGTCGACTGCGCCGCCGGGCTCCCGGACGGCGCCGTCGTGCTGGGCTACGGCGAGCGCCCCGGCGTGCGGGTGCTGTTCCAGGCGATGCCGGCGGCACCGCGGATGCTGCTGTTCGGCGCCACCGCCGTCGCCGCGGCGCTCGCCCGGATCGGCGCGGACCTCGGCTACCGGGTCGTCGCCTGCGACCCGCGACCCGCGTTCGCCACCGTCGCCCGGCTGCCCGACGCACACGAGGTGCACCGGGCCTGGCCGCACCGCCTGCTGGCCGCCACCCCGGTCACCCCGGACACGGTGCTCTGCCTGCTCGGTCACGACCCTCGCTACGAGCTCCCGCTGCTGCACGCGGCGCTGTCCACCTCGGCCGGCTACCTCGCCGTGCTCGGCAGCCGTGCGGCGCACGAGGCCCGCCTCACCCGCCTGCGCGCCGACGGGGTACCCGAGGCCCAACTGGCCCGGCTGCGCGCACCGGCCGGGCTGGACCTCGGCGGGCGCAGCCCGGCCGAGACGGCGCTGGCGATCGCCGCGGAGGTGGTGGCCTGGCGCCACGGCGGCAGTGGCCGGCCGCTGTCCGGCCTGACCGGCCCGATCCACGCCGCCCACCCGGCCGGCCTGACCCGGGCGGCGGCGCGGTGACCGTGGCCGGGCTGGTGCTCGCCGCCGGGGCCGGACGCCGGCTCGGCCGGCCGAAGGCACTCCTCGACTGGGACGGTGAGCCGCTGCTCCGGCGCGCGGTCCGGCTGTTGCACCTCGGCGGTTGCGACCCGGTGCACGCGGTGGTCGGCGCGGGCGCCGGCCGGCTTCCCGCGCTGCCCGGTGCGGTCCCGGTGGTCAACCCACGGTGGCGCGACGGCCTGGGCGGCTCGCTGCTGCGCGGCCTGGACTCGCTGCCGGACGTCGCCGACGCGGTCGTGGTGGTGCTCGTCGACCAGCCCTGGCTGACCCCGGCCGCGGTCCGCCGGGTACGCGCGGCGTACGCGGCCGGCGCCGTCGTCGCCGTCGCCGGCTACGCCGGCCGGCCCGGCCATCCGGTCCTGCTCAGCCGCGCCACCTGGCCGCTGGTCGTGCCGTACGCGACGGGGGACCGGGGCGCCCGCGACTTCCTGCGGGCCCGGGCCGACCTGGTGACCGTGGTGCCGTGCGACGGGTCACCGGCCGACGTGGACACCCCGGCTGACCTGGCCCGAATGCATCCGCGGCCGTCCCGTCCCTTCCCTGACCGCCGTGCGATGTCTCCAGCAACTCCGCAAACCTCTGCCGATCCACGCTCGTCTCCTCAGGTGCGCAGGGGCAGGCCGAGGTAGCGGGCGTAGTCGGCCAGGGCGGACTCGACGCGGGAGCGTAGCGCGGCGTCGAACGGTGCCAGCGGCTGCACGGTCACCGAGACCGAGGCCTTCCCGACCGTCCGCTTCCACGTGCCGACCACCCGGCCGTCGCGGACCACCGTCGGCAGGAACACCCCGTTGTTGCCGGGGACCACGGCGGCGGCGTGCGCCGGGTCGAGCATCAGCGTGCGGTCCTTGAAGCCGAGCAGGTATTCGTCGAAGCCGAGCAGCGTGTGCACGTCGTCGACCGGCTCGCGGGGCGCGTCGAGGAGGGCGGCGTCGGCCATCGCCTCGACACCGTCCACCGCTACCCGGGCCAGGGCGTCGCCGGCCACCGCGAGGCCCCGCCGTGCGTCGGTGACCGTCAGGCCGGTCCACCGGGCCAGCTCGTGTGGGGTGACCGGGCCGTGGCTGCGCACGTAGCGCAGGGCGAGGATGCCGAGGGCCTCGTCGCGCTCCGGCCGGTGCGGGTCGGGCACCCACTCGTCGAGCAGGGCGAACGTCTGCTCGGTGCCGACGTGCGGGGCGATGCAGGTGACGCCGCGCTGGGCGGCGTACCAGAGCAGGTGGTAGCCCCGCTGCCCCGTGGTGTCGATGCCGGCGGCGCCGAGGGTGGCCAGGCACTCCGCACGGGTGAGGCGGCGGCCGCCGGCCAGGGCCGCGCCCAGCACGTCCACGGCCCGGTCCGCCTCGGCCTCGGTGAGCCCGAGCTGTGCCCGGCGGGCGGCGGCGCCGGCCAGCGTGCGGACGCCGGTCACCGCCAGCATCCAGTGGGCGTCGCGGGACGGCACCAGGTGGACCGTGCCGCGCATCGGCCAGGTCCGCAGCGCCTCGCGCCGCTCCAGCGCCGCCCGCACGTCGGCCAGGGTGCGCCCCGGCAGGCGTACGCCGAGCGACCACAGGCCGCTCGCGTTGTCCTGGGCCTGCATCGCGCCGAACCACTCGACCACGCCGGCGACCCCGTCGGGGCGCGCCACCGGGTGCGGGCGCAGCAGCAGGCTGGTCATCCGCAGCGCCAGCGCCTCGGCGCCGGTGAGCCGTACGGGCACGCAGGCCTCCCGTCAGTGGTGGACGGTCAGCATAGGCGGCGGGTCCGACGTTTCCGCCGGACGCGACCGGACGGGTGGGAGAGGCCCACCCGCCCGGGTTGCTCTCGCCTCACTCCTGCGGCCGGGCCTCTTCGGGCGTGTCCGCCTCGACCACTTCCCGGCGGACCTGGGCGTGGGCGGGCCGCTGCTCGACGACCTGGTGGGTGGCCAGCCGGACCCGTTCGACCGGGACCCGTTCCTTGACCACCACCGGGCGTTCGGCGTGCAGCACCATCTCGCGCTGCTCCGTGTCGGTGCCCGCGGGCACGGTACCCCGGTCCGCCTCCGCGATCGGTTCCCGGACGAGGGTCGCCTCCTCGTGGGCGACCGGCACGGTGGTGTGCACGTTCTCGGTCACCACGCGCTTGCGGAGCCGGGCCGTGCCGGCCGGCACGGTCTCGGTGTCGAACCGGGCTTGTTCCTCGAACCGGGTCAGCTCCGGTGGCCCGGGCCGCTCCGGCCGTCGGGCCGCGCTCTCGGGCGGCAGCTGGTAGTGCCGGTGGAGCAGGGTCAGCTGGTCCGCGCCGAGCGGCTGGTCGGTGCCGGGCTCCACGGCGGGCGCGGTACGCACGGTCGTCCGGTCGTACGGCACCCGCAGCCGGCCTGCCTGCCACTGGGCCGCGTGCAGCGGAGCCATCGACTCGCGGTGACCCGTGTCGGCGGTGCGCACGCTGACCCAGGTGGGCTCGCCTGCGGGGTTTGCCCAGACCTGGCCCACGGTGCCGATCGTCGCGCCCGAGCGGTCCTGGACGTCCTGCCCGTACAGCGAGCGGATCTGCGGTTCGGTGAGCCGCATGGTTCGTCCTCCCTCTCGTGGGTCACCGAGAGGATCCCCGTCGGCGGGGACGGCATGCCGGGGAATCGGGACGAATAGGAGGAGCAGGAGGAGAACACCTGATCGCGCTGCGCCAGCCGGCGTGCCGGCGGAGCGCGATCCCCCCGTTCAGGTGCCTCCGGGCGGTGGGACGCGGATCGGCACCGGTGCGAACAGGATCCCCGGAGTCCGGATTCCGGGCAGCCGTTCCGGTCCGAACTTGCGCAAATATTGAGGTTTGCTGGCCGATCGACAGGGGTGAATCAAGCCGCGGAGTGTGTGCCACGGCAGTCGTTTGACGCCGCAACCAACGGGTAGTCGTCCGAGTTCGCCCGGAACCGAGGAGGGAAACGTCTGATGGACGGCCAGGTCAACGTCGCGGTGATCTATTACAGCGCGACCGGCATCACCTACCAGATGGCGCAGTCAGCGGTCGAGGCCGCGGGCGAGGCCGCGGGCGAGGCCGGTGCCGAGGTCCGCCTGCGCAAGGTGCGTGAGCTGGCGCCCGACGAGGCGATCCGCTCCAACTCGGGGTGGCAGGCGCACCACCTGGAGACGCAGGACGTGATGGAGGCGCAGCTCGACGACCTCTCCTGGGCCGACGTGGTGATCTTCGGCTCGCCCACCCGCTACGGGATGGTGGCCGCCCAGCTCAAGCAGTTCATCGACACCACCGGCCCGCTCTGGGCCCAGGGCATCCTGGCCAACAAGGTCTACTCGGCGTTCTGCTCCACGGCCACCTCGCACGGCGGTCAGGAGTCCACGCTGCTGGCGCTCTTCAACGTGTTCTACCACTGGGGTGGGGTGGTGGTGACCCCCGGCTACACCGACCCCAGCCAGTTCGTCGCGGGCAACCCGTACGGCGCCTCGCACACCAGCAACAACGGCGAGATCGCGCCGGACCACCTCGCGCTGGCGGCCACCGCGCTGACCGCCAAGCGGGCGATCCAGATCAGCGCCGCGCTGAAGCGGGGGATGGCCGGCTGAGCACGGGCGACCGGTGGCCGGGCAGGGGTTCGGACCCGTCCGGCCACCGGTCGCCGCAGTCCTACCCCCGGTCGGCCGGCGCATGCCCGGCGAGCGCGCGATGGTCGAGCAGGTGCGCGAGCAGTTCGGCGAGGATGACCATGCCGTCGCGGCTGAGTACCGACTCCGGGTGGAACTGCACGCCGGCGAAGCCGGGCCCGCGCAGCGCGTGTACCGCTCCGTCGGCCGGGTCCCGGGACAGCTCCACCGGGCCGTACGGGGTGGCGACCCGGTCCGCGCCGGCCCGGGCCGTGAAGCTGGAGTAGAAGCCGACCCGGCGGGTGGTGCCGAACACCGGCACGTCCCGCGGCACCCCCTGGTACGGCGCGTCCCGCCGCTGCAGCGGCAGCCCGAGCAGCCCGGCCAGCAGCTGGTGCCCGAGGCAGACGGCGAGGGTCGGTCGGCCGGCGGCCAGGAGCTGTGCCAGCAGCGCCCGCATCGTCGCCATCTTCGGCTCGGCGAGGTCGGTCGGGTCGCCCGGGCCGGGGCCCATCACCACCAGGTCGTACTCCCCGACCGGGCCGGGTTGCTGCCAGCCGCGGCGCGCCACGACCAGGCCGAGGGCGCCGAGCTGGTGGGCGAGCATGCCGGTGAAGGTGTCCTCGCCGTCCACGATCAGCGCCCGCCGGCCGGCCAGGCCAGGCAGGACCGTTGCCCCGGGGGTCCGCTGCTCCAGCCAGAACCGGGCCAGCGGCGCGTTGCGGGCGGCGAGGGCGGCGCGTACCTCGGGGTCGTCGGCGAGCGCGCGGCCCGGTGCGTCCGGGCCGGACTGAGCCGGGCGGGCCGCCGGCGCGTCGGGGCCGAGGCCGAGCGCGGCGAGCACCCCGGCTGCCTTGGCGTGGGTCTCCGCCACCTCACCGGCGGCGGTGGAGTGCCGGACCAGCGTCGCCCCGACCGGCACCCGCAACTCGCCGGTGGGGGAGAGCTCCGCGGTGCGGATCAGGATGGGCGCGTCGAGGGTCTGCCGGCCCGCGGCGTCCCGGCCGAGCAGGGCGAGCACCCCGGCGTAGTAGCGGCGGCCGGTCCGCTCGTGCCGGGCGATCACCCGGCACGCGTTCTCCATCGGGCTGCCGGTGACCGTGGGCGCGAACATGGTCTCCCGCAGCACCTCCCGGACGTCGCGGGAACCCCGTCCGGCCAGCAGGTACTCGGTGTGTGCCAGGTGTGCCATCTCCTTGAGGTACGGCCCGACCACCTGCCCGCCGTGCTCGGCGACGGTGGCCATCATCTTCAGCTCCTCGTCGAGCACCATGTACAGCTCCTCGACCTCCTTCGGGTCGTGGAGGAAACGCAGCAGGGCGTCCCGGTCGGCCGCCGCGCCGGTGTGCCGGAACGTGCCGCTGATCGGGTTCATCATGACCAGACCGTCGTCCACGCTGACGTGCCGTTCCGGGCTCGCCCCGACCAGGGTCCGGGTGCCGGTGTGCACGACGAACGTCCAGTACGCGCCGCGTTCGCGCAGCAGCAGCCGGCGTAGCGCGGCCAGGGCCGCCGCAAGGGGGTCGCCCTGCACGGTGGCCCGCAGGGTGCGGTGGATGACGAAGTTCGCGCCCTCGCCGCGGCCGATCTCCTCGGCGAGCACCCGGCCGACCGTGGCCGCGTACTCGGCGTCGGAGCTGTCGAAGCCGGCGTCGGTGGTGACCACCGGGGCGTCCGGCAGCGCGGCCAGCGCGTCGGCCAGGGAGATCTGCCGGTGCTCCCCGATGACCAGGCACTCCAGCGGCATCCCGTCGTCGACGCAGGCGAACCCCCGCTCGGTGATCTGCCGGTAGGGGACCAGGGCCAGCGTGCGTGGCCCGGGACCGCCGTCGGGCAGCGGGACGTCGGCGAGCCGCTCGGCGGTGCGTACCGTGCCGGTGAACAGGTCGAGATGATCGGCGTCCGCGCGGCGGACGAGCGCGAACGGGCCGGGGTCGAGGCCGGCGGCGACGGCGGCGAGCGGGTCGTGCGGGCGGGTCATCGGGTCTCCTCGTGGCCGGTGGCCGCCGGTGGGGGCGACCCGGGATGCCGGGGAGAGACCGGCGGCCGCCTCGTCGGGCGGCCGCGTGGGAAAGCTACGCGCGGGGGTGGGCCGCCGGGTCGGCGGGCCACCAGCAGGACAGGAGCGCGGGCATGGCGATCACTCTACGCGTCCGGGCGGCCGCCTGGAAGCCGATCGTCGCTGCGGGCAGGGGACCTGCCGCGCGGATCTTGGCTTCGCGGCCGTCCCCGGCGGGTAGGTTGTCCCGCGATGACCATTCTCGCTCTCGACCTGGGCACCTCCTCCGTACGCGGGCTGGTGCTGGACGCCGACGCCGTCCCGCGCCCCGGCGCGCTGGCCCGGCGGCGGGTGCGGCTGACCACCGGCGAGGACGGCACCGGCACGCTGGACGGTGTCGGCTACCTCGCCCGCCTGGTCGAGTGCCTGGACGAACTGGCCGAGGGCGGCCACCTGCGGGACGTCGAGCTGGTCGCCGTCTCGGCGCAGTGGCACTCGGTGCTGCCGCTGGGCGCCGACGGGGAGCCGCTCGGCCCGGTGCTGACCTGGCTGGACACCCGGCCGGAGCCGGTCGCCAGTAGCGCCGGCCCGACCGACCCCGCGGCCTTCCACCAGCGCACCGGCGGATGGTGGCACCGCTGCTACTGGACGGTGCGGCTGCCGTGGCTGCGGGAGCGGGCCGGCAGCCGGGTGACGCGGTTCGTCGGGCTGGTCGAGTACGTCCTCGACGCGTTGCTGACCGAGGCTCCGATGTCGGTGTCGATGGCTTCCGGCACCGGGATGCTCGACCTGGGCCGGATGGCGTGGGACGCCGAGGCGTGCGCGCTGGCCGGCGTACGCCCCGCGGAGCTGCCGGCGCTGGCCCCGCAGCGGTGGCGCGGGCGGCTCCGCCCCGACTGCGCCCGCCGCTGGCCGGATCTGGCCGAGGCCCGGTGGACCGCCCCGGTCGGCGACGGTGCGGCGTCCAACGTCGGCTCCGGCTGCGTCGACGAGTCCCGGGCGGCGGTGACCGTCGGCACCTCCGCGGCGGTACGCGTCGTCCGGGCCGTCCCCGCCGACGCGGCGCTGCCGCCGCTGCCCGACCAGCTCTGGCGCTACCGGGTGGACCACGAGCACGTGGTGACCGGCGCCGCCTACTCCAGTGGCGGGAACCTGTACGCGTGGGCCAACCGGGAGCTGCGGCTGCCCGAGGGCGCCGAACTGGAGGCGGCGCTGGCCCGGTCCACCCGGGACCTGCGGGTGCGGGCCAATCCCCGCTTCGGTGGGGACCGCCCGCCCGGCCTCGCCGCCGCCGGCTCCGGCGAGCTGCACGGGCTCAGCTTCGGCACCACCGCCGTCGAGGTCCTCGCCGGGCTGATGACCGGCCTGTGCCGGCTGGTCGCCGACGACCTCGCCGTGCTCGAGTCCGATGTGGATCATCCGGTCGAGGTGGTGCTGGGTGGTGGTGCGATGGCCGCGTCCGCCTGGTGGCGCGGGGCGTTCGCCGATGCCCTGGCCCCGCGTACGGTGCGCTTCCAACACAATCCGGAGGTCGGGGCGACCGGCGCCGCGTTGGTGGCGCTCGGCCGGGTTGCGGAGGCGGCGCGCGTCGGCGGTATCGGCCGGACGGACGAGGGGGCCGCGCCGAACACCGTAGGTGGTGCCCGGCCGCACTGACCATCCTGGTCGTGCGGCCGGTCATCCCGTTGACAGGGCCCGCCGGCCTGGTTGGATGGACTCCGCTCCCCGTACGACGGGAGTCGAGGGACCGAGGAGGCAAGCGTGGGCGCAGGTCCCGACCCGGCTCGCGGAACGGCCGCCCGCCCGGGCCGGAGCCGGCGCGACCGCGTGGTGCCCCACCGGCGGCGCTCGGCGTTCCGGTTGCGGGACTGGCGGATCGGCACCAAGCTCGCGACGGTGCTGGTCATCCCCTCGTTGGCGTTCCTGGTGCTGGCCGGCGTGCAGACCCGGGGGCTGGCAGGGCAGACCAGCGCGCTGACCACCTTCGCCGAGCAGGTCGGCATCGGCCGGCAGATCACCGCCGTGGTGGACCGGCTCCAGCAGGAACGGGACCGCGCGGCCGGGGAACTGGCCGCGCTGCGCCGCGCCGGTGCCGGCGCTGACCGGAACGCGGCCATCGCCGCCCTGAAGCCGTTGCAGGAGGCCGCCAACCAGGCGCTGTCCGAGCTGCGCCGGGCGGCCGAGCCGCTCGCCGGCGCCGACGCCGCCTGGCGGGTCGCGTTCTCGGAGGCCCTGGAGGCCTACGACCAGGTGGTCTACATCCGGGCCGCGATCCCGCCGGCGGTGCTCAGCAGCGACACCATCCTGAGCAACTACCACCGGGCCATCGGGGCCCTGCTCAACCTGCTGGCCGAACCGTCGCCCGGGGAGGGCCAGCAGGCGCTCACCGACGCGGTGCTGCGGTACGTGCAGCTGTCCCGGGTCAAGGAGTTCACCTCCCGGATCCGGGCCGAGCTCTACGCGGCCGCCCGGGCCGGCCGGTACGAGGTCGACGACCAGGTCACCCTGACCGACCTGCGGGCCCAGCAGCTCACCGCCCTGGGCGCGTTCCGCCTGGCGGCGAGCACCGAGCAGGTTCGCCGCTACGACCTGGTGTCGGTGAACCCGGCGTTCGTGGCGGCCGCCCGGCTGGAGGAGCAGACCCTGCCCACCGGCACCGCCGAGCCGGCGGTGCTCTCCGCACCCGAGTGGTGGGCGGCCAGCGAACGGCGGCTGGAACTGCTCCGCCAGCTCGAGGGTGAGGTCCTCGACGACGCGATACGCCACGCCGACGGCGCCCGCGCGCAGCAGCTGCGGGACACCCTGCTGGTGGCGGGCGGCATCGTCGCGGTGCTGCTGGTCGCCGTGCTGATCTCCCTGCTCATCGGACGGTCCATCGCCCGGTCGATGCGCCTGCTGCGCGGCGAGGCGCTGCGGATCGCGCAGGTGGAGCTGCCACACACCCTGCACCGGCTGCGCGCGGTCGACCGTCCGGTGGCGACGATCGAGGTGCCACCCACGGCGGTCCACTCCCGGGACGAGATCGGCGAGCTGGCGGAGGCCTTCGTGGCGGTGCACCGCAGCGCCGTCGACGTCGCGCTCGAGCAGGCGATGATGCGGCGCAACGTCAACGCCATGTTCGTCAACCTGGCCCGGCGCAGCCAGGTGCTGGTGGAGCGGCAGCTGGAACTCCTCGACGAGCTGGAACGCGAGGAGAGCGACCCGGAGCAGCTGGAGAACCTGTTCAAGCTCGACCACCTCGCCGCCCGCATGCGGCGTAACGACGAGAGCCTGCTGGTGCTCGCCGGCATGGAGTCCAGCCGGCGGTGGAACCGGCCGGTCGGCCTGGGCGCGGTGCTGCTCGCGGCGAGCGCCGAGATCGAGCAGTACCAGCGGGTCCGCCACCGGTCCAGCGCCGCCCTGCACCTCGTCGGCCACGCGGTCGGGGACCTGGTGCACCTCTTCGCCGAGCTGCTGGAGAACGCCACCGCCTTCTCCCGGCCGGACACCTTCGTCCACGTCGTCGCCTGGAGCGACGGGACGGGCGCGGTGGTGCAGATCGTCGACCAGGGGCTCGGGATGAGCCCGACCGCGATGGCCGAGGCGAACGCGCTGCTGGCCGAACCACCGGCCGCAGACGTGGCGGCCTCCGAGCGGATGGGCCTGTTCGTGGTCAGCCACCTCAGCGCCCGGCACGGCGTCGAGGTGAAGTTGCGCAGCGACCACGAGGGACTGGTGGCCCGGGTCCGGATCCCCGCCGACCTGCTGGCCCCGGCGCCCGAGCCCGAGCTGGACCAGCCCGCCGCGCCGCGGATGCTGACCCACCAGCTCGCCGCCCGGTCCCGGCTGTACGCCGCCGCCACGCCGGCCGACCTGCCGCTGGCGGGACGCCGGCCCGAGATGCCCGCGCCCGAGCTTCCGGTGGCGGGCCGGTTCCCCGGCTTCGCGGCCGAGCTGCCGGTGGCCGGCCGCCCGGCGATGCCGTCGGCGGGGATCCGCCCCGATCCGCCGGCCCCGGCCGCGCCGGCGGTGCCGCGGCAGGCCCGCCCGGTGCCGGTCCGGGCCGAGGACGTGCTGACCCCGGCGGCCGGCTCGCCCGGCGGCGGCTGGTTCACCCGCCAGGGTCCGGCGTCCTCGGTGCTCGGCGTGACCTCGCCGCCGGCCGCGACCCCGGTCACGGCCGGGATCAACGCGCGGGGCCTCCCGGTACGCGTGCCGATGGCCCAGCTCGGCGCGGTCAGCCAGCCCGCCCGCCCGCAGCAACCGGTGCCCCGCCACGAGCCGGACCCGGACGCGGTCGGCGGCATGCTGTCCCGCTTCTACGGCGGGGTGCGGCGCGCGGAGGCCGAGGAAACCATCCAGATGTTCATGCCGCCCGCCGGCGTACGCAGCGAAGGGGGACAACGACCGTGACGACGTTGAGCCAGGAGGCACGTGACCTGAGCTGGTTGGTGAACGCGTTCGCCGAGCGGGTCCCGGGGGTGGCGCACGCCGTGGTGGTCTCCTCCGACGGGCTGCTGGTGGCGATCTCCGCCCACCTGCCGCGCGACCACGCGGACAAGCTCGCCGCGGTCACCTCGGGGCTGATGAGCATCACCGCCGGTGCGGCGCAGATGTTCGACGGGGACATCGTCAAGCAGACCGTGGTCGAGATGGGACGGGGCTACTTCCTGGTCATGCAGATCCGGGACGGCTCCATCCTGGCCACCCTGGCCGGCGCGGACGCCGACATCGGTGTGGTCGGCTACGAGATGGCGCGGCTGGCCAAGCAGGCCGGTGAGATGCTCACCCCGGCGCTGCGGGCGGAGCTGCAGCAGGCACTGCCCCGCTGAGCGGGGCGGGCCCGGCCGGCGGAGCGTCCGGCCGGGCCGCGAACCGGTTAGAGGCCGTTCTTGCGGATCACCGTGCGGTACCAGTGGGCGCTGCGCTTGAGCACGCGGCGCTGCGTCGGGTAGTCCACGTAGACCAGTCCCCAGCGCTGGTCGTATCCCTCGGCCCACTCGAAGTTGTCCAGCAGCGACCAGACGTGGTAGCTCTCCAGCGGCACGCCGTCGCGGATGGCCCGGTGGGCGGCGGCGAAGTGGTCGCGGAGGAAGTCGATCCGGGCGGTGTCGTCGACCGTGCCGTCCGGGGCGAGCGTGTCCGGGCAGGGCAGCCCGTTCTCGGTGATGGTGAGCGGGATCGGGCCGTAGTCGCGGGTGACCCGGGTGAGGATGTCGTACATCCCCTCCGGGTAGATCTGCTGCCACTCCGCCTCGGAGGTTGGCCACTTCCGCACCGTCGTGCCCTGGCCGGTGACGTAGATGGGCGTGTAGTACTGCACGGCGAGCAGGTCCACCGGGCTGGCGATCACCGCGAGGTCACCGTCGCGGATCCCGCGCACCATCCGGCTGTCCGCGCCGAGGTCGGCCAGCACGTCCTGCGGGTAGGCGCCCGTGAACACCGAGTCCAGGTAGAGCCGGTTCTCGTAGCCGTCGTAGAGCCGGGTCGCGGCCGCCGCCTCGGCGGTGTCGTCGGCCGGGTAGCAGGGGTGCAGGTTGAGCGCCGGGCCGATCCGCCCCTCGACGCCGGCGGCGCGCAGCGCGCGTACGGCGAGGCCGTGGGCGAGCTGGAGGTGGTGGGCGACCAGATAGGCGGCCGCCGGGTCCTGCCGGCCGGGCGCGTGGTGCCCCGACAGGTAGCCGTTCTGCACCACGGTCTTCGGCTCGTTGATGGTCAGCCAGGCCGGTACCCGGTCGCCGAGGGCGCGGAAGACGATGTCCGCGTACGCGCCGAAGCGTTCGGCGGTGTCCCGGTTCTCCCAGCCGCCGGCGTCCTGTAGGGCCTGCGGCAGGTCCCAGTGGAACAGGGTGGCCATCGGGGCGATGCCGCGCTCGTGCAGCCCGTCCACCAGCCGCCGGTAGAAGTCGAGGCCGCGCTGGTTGGGTCGGCCGGAACCGTCGGCCTGGATGCGTGACCAGGAGATGGAGAACCGGTAGCTGCGCAGCCCGAGGTCGCGCATGAGGTCCAGGTCCTCGGGGTAGCGGTGGTAGTGGTCGGCGGCGACGTCACCGGTGTCGCCGTTGCGGGTCCGCCCCGGGGTGCGGCTGAAGGTGTCCCAGACCGACTCACCCCGGCCGTCCTCCTTGGCCGCCCCCTCGATCTGGTAGGCCGAGGTGGCCGCGCCCCAGCCGAAGCCGGGCGGGAAGCGCACTGCCCCGGACGAGTCGTCCCCCTCGGGGGCGGGGTCGGGTGTGTCGTCGCAGCCGGCGACGCCGGCGGATGCGACGGTCCCGGCCGCGGCGGCGCCGGCCAGCCCGGTGCGGACCGCGCCGGTGGCGGTCGCGGAGCGGGCGGCGCGCCGGAGCAGGCGCCGTCGGGTGAGTTGCGACATGGGCGTTCTCCTCGGGATGACTGGCCGCCCTACCGGCCGGGAGCGCTCCCAGCATAGGCCAGACACGACCGGCCGCGTACCGAGGGCGGACCGCGCGGGTGCGCGCCCCCGGTCGGGCGGCCGGGAGTTCGGTGGGCGGGGTGTCGCTCGGGGGCGGTGAGCGGCGAGGATGAGCGGATAGTGAAGGAGGCCGGCCGGGCAGCGCCTCGCGCCTGTCCCGTCGGCCTCTTTTCCCGTCGACAACGGAGGTTTAGTGTGGGGACGGGGGAGGGCAACCCCCGTCCCCACCTGTGATGCACACACGCACGAGTGGAATTGGCGTCCGGTCGTGCGTGTCGCGCGGGAGCCGGGCCACGCGAGTGGCTCTGGTTCCACCTCCCTCCGATGTGTCGGCGGGTGACGGCTGACGGCGGCGTCCGGGCTGGCCCGTCGTCAGCCTCCTGGGTCGGGGCGCCGGGCAGGAGCGGTCCCGGCGATCTGGCACTTGCATCTCCGTCGATGGAAGCGCTCCCATCGATGATGCTTGCGACTGTAACCCCCGTCACGGATTTGTGAAAGCCCCTGAACGAGAGCGAAACATCGAGCGCGGACCTTCGTCGCTGGATGCGCGATGAGTGCCGACAGGGCCCGCTGGACGATCTCGCCTCCGGGGTGCGTCAAATACTTTGCCCTTGCGCTAAGTGTCCTACGAGACAATACTTAACCGCATGGCACAGTATTCGGCGCAGCTCGACGGCGTGTTCGTCGCACTCGCCGACCCGACCCGGCGCGGGGTCATCCGACGCCTCGGCCGCGGTCCGGCGAGCGTCGGCGATCTCGCCCGCGAGTTTCCGATGACCCTTCCCTCGTTCATGAAGCACTTGCGGACGCTCGAGTCCAGCGGGCTGATCCGCACGGCAAAGTCCGGCCGGGTACGTACCTGCGTGCTCAACCGCGAGCGCCTCGCCGTCATCGACCACTGGCTCGCGGAGCAGCGCCGGATCTGGGATGAACGCA
Organism: Micromonospora sp. NPDC007230; assembly: GCF_042869115.1. Classification (NCBI taxonomy): domain Bacteria; kingdom Bacillati; phylum Actinomycetota; class Actinomycetes; order Micromonosporales; family Micromonosporaceae; genus Micromonospora; species Micromonospora sp. NPDC007230. Next base: position 34,182 of record NZ_JBIAFE010000020.1, on the reverse strand, counting down.
CCGATCGCCTCGAACGCCTCGTCACCGACCCTGAGGAGAACCGACCGTGAATCCCGATCTGGACCTGGCCCTGGAGCGGGTCATCCGCGCCCCCCGCGCCGCCGTGTGGCGCGCATGGACCGACCCGGCCCGCTTCGAGAGGTGGTGGGTGCCGGCGCCGGCCCTGTGCCGCGTCGACCGCTTGGACGTCCGGCCCGGCGGCGCACTCGTCACCCGGCTCAGCACCGACGGGGCCGAGTTCCTCCCGCACCTCGATGCGGCCTTCCTCGTCGTCGAGGAGCTCGAGCGGATCGTGTTCACGAACGCGATCGACAGCGCCTGGCGGCCCACGAACCCGAGCCCGGTCGCGATGACCGCGGAGATCACCCTGACTGATCATCCGGACGGCACGGACTACCGGATCCTCGTCCGCCATGGTGATCCCGCTGCTCGCGCCCGTCACCAGGCCCTCGGCTTCGCGGACGGCTGGGGCTCGGTCACCGGGCAGCTCGCCGGGGTCGCCGAAAGCCAGGACGCGCGATGAAGATCGCCCTTACCCAGTTCGTAACCCTTGACGGGGTCAGCCAGGGGCCCGGCTCGCCGTCGGAGGATACGAGCGACGACTTCACCCGGGGCGGCTGGCTCGTGCCCTACCTGGACCGGCTCTTCGTCCAGCGCACCTCTGACTGGTTGGGTCTGGCCGACGGTCTGCTGCTGGGGCGGCGGACCTACGAGGCGTTCGCTCGCGACTGGCCGCAGATCACCGACCCGAACGACCCGTTCACCGAACGGATGAACTCGCTACCGAAGTACGTGGTGACCAACACCCTGACGGAGGGCAGTTGGCACCCGACGACCGTGCTGCACGGCGATCCGATCCAGACAGTCGGGAAGCTCAAGGCGCAGCCAGGCCGGGAACTTCAGATCCATGGCAGTGCGAGACTCGGCAAAGCCGTGTTGTCGGCTGGCCTCGTCGACACACTCCGCCTCGTCCTCGCCCCCACCGTGACCGGCTCCGGGCGGCGGCTGCTCGACCACCCGAGGGCACCCGTCGGCCTGCGACTCGTCCACCACGAGGTGACGGCGAACGGCCTGCTCCTGCTCGAGTACGAGCGCGCCGGCGCCGCTCCCGTGGGGGAGTACCAGGGCCTCGCGGCCCTCGTGTAGTCACCGCGTGGCCCCAGCGGCCCGTCGGTCACGGCGGCCCGCAGCTCTGTGGGCAGCGCCGGGGATCAGGCCTCGGACCGAGCGGTCGGCCGACATTGTGGTGGGAGCGCTTCCATGGCAGACTCTCAGTCGCGAGGTGGAGCCAGCTCGCGCGAGCGTGGGCCGCCGAGGGCAGCCGGGGTACGCCCGGCGCGGCGCCCCGATCCCCGGCACAGCCGGGTCGACCACCTTCCCGGGCGCCTCCGTCCCCCGCGCACGTCCGTCGCGTGGAGGCGCCTCGCCGGAGCCGACGGTTCCGGCCTGGTCCGAGGAGACACCGCGCACATGAGACTCATGGCCAGACGTCGCCGCACGGCGATGTTCGCCGCCACCGCCCTCGCCATCGGCGGGGTGGCCCTACCGGCCGGCGCCGCCCAGGCCGCCCCCGCTTGCGACGTCGTCTACACCGTGAACGACTGGGGCGGTGGCTTCACCGCCAACCTCGACGTCAAGAACCTGGGCGACCCGATCAACGGCTGGACGCTCAAGTTCACCTTCCCGAACAGCACCCAGCGGGTGACCCAGGGCTGGTCGGCCAGGTGGAGCCAGACCGGCAGCGAGGTCACCGCGACCAACGAGACGTGGAACGGCAGCCTCGGCACCGGCGCCACCGCCAACATCGGCTTCAACGGCTCCTACTCCGGCGCCAACCCGAAGCCCACCGGATTCACCCTCAACGGCGTGGCCTGCAACGGCACCCCCGCCAACCAGCCACCCATCGTCTCGCTCGACGTGCCGGCCGGGCTCTTCACGGCGCCGGCGACCGTGCCGCTGACCGCCACCGCCAGCGACCCGGACGGGACGATCAGCAAGGTCGAGTTCTACCGCAACGGCCTGCTGGTCAACACCGACACCACCGCTCCGTACGCGTACACGCTGGACAGCCTGCCGGCCGGCAGCTACACGGTGCAGGCCAAGGCCTATGACAACCTCGGCGCCAGCGCGGTGGCGGAGAAGTCCTTCACGGTCAACCCCGCCACGGGGCCGGCCCTGGTGGCCACCCCGGCCACGCTGAGCGTGAACGAGGGCGGCACCGCCACGGTCAACCTGAGGCTGAGCGCCGCACCGAGCGGCAACGTGCCGGTGACGCTGACCCGCAGCGGTGACCCCGACATCACCGTCTCGCCGACCTCGGTGACGCTGACGCCGGCCAACTGGAACACCGGCGTCACCGTCACGGTCGCGGCGGCGGAGGACGCCGACACCGTCAGCGGCACCGCGACCATCACCGCCTCGGCCACCGGCCACACGCCCGTGACGATCACCGTCACCGAGGTCGACAACGACGTGCCGGGCGGGGACAACGCCTACATCAAGAAGTTCCTCGACCAGTACGGAAAGATCAAGAACTCGGGCTACTTCAGCCCGGAGGGCGTGCCGTACCACTCGATCGAGACGTTGATCGTCGAGGCACCCGACCACGGCCACGAGACCACCTCGGAGGCGTTCAGCTTCTGGCTCTGGCTCGAGGCGCAGTACGGCCGGGTCACCCAGAACTGGGCGCCGTTCAACAGCGCCTGGACCGTGATGGAGAAGTACATCATCCCGTCGCACGCCGACCAGCCGACGGCCGGCGCCCCGGGCACCCCGCAGTACGCGGCCGAGTACAACCAGCCCAGCCAGTACCCGTCGCAGCTGCAGCCGAACGTGCCGGTCGGCCAGGACCCGCTCCGCTCCGAGCTGCAGTCCACCTACGGCACCGGCGACATCTACGGCATGCACTGGCTGCTCGACGTCGACAACACCTACGGCTACGGCCGCTGCGGCGACGGCACCACCCGCCCGGCCTACATCAACACCTTCCAGCGCGGCCCGCAGGAGTCGGTGTGGGAGACCGTGCCACAGCCGACCTGCGACACGTTCAAGCACGGCGGCCCGAACGGCTACCTCGACCTGTTCATCAAGGAAGCCAACGCCCCGGCCAAGCAGTGGAAGTACACCAACGCCCCGGACGCCGACGCCCGCGCCGTCCAGGCCGCCTACTGGGCGCTGACCTGGGCCAAGGCGCAGGGCAAGCAGGCCGACGTCGCAGCGACCGTGGCCAAGGCCGCCAAGATGGGCGACTACCTGCGGTACTCCCTGTTCGACAAGTACTTCAAGAAGATCGGCAACTGCGTCGGCCCGACCAGCTGCCCGGCCGGCACCGGCCGCGACTCGGCGCACTACCTGCTCTCCTGGTACTACGCCTGGGGCGGCGCGTACGACCCCAGCCAGAACTGGTCCTGGCGCATCGGCTCCAGCCACAACCACTTCGGCTACCAGAACCCGCTCGCGGCCTGGGCCCTGACCAACGTGCCGGAGCTCAAGCCCCAGTCGCCGAGCGCGGTCGCCGACTGGCAGAAGAGCTTCGACCGGCAGTTGGAGTTCTACACCTGGCTCCAGTCGGCCGAGGGCGGCATCGCCGGCGGCGCCACCAACAGCTGGGACGGCAGCTACTCCCAGCCGCCGGCCGGCACGCCCACCTTCTACGGCATGTTCTACGACGTCGCCCCGGTCTACCGGGACCCGCCGTCCAACCAGTGGTTCGGCATGCAGGCCTGGTCCATGCAGCGCATCGCCGAGCTGTACCTGCAGACCGGCAACACCAAGGCCAAGGCGCTGCTGGACAAGTGGGTCCCGTGGGCGATCGCCAACACCACCCTGGGCACCAACTGGTCGATCCCGTCCGACCTGCAGTGGACCGGTCAGCCCAACACCTGGAACCCGACCAACCCGCTGCCGAACACCAACCTGCACGTCACGGTGACCAAGGGCGGCCAGGACGTCGGTGTCGCCGCCGCCTACGCCCGGACCCTGATCGCGTACGCGGCCAAGTCCGGCAACACCGCCGCCAAGAACACCGCCAAGGGGCTGCTCGACGCCCTGTCCGCCGCCACCGACGCCAAGGGCGTCTCCCGCCCCGAGACGCGAGAGGACTACAACCGCTTCGACGACGTCTACAACGCCAGCAACGGCCAGGGCCTCTACATCCCGCCGGGCTGGACCGGCAAGATGCCCAACGGCGACGCCATCGCCGCGGGCAAGAGCTTCCTGGACATCCGCTCGTTCTACAAGAACGACCCGGACTGGCCGAAGGTCGACGCGTACCTCAAGGGCGGACCCGCGCCCACGTTCAACTACCACCGGTTCTGGGCCCAGGCGGACGTCGCCATGGCGTACGCCGACTACGGCACCTACTTCCCGGCGGGATGAGGTGACGGCGCCGCCACGGGTGGCCAGCCCATCCGTGGCGGCGGCCGACCGGTCCACCACCACGCCCAAAGACGAACTTGCCGCGAAAACGCCCGAGAAAATCCAGCCGCCACGGGATCACACGACGGCCCCGGACGGAGTAACGTACATCACCGGAGAGGCCGCTCCCCCCGTGGCGGCCTCTCTCTTATTGCTCCCGCCCGCCGTCCCCATCGGACGGCATGACCGGGTGCCGCAGCCCCGGATGACCGGGCGGCAGCGAACGCCGGATCACCAGCCAGCTCACCGCCAACGCCGCCGCGACCAGCGGCCAGGTCAACGCCACCCGGGCCACCACCAGCGCGACCACCTGGCCGCCGAGCCACAACGGCACGAAGACCACCAGCCGCAGCAGATAGGTGGCCACCCACACCCAGCTGGCCCGGCCGTACGCCCGCAGCAGCGCCGGATCGCGACGCCAACGGGCGCGCTGCCCCAGCGCCGCGCCCACCACCACCCCGAGCAGCGGCCAGCGCACCACGACGCTGACCATCCAGGCCAGCGCGCTGGCCGCGTTGGACACCAACTGCACCAGGAAGAAGTCGCTGGCCCGCCCGGTGCGCAGGGCGATCAGCGCGGCCACGCAGACGGCGAGCAGCCCGATCAACACCGACCGTGGACGGTCCCCGCGCCGCAGCCGCCAGCCGGCCACCGCCGCCCCGCCCACCAGCGCCGCCAGCACGCCGCCCCACAGGCCAGAGGCCAGCCAGCCCACCGCGAACGCCACCGGCGGCAGGGTCGCGTCGAGCGCTCCCCGCCGGCCACCGAGCAGGTCCGCCAGGGACTCCGGCCGCTCCCGGGTCGGCCGCTCCCGCTCCGGCGTGCTGGTCACTCGCCACCTCCTCCGATCGATCCTCAAGATAACCAGCGGCGCGACGGCCGCCCAACGAGCGCCGGATGCGGCCGGCCGTTAAGTTGTGCGGGTGCGCACGACGGCGAGGGGCGGGACGGCGGTCTGGTTGGTCGTACTGGCCCTGGCACAGGCCGCCGCGTTCCTGGTGGTGTGGCGCGTCGCCGTGCACACCTTGTCCGGCCAGTGGATCGACACGGTCGCGTTGACCGGCAACCAAATCGGCCAGAGCCGCATCGACGGCCCGGTGGACCGGATCCTCAACGCCATGTCGGTGGTGTCCCTGCTGGCCGCGACCGCGGTGATCGGCTTCATCGCGCTGATCCGCGGCCGCAAGGCCCTCGCCGTCACCGCCACCCTGCTGATCGCCGGCGCCAACGTCAGCACCCAACTGCTCAAGCACAGCCTGACCCGCCCCGACTTCGGCATCGACCCGGCGCGGGCAGCCGTCGGCAACAGCCTGCCCAGCGGCCACACCGCGGTGGCCGCCTCGGTGGCTGTCGCGCTGATCCTGGTGCTGCCGCCGAAGGTGCGGGCGGTGGGCGCGTTCCTCGGCGCCGGCTACGCCGCCGCCGCCGGAGTGGCCACCCTCTCCGCCGGCTGGCACCGGCCCAGCGACGCCGTCGCCGCGTACCTCCTGGTCGGGATCTGGGCGGCCGTCGCCGGCCTGGTGCTCCTCGTCTTCCAGCGGGAACGGGCGAAGATCTCCCCGGCCGACGCACACCCGAAGGCCGCCGCCGTGCTCGGCCTGGGCGGCGCGCTCGCGCTCGTCGCGTCCGCGCTGGCCCTGCTCTGGCTGGCCCGACTCTCCGACACCCCCGCCGACGAACTCACCCGCCGGCCCCTCTTCATCGGGTACGCGGGCAGCGCGGCCGGCATCGCCGGGACGATCGCGGTGGTGGCCGCGGTGGTCCTCGCGCTGGTGCACCGCCTGGTGCCCCGCCACAAGGGTTGATCAGCGGTAGTAGGTGCCGACCATGGTGCCGCTGGCGATCTCCTTGTCGGTCAGCGCCCGCTGCACGTCGGTGACCTGGGGCGTCTCCGGCAGCTCCAGCGGCCGCTCGAGGGCGTAGAGCCGGAAGAAGTACCGGTGCGGGTCCTCGTGCGCCGGCGGGTGCGGGCCGCCCCACCCGGTGTTGCCGAAGTCGTTGGGCCACTCCCGGCCGCCCAGCGGCACGCCGCCCTCGGCGACCCCGTCGGACCTGGGCGAGATCCCGGTCACCAGCCAGTGCAGGAAAGGAGTCTTTCCGGCGTCCGGGTCCTCGACGTACAGCACGAGTTCGCAGGCCGCGTCGGGGACCTGGGACCACTCCAGGGGCGGCGAGACGTTTCCGCCCTCGCGGGAGAAACGTCCCGGTAGCAGGTCGTGGTCGTTGAAGGCGGTGCTCCGCAGCATGATGCCGGCCATCTTTCCGCGCCTCCTCCTCGTCGTCCCGCCGCGCGTACCCGGCGGGTGGGCGACGAAACGGCGGTGGCAGGCTGAGCCGGCAGGCCAGGCAGCCGACGGGGAGGGCGCATGGAGACCGTACGAGTGGCGTTCCGGGACGAGTGCGGGCGGCTGGAGGAGGTGCTAGGGAGCCTGACCGAGGCGGACCTGGAGCGGCCCACGCCCTGCCCACCCTGGGCGGTCCGCGACCTGCTGGCACACGTGTCGACCGGCGCGGGACGCCTCGTTGACATGCTCGCCGCCCCGGCACCCGAGCGGGCGGAGGTGGACGCCGCCGGCTACTTCGGGGCCGCCAAGTTCACCCCGGAGGTGGACAGCGCCCGGATCGACAGTGCCCGACGGGAGGCGCGCCAGCTGGCCGGCGTACCCGAGGTGGCGGACGGCTTCGCGCGGGCCTGGCGGGCGGCCGACGCGGCGGTCGCCGCGCAGCCGCCGGGGCGGCTGGTCCGCACCCGGCACGGCGACGCGATGACGCTCACCGAGTTCCTGCGTACCCGGGTGGTGGAGGTCGGGGTACACGGCCTGGACCTGGCCGACGCGCTGGACCGGCGGCCCTGGCTGACCCCGACGGCGGCGCAGGTGGTGGCGGACCTGCTGACCGGCGACGGCTCCGGGTCGCGGCGCGGCGCCAGACGCGCCGAGCCGGAGTTGTCGTACGGCCGGCCGGTGCCGGACGGGCTCGGTTGGGACCCGCTGACCCTGGTCCGCAAGGCCACCGGCCGGGCGCCGCTCACCGACCGGGAGCGGACCCTGATCGACCGGTCCGGGTTCCGCTGGCTCTCCTTCGGCGGCTGACCGCCCGGCGGGGCCGCCGCGCCGGGCTCCGACAGGCGGCAGCGCTCGCCTGGCGGCCGGCGTCGCTGGCCGGCGGGTCAGCGGGCGGCCGGGGTGGTGCGGCGCAGGTGGTCCAGGACGATCGGGTCGATCCGGCCGGGAACGAGGCGCTCCTCAAGGTTCTCCACCCCGGCCCACGAGGCGAGCGCGTCGTCCAGGCCGGCCGGGCCGACCGGGTGGCCGGCGGCGGCCAGGCGCGCGGCCACCTCGTCGGCGAGCGGGCCGGCGAGGTCCCGCAGGGTGGCCGGATCGGGCTTGCCGAAGAGCATCGTGTGCGTGTCGAGCAGGCGGCCCAGCTCGGTGACCGGGTCGGGGTGGTCGTCCACCCGCAGGTCGACCAGCTCGTCGCCGGTGCCGGCGTAGCCGCCACGGTGCTGCACCACCAGCAGGCCGGCGCTCTGCCGGCCGCGCCGGTCACCGCCCGCCCGGTCACCGGCCTGCAGCGCGGCCAGCAGCCGCCGGGGGAAGGGCAGCTCGGCCCTGCCCAGCCAGGCGTCCCGGATCGCGTCGATGACCTGCGGCCCGGCCAGGATGTTGCCCTGTGCCGCCCAGCCGTCACCGGCCTGGCCGCCGGCCCACGGGTGGCAGCGCGGCCCGGTCCAGGTGGCCCCGTCGCCGGTCGTCCCGACGACGCCGAGCTGCCGATCGTCCCGGCCAGGGTCGGCGGCGACCAGGCCGGCCACCACGTCCGCCGGGGCCACGCCGGTCCGCAGCAGCGCCAGCCCCTGCGACCGGTAGGCCAGGTTGACGTGCGCCTGGGTGGCCACGGCGCCCACCTCGGCCTCGGCGGCCGGGACCAGCGCACCGGCGGCGAGGAACTTGCTGGCCACGGCGACGCCGTGCAGGCGCCCGTCGGCGGAGCGCGCGACGATCGAGAAGGTCACGCGCGGATGGTAGCGCCAGCAGCCGGTTCGGACGGTCCCGCAGGGGACTGCGGGGGCGGCGGTTCAGAAGGGCGGCTTGGCCGCCTCCGGCGGTTTGCCCCGCGCCCGGAGGGCGTCGGCCACCGCGACCGCGATCAGCACGACGGCAGCCACGGCCGAGGCGATCAGCGGCGGGTAGCGCAGGAGCAGCGGCACCGAGGCGAGCAGGACCAGCATCGCGATCCACCGGGACGGCGACACGCGGCCGAAGACCTCGTACTCGAACCGGGCTCGACCGGCCAGAAAGACTGCCGGGCCGAGGATGATCAGCGCTACCCAGGCCGCCTCGATCCGGTGGAGGGGGTGTTCGATGGTCAGCTGGTAGCCGATGGCGATGGCGGCGATGCCGATCAGCATGACGCCGTGGGTGTCGGCGGCGGACCGGCCGATCGTCGCGGGATGCTTCGCCTTGAGGACCGCCTCGCCGAGGATCTGTCCGGCCCGCTGGAAGTAGATCCGCCAGAGCAGGATCGAGGTGAGCAGCGCGAGGGCGAAGGCTACGGTGGGGTTGGCGCTGAACGGACGCGCGCTGTAGGAGAAACCGGCGACGAGGATCGTCTCACCGAGCGCGACCAGGAAGAACTGCCGGTAGCGCTCGGCCAGGTGCTCCCCGGCGATGTCCCACCGGGAGACGGCGGACCGCCCCAGTCCGGGCACCGGCCAGCCCGTGCGCCCGGCCAGATACTCGGTGGCCAACGCCACCGCCCACAGCACGATCCGAGGGTTGGTCGGCACGAACGCCCCGACCAGCCAGAGCACGCCGGTCGTGGAGTATGTGATCAGCATCCGCACCTTGAGTGGCCGGTTCTGATGGTGACCGAGGGTGGTGAGCAGGATCAGCGGTCGGGAGACCTGCGTGACCACGTACGCGACCGCGAACGCCAGGCCGGACACCGTGAAGGCGCGGGGGATGGCCACGCCCATGACCATGCTGCCCACCAGGGCGATGACCACGACGAGTTGCAGCCCGGATCGGTACGGGTCGTACCGGCTGGTGGTCCAGGCGGTGCCCTGCCACACCGTGTACAGCGCCAACAGCAGCAGCAGGGTCTTGCCGCCGCCGGTGATCGGCGAGAACCCCGTGGTCCCGCCGGGCTCCAGGGCCAGGTCCTGGAAGGACCGAGCGGTGATGCGGGTGAGCGCGAAGACGAACACCAGGTCGAAGAAGAGCTCCAGGAACGTGGCGCGGGTCGACACCGCCGCGCCGCTCGAGCGCTTCTCGCGATCGACTGGCCCACCGGTCTCGTCACCGGTCGTCATGGTCGGCAGTTCCCGCCGTAGCTCCAGGCCACCTGGCAGTCGTAACACGCGCTTCCGGTGCTCCGGCCGGTATCGCCTGGATTGCCGCCACCGGGGCGGTTGCTGCTCGGCGGCCACCCCGGGTCCGCTCGTCCGGCGTGGCCGGGCGCCCCGCCGGTCGGGGTGACATCCCTCAGAACGGCGGGGTGGCCTCCTCGGGTGGGCGATTCCGGGCCCGCCGGGCGTCGGCCACCGCCACCCCGAACAGCACCACGGCGGCAGCCACCCCGGACGCCAGCGTCACCACGTGCAGCAGCAGCGGAGCCGACGCCAGGAGAACCAGGATGGCCACCCAGCGCGACGGCGACACACGGCCGAAGACCTCGTACTCGAAGCGGGCCCGACCGGCCAGGAAGAGCGCCGGACCGCCGAGGGTCATGGTGACCCACACGCTGTGGCTGTGCCCGGCCGGATGGTCGGTGACCAGCTCGAAGCCGATCGCGGTGGCGACCACGCCGATCACCATCACCAGGTGGGTGTCGGCGGCCGACCGGCCGATGGTGGCGGGATGGGCGGCCTTCGTGACCGCCTCGGCCAGGATCTGCCCGGCCCGCTGCACGTAGATCCGCCACAGCAGCACCGACGTGACGAGCGCCGTGGCGAAGGCGGCAGTCCGGTGCAGGTCGGGCGGCAGCTCGCTGAATTCCAGGCCGGCGACGAGGATCGACTCGGCGAGCGCGACGAGGAACAACTGCTGGTACCGCTCGGCCAGGTGCTCCCCGGCGATGTCCCAGCGGGAGATGGTGGAGCGGCCCATCATGGGCACCGGCCAGCCGGTCCGCATCGCCAGGCCCTCCAGGGCGAGGGCGGTCGCCCAGAGCGCCGCCCGCGGCACGGTGGGCAGGAACGCGCCGGCCAACCAGAGCACGCCGGTCACCCCGAACGTGATCAGCATGCGTTGCTTCACCCGGCGGTACGGGTGCCCGCCCAACGCCGCCAGCAGGATCACCGGCCGGCTCACCTGCGTCACCACGTACGCGACGGCGAAGGCGAGCCCGGCCTGGGCGAACGCCCGGGGGATCGCCACCCCCATCACCATGCTGCCCACCAGGGCGATGATCACGTTCGCCTGGATCGAGGTGTGGTACACGTCGTACTGGCTGGTCGTCCATGCGGTGCCCTGCCAGACCGCCCAGAGCGCGAGCCCCAGCAGCAGGGTCTTGCCGCCGTCGGTGACCGCCCGCCAGACGATTCCGTGTCCCGGTGCCACCGCCAGGTCCTCGAAGGCGCGGGTCCCGATCCGGGCGAGCGCGAAGACGAACACCAGGTCGAAGAAGAGTTCAAGGAATGTCGCCCGTTTCGCGGCGTCCTCGCTTTGCAGCAGACCCGGCAGTTCGGCGGCCGTCACGGTCGCCTCCCCCCGTCGGTCCAGCCCATCTGGCAGTCGTAACACTCTTTCCGGTTCTGTTGGCGTCTATCGTGCTTTTCGATCGGGTCGGCACGGGTCCGGATCTTGCTCAGGGGGACGGCGAGCGGGCACGATCGACCAGTGACGATCAGATGGGGCATGGCGGTTCCGCTGGGCGGCATCCCGCTCGCCGACCACGCCCCGGTCTACGCGGCCCTCGACCGGGCCGGCTTCACCGATGTCTGGTCGTCGGAGGTGGCCGGGACCGACGCGTTCACGCCGCTGGCGCTCGCCGCCGCGTGGCAACCCCGGCTGCGCCTCGGCACGGCGATCGCCCCGGTCTTCACCCGGGGGCCCGGGCTGCTCGCGATGAGCGCCGCCGCGCTCGCCGAGGCCGCCCCCGGCCGGTTCGCCTTCGGTATCGGCGCGTCCTCGCCGGTGCTCGTCCGTGACTGGAACGCCGGCCGGTTTGAGGAGCCGTACCAGCGGACCCGGGACGTGCTGCGCTTCCTGCGCTCCGCGCTGCGGGGGGAGACGGTCGACGGGGCGTACGACACGTTCACCATCCGCCGGTTCACCCTGGAACGCCCTCCGGCTGTGCCGCCGCCGGTGCTGGTGGCCGCGCTGCGTCCTGGCATGCTGCGGCTCGCCGCCGCCGAGGCCGACGGAGTGATCCTCAACTGGCTGGCCGCCGCCGACGTGCCGACCGCCCTCGCCGAGTTGGGTGAGCGCCGGCCCGGCTTCGAGGTCGTCGCCCGGATCTTCGTCTGCCCGACCGAGGACGCCGCGCACGCCCGGGCGCTGGGCCGCCGGCTGATCGCCGGCTACCTCACCGTCCCCGCGTACGCGGCCTTCCACCGCTGGCTGGGCCGGGATCCGCTGCTCGGGCCGATGTGGGCGGCGTGGGCGGTCGGCGACCGGCGGGGCGCCGCCGCGGCCGTGCCGGACGAGGTGGTCGACGCGTTGGTGCTGCACGGCTCACCCGAGGACTGCGTCGCGCAGGTCCGCCGGTACGCCGAGCAGGGGGTGGACGTGCCGGTGCTGGCGCTGCTGCCCACCCCGGAGCTGGCCGCCGGTGGCGCGGCGGCGCTGGCTGCGCTGATCCCCCGGCTCGGCACGGAGGTGACCTGAGATGAACCTGACCGATCGGGTGGCCGTGATCACCGGTGGCGCGGGTGGCATCGGCGCGGCGCTCGGCCGCCGGTTCGCCGCCGAGGGCGCCGCCGTCGTCGTCCTCGCCGACCTGGACGCCGACGCGGCCCGCACAGTCGCCGAGGGGATCGGACCCGTCGCGCACGCCGTCGGGCTGGACGTCACCGACGAGGCGCAGGTCCACGCGCTGGTCGACGAGACCGAGCAGCGGTACGGGCGGATCGACCTGTTCTGCGCCAACGCCGGCGTGGCCACCGGCGGGGGAGTGGACGCGCCCGACTCGGACTGGGAGCGGGCCTGGCAGGTCAACGTCATGGCCCACGTGCACACCGCCCGGGCGGTGCTGCCCGCGATGCTCCGCCGCGGTCAGGGTTACCTGCTGTTCACCTGCTCGGCGGCGGGGGTGCTGACCGCGGTCGGCGACGCCCCGTACACCGCGACGAAGCACGCCGCGGTCGGTTTCGCCGAGTGGCTGTCCGTCACCTACCGGGACGCCGGCATCCGGGTCAGCGCGCTCTGCCCGCAGGGCGTGGACACGCCGATGCTCGCCGACGGTCTGGCCGCCGGGCACCTGGGTGCCGGGGTGATCGCCGCCTCCGGGGCGGTGCTCAGCCCCGACGAGGTCGCCGAGGCCACCATCGCCGGGCTGGCCGAGGAGCGGTTCCTGATCCTCCCGCACCCGGAGGTCGCCACGTACGCCCGCCGCCGCGCCGAGGACCCGGACGGCTGGCAGGCCGGCCTGCGCAAACTGGTCCGCAAGCTGCGGGTCTGATCACCCTCGGCGTCCGCTGCCCGGGCCGGCGGGCGCGCCCGTCAGAGATGTTCGACAAAGACGTGCCCCGACGGGGCCGCGTCCGCCCAGGATCCACCGGGCCGCCGGCGTGTGCGCGGGTCAGACCGATGCCGACCCGCCGGTGTCGCTCGGCGGGCCGCCGGAGTAACTGGCCCAGTTGAATCCCGGCCGGGCGCTCTCGGTGTCAGAGAGGCCGGGCCCGGCGCGACGCGCGCTGCGCCGAAGCCCATCCGCCGCCTTACGGGCCGCGGCGAGCTTCTCCTCCCGGGTCAACTCGCGACCGTCACGGGTACGCACGCGCCACCGCCAGCCGGCGGTGACCAGGAGAGCTGTGGCGAGGGTGGCGAGGATCGCCCAGACAGATGCGGGCATGCCCTGACGGTAGGACCGGCGGGCAAGGCGTCAGCGGCGCCAGCGCAGCGGGCCCGGATGCACCGTCCACAGCAGCCGCCGCCACCACGGGCGGGCCGCGCGCAGCGCCGAGACGTAGCCGGCGGCCAGCGTCGCCGCCCGGTCCGCCTGGGCGGGCGTCGCCGTGCCCGGGGCGAACGCCACCTGGTTGAGCAGTCCGGCCAGCTCGTCGACCTCGCCACCGGGCGGGTCGCTGCCCGGCTGCGGGGTCCGCGTCCCGGCCGGCACGATGCCGGGGCTGGAACTCCGGGGGCTGTCCGCCGGGCCCGACGCCATCGGCCCTGTGGCGGGGAATGCGGCATCCGACGGCCTCTGCTCGGCCGGTTCGCTCGCCCCGCTCTGCGCGGCCCGAGCCTCGGCCAGGGCGCGGCGGGCCTGCGCGGCCACCTCGGCCGCCGCCAGGTCGTCGCCGGCCGGGTGACCGGCCAGCCGCAGCGCGTCGGTCAGCTCCCGCCAGGCGCCGGCGATGCGCCCGCCGGGGTCACCCCGTTCCAGCCGGGCCCGGGTCAGGTTCCGGCGCAGCGTGGCCAGCGCCAGCAGCGCCAGCCCGATCAGCAGCACCAGAACTCCCGTGCCGCCGCCGGCCAGCACCGCCGGGCCCGGCCCACGCCGGCCGGCGGCCGGACCTGATGCGGCCTCGGCCGGAGGCGCCGCGGTGGGCTCCACCGTCGGCTCGGGCACCTGCGACGGGGGCGGGTCGTCCGGGGGCGGACGGAAGTCCTCCTCCACCGGGCGCGGCTCCTCGTCCGGCCGCGGCATCGGGTCGAACGGCACCCAGCCGACGCCCTCGAAGAGCACCTCCGGCCAGGCGAGCGCGTCCGCCGCGCGGACCGGCCCATCGCCCTTGGGCGTGAAGCCCACCACCACCCGGGTGGGCAGGCCGGCCAGCCGGCCGAGCACCGCGAATGCCGCCGCGAACTGCTCCGAGGTGCCGCGCTGCCCGCCGCCGTTGCGCGGCCCGAACAGGAAGAACCCCAGGTTCGGGTACGCGTGCCCGCTCGGCGCGTCCGCGGTCACCCGGTAGTGCTCGGCCAGGAAGTCCGCGATCGCCGCGGCCCGGGCGTACGGGGCGCCGTTCTCCTCGGCGAGCTGGGTGGCCAGCCGGCGCAGCTGCTCCGGTGCCCCGTCGGGCACCCGCAGCACCCGGGCCACCGCGTCGCCGGCCGGTACGTTCGCCGTGGCGAGCAGGTTGGCGTCGGGGCGCTCGCGTACCGAGGTGACGGTGTAGCGCAGCCCCGGGACCAGGCCTTCCGGCCGGATCAGCGTCCCGGTCGCCGGGTCGTACGCCACCCGGGCGCCGGTCACCTCACGCGGGGTGGGTACGGCGGGCAGCAGCCGCCCGGTCAGGTCGGCCACGGTGATCTCCTGGCGCACCGTGTCGGTGGTGGTGTCCGGGGCGGTGGGCGTGGCGGGCAGGATCCGCCCCGCGTTGCGGTAGGTGGCGCCGACCCGCCAGGTCACCCCGTCGTAGTCGCTGAGCACCGCGAGCCGGATCCGGGCACCCTGCTCCGGAGCGGCCTGCTCGGTGCGCACGTCCAGCAGTTGCTGGTCCGGGTTCAGTGCCCAACCGGAGATCCGGATCAGCGGGTTCTCGTCCAGCGACTCCACCTGCGGCGGTTCCACGTACCGGCGCGGGTCGACCGGGCGGTCGTCCACCTGGCCGGCCACCACCGGGGCGAGCAGGGCAGCCAGGGCGACCACCACCGCCACCCCGGCCGCGCTCGCGGCGAGCAGCCGCAGCCGCACCGCCGCGCGTACCGCCGGGGCCAGGCCGGCCGCCGCGTCGGCCGAGGCCGGCGCGCGCTGCCCGGACGGCATCGCCAGACCGGCCGCGGCGACCGCGGCGAACAGCACCGTCGGCCAGACTGCCGGGTCCGCGTTCGGCCCGACCACGTAGACCGCGCCCGCGTAGAGCAGCACCGGAGGCAGGTAGCCGAGCAGCACCCGACCGGTCCGCAGCGCCACCTCGGCGGCGGTCAGCCCGGCCAGCCAGGCGGCGACCAGCGGCACCAGCACGGTGTCCGGCGCCGGCTCCACCGGGATCATCGCGGTGAGCAGCCGGGGGATCGCGTTGCGCGCGGCGTCCGCGGTCACCTCGCCGAGGCTGCCCGGCAGCCCGGCGTGGCTGGCCGCCAGCCGCAACGACAGCGCCGTCCACCCGGCCAGGGCGGCCACCGACACGGGCGCCACCAGCCACGACGGCAGCCGCCGGGCGGCCACGCTCACCAGCACCGAGCCGACCGCCGCGCCGACCACCAGCCGGGTCAGCAGCGGACCCGCGTACACCCGGCCCAGCACCACGCCGGCCAGGGCGATCATCGTGATCAGCGCCAGCGGCACCGGCACCACCCGCAGCAGCCGGGCCCACCGTCCGCCTGGCCCGGCGTCATCTCCGGCCGGCACGCCCGGTCCGTCCGCGCGGGCCTGGGCCGGGGGCACCGTCACCACCGGCGGATCCCGTCCCACTCGGCGGCGAACTCCGCGCCGTCGGCCGCGTCGACCACCACCAGGCCCGCCGCGCCGGGCGGCGTCGGCCCGGTCGCGCCGAACATCCCCACCACCACCGACAGGTACGCCCCGCGCAGCGCGCCCACGTACCCCAGCTCGCTGCGGGCACCCGGCCCGGTGAGGAAGACGAGGGTATCCCCGAGCCGTTCCTGCCGCAGCCGGCTCAGCGCGGTACGCAGCGCGTCGGCCCCCCGGTCGGCCAGCTCCACCGCGGCGAGCCGCTCCAGCGCCCCGCCGCCGGTCGAGTCGTCGTCAGGCGCGACCAGCAGCAGGCTCACCGGGAGATCCTCCCGGACCGCGGCGGCCACCACCGACGCCGCCGCCTCGCACCCCGACTCGAACGACTCGGCGACCCCGTCCACCCGCTCCGGATGGGCGGCCGCCCGGTTGTCCAGCACCACCACGATCCGGGGCAGGCTGGTGTCCACGTTCTCCCGCACCATCAGCTCGCCCACCCGGGCGCTGGTCCGCCAGTGCACCCGGCGCAGCTCGTCGCCGACCACGTACTCCCGCAGCGAGTCGAAGGTGATCGAGCCGTGCGGGACGCTGTCGGTCCGCCCGTCCAGGCTGCGGCCGGCCCCGGTCGGCACCGCCGTCAGCGGGTGGATCCGCGGGTGCACCCAGACCGGCACCGTGCTCCCGTACGAGCGGGCCAACGCGACCAGGCCCAGCGGGTCGCGGCGGGTGACCCGCAGCGGCCCCACCGGCACCACGCCCCGGCGGTGGGTCAGCACGTCGTAGCGGACCTCGGTGTCCCGGCCGGGACGCAGCCGCAGCAGCGGCACCGGGACGAGGCGGCCGCCGCAGCGGTCCTCGGCGACCAGGTTCGCCGCCCGCAGCCGGCCGGTGTTGCGGACCGTCAGCGTCATGGCGGCCGGCTCGCCCCGGGCCACCCGGTCCGGGTCGGCGACCCGGTCGACCGCCAGCCGCGGCCGCCAGGCGGCGGTGACCGCGGCGTACCCGACGGCGACGCCGGCCGCCGCGCCGAGCACGGTCAGCTCCGGGTACGCGTACCGGAAGCCGACGCCGAGCAGCACGACAGCGGCGACGAGCAGCCCGACGCCGCGGGCGGTGATCCCCACGGCTCAGCCGTGCACCGGGGCGGGCTGGCCCGACGGCAGCGGCACCGGCACCGAAGCGACCGCCTGGCGCAGCACCTCGGCGGCGGTCACCCCGCGCACCTGAGCGTCCGGGGTGAGCAGCAGCCGGTGCGCGAAGACCGGCTCGGTCAGGATCTTCAGATCCTCCGGCATGATCCAGCCGCGCCCGTCGATCAGCGCGTACGCGCACGCCGCCCGGGTGAGTGCGATGACGCCCCGGGGGCTCACCCCGACCCGGACCTGCGGGTGGTTGCGGGTGGCCGCGGCCAGCCGCACCGCGTACGCGTAGAGCGGCTCGGCGATGTGCACCCGCCGCGCCATCCGGACCATCTCGCCGATGGTGGCGGTGTCGGTGATCGCGCTGAGCGAGTCGGGGGAGCGGACCGTGGCGCCGCGCAGCACCTCCACCTCCACCGCCTCGTCGGGGTAGCCGACGGAGAGCTTCACAAGGAACCGGTCGAGCTGTGCCTCGGGTAGCCGGTAGGTGCCGTCCATCTCCACCGGGTTCTGGGTGGCCACCACGAGGAACGGCTGCGGCACCGGGTGCCGTACGCCGTCCACGGTGACCGTCCGCTCCTCCATCACCTCCAGCAGCGCCGACTGGGTCTTCGGCGACGCCCGGTTGATCTCGTCGGCGATGACGATGTTGGCGAAGACCGGGCCCGGGTGGAACTCGAAGCCCCGGGTGGCCTGGTTGAAGATGGTCACCCCGGACACGTCCGAGGGGAGCAGGTCCGGGGTGAACTGGATGCGCCGCCACTGACCCTTGACCGTCGCGGCGATCGCCCGGGCCAGGGTGGTCTTGCCGACCCCGGGCACATCCTCGAGCAGGACGTGTCCCTGGGCGAACAGCGCGGTCAGCGCCAGCCGGACCACCTGCGGTTTGCCCAGCACGACCGCGTTGACGTTCTCCGCCAGCCGGGCGGCGAGGGCGGCGAAGCCCTGCACCTCCGGCTGGGTGAGCGGTTCCTGGGTGTTCACGTGCGCGGGTGCTCCTCGAGACGGTGACGCGGTCAGCAGGTGGGCAGGAGGTTGATGTTGTCGCCGCCCTCCAGGTTCAGCCAGGCCCACGGGATGTAGTTGCGTCCCGAGTACTCGACCTGCACCCACCAGGTGCTCTGCTTGTTGTTGTTGTAGATCCAGGCGTCGACGCTGTCGCCCCGCACCTTGCAGTACGTCCGCAGCCGGGTGCCGGGCTTCGCCCAACCCACCTGCTTGCCGTTGAGCTGCTGCGGCACCGAGAAGATCTCGTTGCCGTTGCGGCCGGCCACGTCGGCGTCGCAGTAGGTGCGCTGATCGCCGTCCGGACCGTTGTTGCAGGTGGCGATGCCGTAGAGCGGATCGGTCGACTGGGCCCGGGTTGCCTTGCCGTCGCCGGCCGCGTTGGTCGCGGTCACCGTCACCGTGTACGCGGTGCCCGGCGTCAGGCCGGTCAACCGCAGGCTGGAGCAGCTCCCGCTGGCGGTCTTCCCGCCGGTGGCGGCCGAGCAGGTGGCCCTGCCGCCGCCCGCGTCCACGGTGAACGACACCGTCACCGAGGTGGCGTCGGCCGACGAGCCGGTCACGGTGACCCGCGGCACGGCGACCGTCCGGGCGGTGGTGCTGGCCTCCGCGCCGGGACCGGCCTCGTTGACCGCCTTCACCTTCACCGTGACGTTCTGCCCGTTGCCGAGACCACCGACCGTGGTCTGGGTGTCGGTCACCTCGCTGGTCTTCCCGCCCACGTCCACCAGGTACTTCGTGACCGGGCGGCCGTTATCGACCGAAGGCGCCCACTGCACCGAGATGGTGCCCGGCTGATCGGCGACCGTGGCCGCGCGCAGCTCGGTCGGCGCGGCCGGTGCCGCGAACGGCACCACCGTGTTGCTCACCGGCGAGGCCTTCGAACCGGCCCCCTTGTCGGTCACCGAGACCACCGTGAACGCGTACTGGGTGCCGTACTCCAGCTGGCCGGCCGGGATCACCAGCTCGGTCTTGCGCGACTCGCCCGCCGGGGCGGTGGCGCCGGCGGAGGTGGCGGTGACCGCGTACCTGGCGACGGTGTTGCCCTGGCCGTTGGCGGCGGGCCACTTCACCAGCACCGTGCCGTCCGGCCGGGCCTCCGCGGTGACGCTGGCCGGCGGGTCCGGCACCTCCGCCGTGGGGGTGACCGGGTTGCTCTTGCGGGCCGGTCCGTCGCCCTTGGCGTTGACCGCGTGCACCTCGAACCTGTACGTCTCGCCGTTGGTCAGCCCGGTGACCTCCAGGGCGCGCTGGTTCGCGCCCACCTCGTGGCGCTGGCCGGCGCCCTCCACCACGTACTTGGTGATCTCGGCGCCGTTCGCCGCCGCCGCCTGCCAGCTGACCCGCGCCGACGCGTCACCGGCGGCCGCCGTGACGGCCCGCGGCGCACCCGGCTTGCCCACCTTCGGCTTCTTCGGCGGGGGCGGCGGCGGGGGAGCCGGCGGCGGGTCACCGCCGAGCACGTCGTTGGCGTACTTGTTGACGTCGCGGACCTGGTTCTTGTCGTCCACCACCTGTGCGGTCGACGAGTTCGGCGGGTTGATGAACAGGTGGTTCTCGCGGACCTCCAGCTCCATCGGGCCGGGCCGCCCGGAGCCCTTGACGGTGTCCACCAGCTGCCCGTTCGCGTCGAACGAGTAGACCGCGCCGGTGTTCTCGTCGGCGACGTAGAACCGCCCCGCCCACGCCACCGCCGGGGTGAGCCGGTCACCCGCGCCCGGGACGGTGAACTGCCGCACCTCACCACCGTCGCGGACCACGTGCACCTTCCGCGTGCCGACCACCGTGACCGGCACCTGCGGGCCGCTGGTGCGCGGCGGCAGGCTGCCCGGGGCGGTCATCGTCAGCTTGGCCCGCTGCGTCCGGCCGCCCTGCACGGTCACCAGCGACGCGGAGGTGCGGTCCAGCACCGCAACGCCGTCGTCCAGGGTGGACACCACCAGCTCGTGGCTCGGCTCGGCGACGTCGTACGTCTCGACCCGCTTCGGGCTCAGACCCGCCGGCGGCGCCGCGCCCGGCGTGGCCGGCAGCTCGGCGGCGGTGACCGCCGAGACCGTGCCCTCGCCCGGGACGGCGATCCACAACCGGCCCGCGCCGTCGAACGCCCCGCCGGTGATGCCCGGCGGGTAGCGGACCGGCTCGCCCACCGGGGTCAGCGCCCGCGGGTCGAGCTGCCGCACGATGCCCTGCACCGCGTCGACCACGAACGCGGAATCCTCGTGCAGCGCCACATTCACCCCGAGGCCGGGAGTGGTCGGGGTGGTCGCGGTGATCTGCAGGGTGGCCAGGTCCAGCGAGCTGACCTGGCCGGTGTTCAGGTCACGCAGGATCAGCAGCCGGTCCGTCTGGGCCACCTGCATCTGGTGGCGGCGGGCCCCCGGCACCTCCGTCCGGGTGTCCACCCGCGCGGTCAGCCCGTTGACCCGGGCCATCTCGCTGCGGGTGGTGCTCCACAACCAGGAAGACGCGTCGTGGTTGGCCACCGCGGTGTCGGCCGCGCCCAGCCCGAGCACGGTCAACCCCATCGCGGCAAGCAGCGCGACCACGACGCCGATGGTGACCAGCCCGCCCCGCATCCGGGTACGGGGTCGGGACGCCTGCGCCCCGGTGCTCGTGACGTCCTCGATGGTGGCCACTCCCGGATGCCTCCCCGTCTCGGTGCGGGAGGCGTCCACGCACGGGTGGACCCTCCCCAGAGCCGGGAGCCATCATAGGGGCCGCCCGACGGCCGTGGTACCCGGACCGTCCGCCTGTGGACACCCAGCGTGTCGTGCGTGGACCAAACTGGTCAGCGGGTCCCCGTGCCGCCCTGCCGGTCGGTGCAGACCTGCCCCGAGGTGGCGTACGTGTCCGTCGAGTAGACCGCGAGGACGGTGAAGCAGTAGTCCAGCTTGGCGCTCAGCCCGTTCACCGTGTAGCGGGTCTCCCCGGGGTCGACCGTGGCCATCACCCCCAGCTTCTGCCCGGCCCGACCGCCGGCCACCACGAACGGCACCCCGCCGTCCGTCGGGTCGGTCCAGGTGACCGTGATCGTCGTGGCCTCGTCCTGCAACCGCAGGTCACCCGGGGGCGGGCCGCTCACCTTCGGCTTCCCCGGCGACGGACCGGACACGGGTGGCGGTGTCGCCGCGTCGCGGTTGAGCAGCACCACGCCCACGCCGAGCACGGCCACCACCGCGACCACCGCCGCGCCGACCACCACGGCCACCGCCGTCCGGTTCCGGCCCCGCGGCTCCGGTTCCTCCACCACCGGGTACGCCGGCGGCTGGTGGAACGGCGCCGGCACCGGCCAGGCACCCTGCTCCGGGTACGCCTGCGGATTCGGCGCCGCTTGCGGATACTTCGGCTCGGGAAACTCGAGCAACTCGTCGTAGACCGGCAGCGACCGCCGCGCGCCGTCGCCGGTCTCCGGCCCGGCCTGGTCCCCGGGCCCCGGGTCTGCCTGCGCCACCTCGTCCGTCGCCGGCTGCGGCGGGGCGTCTTCGGGCTGGTCCAGCGGCTGCGGCGCGGTGTCGCCCGGCCGGTCGAGCGGCTGCGGCGGGGCGGCGCTGCTCCACGGTGGGGCGGTCAGCCCCCACGGTGGCACCGGCGACCCGCTGACCGGCGCGACAGCCGGCGGACCACTCACCGGCGGCCCATCTCCCGGGTGCACAGGCGGCCCGCTCACCGGGTACGCCGGGGGCCCACTCATCGGGTACGCCGGCGGACCGCTCACCGGGGGCACCGGTGCGGGCGGGCCCACCGGCGGCTGCGGCGCGGCGGGGGGCGGACCGGTTACGGGCGGCGCGCCGACCGGCGGACCATGGACCCGTGGCGCGCTGATAGGCGGGGCGCTCATGGGTGGTGGCGCGCTCATCGGACCGCCCACGGGCGGCGGTGCGCTGATCGGTGGCCCGCTGACGGGCGGTGCGCTCACCGGCAGACCACTCACCGGAGCGGCGCTGATCGGCGCGCCGCTTGCGTGGGCCGGACTGGCGGCCGGAGTTGCGCTTACCGGGGGGCCGCTGACCGGTGCGGAGCTGACCGGCGGGTGGCCCGGGGATCCGGTGGGCGGTGGGCCGCTCACCGGAGCGGCGCCGACGGGCGGGGCGGTGACCGGTGCCCCGCCGACAGGGGTGGCGGCCGGGGACGCAGCGGCCGACCGCTCCGCCTCCTCACGGAGCAGCGGCCCGATCTGCTGTACCTGGATGGTCGGCGTCGCCCAGCCGGGCGCGGGCGTGCCGGACGAGTGTGACTCGGCGGACCCGACGGGGTTGCCCTGGCCCGCCGCCGGCCGGTCGGACCCGTGTGGGGTCGGGCTCACCGGCGGAGTCGAGGTGGGCGTGGGCGGCAGGTGCGGCGCGGGGACGGCCGGGCTCACGGGGGGAGCCGAGGTGGGCGTGGGCGGGTGCGGCGCCGCGACGGCCGGTCCCACCGGGGGAGCCGACGTAGGCATGGGCGGGTGCGGCGCCGGGACGACCGGAGAAGCCGAGGTGGGCGCGTTGAATGGCGGTCTGGAGCCTGGCGTGGCGCCTGCACCGGGCGGCAGCGCCGGTGCCGGAACGGGTGGGGGCGGGGGCAGCGTGCCGGATGGCGGCGGGGCGGAGATCGGCGCCGGGACCTGTGGTGCCGGGGGGATCGGCCGGGCGGTCGGCGGCATGGGCGGGGATCCCGGACCGACTGGGCCGGACGCCGCCGAGGCCGGGCCGGGCGGGGCCGGGATGACCGGTGCCGGCGGCAGGGTGGCCGGCGGCGTGGAGACAACTGGCGGAGCGGAGACGGCCGACGGCGCGACCGGTGGCACCAGCCCCGGTACGGGCGGCCGCGCGACCGGCGGAATCGGACCCGGCGCCGGCGGGAGTGCCGGTGGCGCGGAAGCCGGCCCGACGGCGGCGGACGGCGCGGGGACCGGCACGGCCGAGGTGGGCACCGGGATGATCGGAGGCGGCGGCAGCGGGGTCGCGGTGGGACCCGCATGGACCGGTGTTGGTGCGGGGACGACCGGCGCCGGGGGCAGGGGCGCCTCCGGACCAGGGGCGGGAGGGGCCCAGGGCGACGGCGGCGCCGTCCCGGTCTGCGGCGCCCTGTTCGTACCCGGCGCGGGCGAGGCCATCTCCGGTGCTCCGGGACCGGGTGGCACCGGGCGGGGAGCCGCCGGCACCCCGGGTGCGGGCGGCACGGCCGGGGGCTGGTGCGGGGCCGGCATGGCCGGCAGCGACATCGTCGGCCCGGACAGCGCGGCCGGGTCCGGCTGCGGGGTGGCAGCGGCGGCGGAGCCGCCGAGGTACTGGCGCGCGGTGCGTACCGCGGGGTGGTCCGGACCGAGCACCGCGGGCCCGGCGGTGGCCACCCGGGTGTAGTTGCGACGGGCCTCGTGCCGGTTTCCGAGTTCTTCCGCCACCCCCGCCAGGTCGAAGCTGAGCGCGAGCATCAGCGGGTCGGCCTCGCCGCGGCGACGCTCACCGGCCGCGTACGCCTGCTCCAACACCCGCCGGGCGGCGGCCGGGTCGCCGGCCTCCCGGTGCAGGCGGGCGAGCAGGTGGCCGCTGGCCAACACGTCGGGGTGGTCCTCCCCGTAGGCCGGCCGGGCCGCGGCGATCGCGTCGTCGAGCAGGCGGCGGGCGGTGGCCAGGTCACCGGCGGAACGCAGGGCGAGGGCGTGGTGTTGCGCGGCGGTCAGAGGGGAGGGGTGTGACACGTGAGCAATGCTGCCCGGAATCGGGCGTCGGACGCTACCCGACCCGGCCGATCTGGAATGGGGTCTTGCGGGCCGATCCCGTCTCGTCGCCCTGACCTGCGGAAACGGGCAGCCGGAACGGCGATGTGCATGATCCATCTGGGCCGTGTACAGTAATGCCCCGTGCGGCCCACGAGGGCGACCGAACCGGTGAGTAAGTCACTGCGGTCGACAGGGTAGGCTGGACGAGCAGGTCCGGGTGGCGGAATGGCAGACGCGCTAGCTTGAGGTGCTAGTGCCCGTATAGGGCGTGGGGGTTCAAGTCCCCCCTCGGACACCAGTCTTCGTGCGGGATCACGGGAGCTCACCGCCGTGGTGGCTCCCGATGAGGGCACTCCGTAGCATCCGTGCACACATCGAAGATGAGGGCTCTCGGCACGACGCGTTGAGGCCGCGCGAACGGCTGCGGCGGTCACCATGACGGCCGCCCGGCAACCGCCGCGCCGACGCCTCGACGAGCAACTCATCGGCGCGGTGATCCCCACCCCGCTTCCTCGCCCGGCACCGCCACCGGCTCCGATGCCAGCGCTGCCCGCAGCCCTTCCATCTGCGCGGGAACCGGTCGACGACATCGTCTTCGACGTGGCCCGCCCGGACGCCGACGGCCGGGTGGCCGCCCGGGCGTTGCTGCGGGCGCTGAGCTGGCCGTCCGGTCACCGTCTCCATGTCGACGTCACCGACGGCCTCCTGCTCATCGCCGCCGTACC
Source organism: Micromonospora sp. NPDC007230 (assembly GCF_042869115.1). Classification (NCBI taxonomy): domain Bacteria; kingdom Bacillati; phylum Actinomycetota; class Actinomycetes; order Micromonosporales; family Micromonosporaceae; genus Micromonospora; species Micromonospora sp. NPDC007230. Next base: position 9,676 of record NZ_JBIAFE010000020.1, on the reverse strand, counting down.
CGACGGGACGCACGCCGTTGGCGCCCGCGGCGCACTCCCGCTGCCCGCCGCAGCCCGGCAGATGTGCGGCATCACCCCGCACCAGGTGGTGCTGCTGGCGGCGATCCCGGCGCGCGATCTGCTCATCGTGCACCCCTCGAACACCATCACGCGGCTCCTCGCGGACCTGCACACCGCCGTCCTCGGAGGCCCTTCTCATGCCGGCTGATCCGTCACGCATCGTCACCGCCCGGCAGATCCTCGCCCATCTCGGCCTTACCCCGGCCGACCTCGGCGCGCACTCCGATCCGGCGGCGCAGATGCCGACGCTCGCCGAGTACATACCGCGCGTCGAGGCCGCGGCCAGTCCGGGCACTCGCCGCACCTACGGCACCTACTGGAACCGCATGGTCGCCGTTTTCGGTCACCTGCGGCTGGACGAGGTGACCGCCAGCGACATCGAAGCCCTCATGCGCCAGGTCACCGCCACCGCCCGGTCCCGACGCACCGGCCGGCAGGGCCGTCACGCCGGGGAGCACGTCATCGCGGCCGCCCGCGCCGTCTACCGCCGTGCCATCGCCGACGGCTACATCGCCCTGGGGGCCAGCCCAGCCCACCGGGTCGCCAAGCCGCGCCGGCTGCCCAACCCCCGCCGCGCCCTCACGCCCGGTGAGCTTCAGGACATCAACCTGGTGGCGCGTAGCAGCGGCAACGACGTCATCCTCGACGCACTGCTGCTGCGCCTGCACACCGAAACCGCCTGCCGACGCGGCGGCGCCCTCGCCCTCCGCCTGGTCGACCTCGACACCCGGCACTGCCTGATCCGCCTCACCGAGAAAGGCGGCACCCTGCGCTGGCAACCCATCACCCCGATCCTCGCCGTCCGCCTGCAGGAGCACGCCCAGGTTCGGGGCGCGGTCCTGTCCGCAGACCGGCTGTTGCGCTACCGCAACGGCCAGCCGATCAGCAGTCGCCGCTACGACCACCTCTGGAGACGCATCGGAGACCGTCTGCCATGGGTCGCCGCGCAGGGCATCTCCACCCACTGGCTGCGCCACACCACCCTCACCTGGGTGGAACGCCACTTCGGCTACGGCATCGCGCGCGCCTACGCCGGCCATACCGACAGCCGCGGACCCGCCACCACCACCTACATCAAGGCTGACCTTCACGCCGTCGCCGAGGCCCTGGCCGCCATGACGGGCCAGCCCCACCCGCTAGCCAGAGGACAAGACGGGCAGTCCTTGCCCGCACCACGCCAGGGATGACGGCGGCTGGGCCGCATAGCTAGCACTCGCCGTTGATCCAGTCCTCAGGAGACGCCGCTCGCAGACGTGCTGGTGTCGGCGCTGGTGGGCAACGGCGGGATACCCGGCTGCAGGTAGCCGATACCCGCTGCGACAACCCACTGGGCTGCCGCCGGTTGGAGGGCCCACGGCTCGCGCAGAAGGGTTCTGCGCAAAACGCGACGGTCCGCCACCTGCGCGGGTTCTGGCCGCAGTCGTTGACGCCGCTGGCCGTTGGGCCCCCAGTGCGGATGCGACGGCTCGTCAAGGGCGGTGACGAAGTCGTCGACCAGGCTGGGCCAGGTCGGCGTGCCCCACCAATGGCGGCACGCCAGCCCACCGTGTGCCGCGGTGCGCCAGGCGGCGTGTCGGCCACCCCGTTCCTCGGCTGCGGCTGCCCACCCGCCCAACACGTCCGCGACGTGGTCGCTGAAGTCCGCGAGGTCATCGCCGGCGATCTCGACGAGCCGCGAGCCACCCGGCAGTAGGCGCTGCGGGTTGACCAGCCAGCGCCAGATCCGTACGGCCAGCCAGTCCCAATCGTCCACGCCGACGCCGTCAAGCCGCCCAGCGTCGGCATCTGCCGCCGGGCCCACCTCACGGCGCCAACGGCGGATGATTTGCCGTACTCGCCAACATGTGTGCGAATTGATGCGGAGCATGTCGCCGTCGCTGAGCGGCCCGTCCCCGGCGTGCCAGTCCTCCACCGGGCTGTTGCGCCACGCGTTGTTGACAACACCGACCGCAGCGAGATCCAGAACCGGCCCCACCCGATCCGGATCGATCCCCACCTGATGAGCCAGCATCGCCCGCACGAACTCCGACTCCTGCTGCGGCGTCAAGGCATCGTCGATATCGCGGCGAGCGACCGTCTTCATGGACACCGAGAATGCCAGCTCTTGCTCTCGATTGGCCGGACCGGCCAGTACCCGGTCTGGCCGGCGGCAAGACGACGGGTTGGATCAGCCCGGTGGGCTTTAGTCTGAGGGCATGCTCGACGCCGGCAGCCGGACGCGCACCCAACCACCCCCACCGGCCATCGTCTTCGAGGCACTGACCGAGCCCAACCGCGACCCGGCGCGTCCCTGGCTGCAGCTGCTGGACGACGAACAATCGCCGCAGGTCCTGCGCGCCGAGCACCCACACCTGGTCATCTGGTCATCCCTGTGGCCCAAGAGGCCGGATGCCCAGGTGCGCTTCGACCTGCAGTCCGACGGCAGAGAAGGCACCCAGCTGCGCTGGACGCTGCTGGTCGCCGAACCCCTACCCGACCCGTCACTGCTCGGACATCTCCGCAAGCGGCTCAACGAACTGATCAACGCGAACCTGCGCTACACCTTCGGGCAGTAGCCAGACCAAAGGTTGATGGGCAACAGCCACTGGAGGCCGAACCCCGACGACAAGTGCTACGAGTGCATGAGGCCGTAGCTGACGATGGGTGCCCCTTGTCGCTTGTCCTATCCCTTGTCGACGCGCCGGCCGCCCGGCGGCTGTGCGGTGATCGGCGATCGGAGCGAACCGCTCCGGTATCCGGATCTGCCGATGAGCGTGTATGTGATCGATCCGAGCTGCGGGTAACACCGCCCACAAGTTCGCCCGGCATCGCAGCTGGATGGGACGCGCCTGGTGCGGGGTATCGACATGCGGCAGACTTCAGCCCTCGGTCTCGTGCTCGGCAGCGCCGATCCCCCCGCAGCGGAAGTCCTCGGACGACTGTGCCCAGTCCTCAGGGTGGGAGATGGGCAGAAGTCGGAACTGCTGATCGTGGGTGCTGTCGTACTCGATGACTGCGTCGATCTTCATGCGGCTATGGTCGCGAATAAGCAGCATCTCCACGACTTGCCCAGCCACCTTCAGGTCGTCAGCGACGGTGCCCGCTCCCAAGCTTGTGGGCGACGAGATGATGCCCGCCTTGTCCCGATCGACGTAGAAACCGCGTTGCTTAGCGGCATTCGCCTCCTTCGCAGCAGCCTCGGCCTCGCGCTGGCGACGCTGCCACGCGTCCTCCCACGGCTCACCCTGCCGCCGCTTGTCCATCGCCTCGTAGTCGCCCCAGAAGGCAGGCAACTCGTCGCCATAGACGAACGCCTCAAGGAACTTCTGAACGTGGTCACGGCCATGCTTGGCGAGGCGATCCACCTTGCGAGGCTCCCCGTCCCCGGTACTCCACGCAGACGAGAACGTGTCGTAAACCCAGAGCGCCTTCCCGAGTTCCTCCTGAGCCCCTCTGGCCTGGTTCTATGTTCGGGTGTCGATGGTCGTCGTTGGTCAACTTTGCCCGGCGTTTGACGCCCTGGGGACGCCCTGACGCCCTGGTGACGCCCTGGCGGAGCTTCAGTTTGAAAGGACGAAGATCACGGCCGGCAGGGACCTGGTGGGCCAGGTCATGGCAGGAAGCGCGTGACCATTCGTGCCTGCACGCCATGTCGCCGGTGGTCTGTCCCGGGCGGTGTCCGCCGGCGGGCTTGGCTGTACCGATGGCTGTACAGCCACCTTCTAATCCGCAGATTCCTGTTGATGGCTCCCGTCAGCGGAGCGTGCGCTCGGACGTCTCGGAATGGTGTTCGTAGTCGCGGACCAAACGGCGGTGTCTTACGCTAGGCCATCGCATCGTCATCGCGGCGACCGCCGCCGGAACGAAGGAAACCAGAGTATGCGTAAGGTCGTGGTCTATGAGCTGCTGTCTTTAGACGGAGTTGCCGAAGAGCCGGGAAACTGGATGTTCGACGTCGATCAGCAGGTTTTCGAGAACCTTTCCAGCGTCATCAGCACGCAGGATACCGTGCTGCTGGGACGCGGCACGTACGACTACTGGGTGGATTATTGGCCCAGCTCGGACGTCGAACCGTTCGCCACCTTTATCAACCGCACAGCCAAGCACGTCATCACGTCCAGTAAGCCCGCCACGGAGTGGGCTGGGACGGTCTTGGTGGATGTCCCGGTCGCCGATTATGTTGCGTCTCTCAAGCGTCAGGAGGGCGGTGACATCGGAGTACACGGCAGCATCAGCTTGGCCCAGTCGCTCCTCAAAGCGGGATTGGCCGACGAGCTGCGACTGGTCATCACTCCGACGCTAGCCCACGACGGGCGAAGGCTGTTCGACCACGACGACACGCTGCGCCGGCTGACGCTGCTTGACGCGCAGTCCACACCTTCCGGACACCTGCTCTTGGGGTACCGCGCCCTTCCGGCGTGATGCCACCGGGGGCCGTTTGTTAGGAGGGCTGTGATGACCGCGGCAGCAGATCGCACAGGAAAGGCTGGGTGGCTGTTGAGCTTCGTTCGGTGCCGGACTGTCCGAACCTCGCGCCGGCTCGGCATGAGCTGCGCGCGGCGCTGGCCGACGTCGGTCTGCCCCTCGCGGTGGTCACCGAGGTCGTGGGGGACTGCCCGTCTCCGTCGATCCTGGTCAACGGTGTGGACGTGATGGGCGGCATCGACGGTTCGGCCGCCTGTCGCTTGGATCTCCCACTGGCGAGCGCATCCGCGCTGCCCTGCGCCAGGCGGTAGGCGCCGGACTTGCCACCGGTGTGACTGAGCAGAGCCGGGTGGATTGCCGCGCGTAGCCCGGGCAATGCGATCCGGACAGATCGGCCCCGCCGCGCCGAGCAGCTCAACGACAGTCTCCGGCAGGTGCGTCGAGCGATCCTGGGTCACTTCGCCGCCATCGGGGCTGCCCCCACTGACCCCGACATCCGCGCTGGCGCCGGCGCGGCGGACCTGGACACCGCGAAGGCGCTGCGGGAACTTGCCCGGGAAGATCTTGTCGCCGTCGACGGCGGCGGGCGTCTGGTCGCGGCCTACCCGTTCTCGCCAACGCTGCCTCGCACTACGGCTCATCGACCTCCGCCCCACGACCCGTTCGTACGACGGGTGCCTACCCGAACGGTCGCTGGCGTCGTATTTGCTGCGTTCGAGTGCGCGTTTGACGCCGCCTCGTTCGACCGCGCGGTCGAAGCCCACCCGTTCCAGTACCTTGTCCACGATCTTCAGGACGGCTCGGGCGACGAGCCAGCCGATCACGAGGATCACGATGAAGGCGACCGCTTTCGGCACGAAGAGCAACACGGACCGCCACATATCGGTCAGGGCACCACTGATGTTGACCTGTCCGGCCGCGAGGGTTTTCTGCACGATGTCCCTCCTGTCGCGTGAACTGCGACCGTCCGCATACCCGGTCGGTCCGCGGCACGCCGCGCCGACTCGCGGGAATCTCGACCGCTGCGCGCCGAACGGCCCGTCGTGGCCGGGTGCGGGGTCAACACAACCGCCCGCCCAACACGCCAACCGGACCCCGTCGCAGCGGACGCAAAAGCCTCGGATGCGCCAGTCGCCGGAGACGGTCTCAGTGATGATCGGGCAAGCCCGGCCTTCGGGTTAGCGGCCGTTGTGGCCACGACCGGATCAAAAGCACCGAATCAGCCTCCTTATGGCCTTCTTGTCCTCACGATGGGAGAAAGCGCAAAGCACGGCAGAAGGCGGGCGATCGACATGAGGCGTAGGCGTAGCAGGAAGCGGTCGCTGTTGCAGGCGACGGCAATGGTCCAGCCCGCGACGGCAGCAGCGGCGGCACTAGCGGTGGCAGCGGTGGTGGCCATTGTGCGAACCAGCCGGCGCCGCACGGCAGGTGACATCGCCGTCAGTGATCTTCCTGCTCCAGCTGATGGCGCATCCACCGCGGCAGGCGCAGGCACCCCATCGCTGGCCGGCGCCACGGTCGGTCCGAGTAGCGCCACCGGCACCTCGGCCGCGGCCACCCGGCCCAGGTGAGGTGACGACGCGGTGCCGCAGCCAGGCCTGACCCGGTAGGACAGCCACTCGACACCCGGGGTGGGCGCGTTTGGCCCCGTGATTCACGACCGAACATCCTTGGGAGGTTGACCGCACATGGATGGTCCACCGGGTGGCGACCCGAAGGCCCAGCAGGCACAACCGGCAGAGGCCAGCGTTGCGCAACTCGTCGAGCGCGCCACCGACCAGATCAGCCGGCTGGTGCGCGACGAGATGGCCGCGGCCCGCGCGGAGTTGACCGGCAAAGGCAAGCGCGCCGGTGCCGTCGCAGTGATGTTCGGCGGAGCGGGCGGGATGACGTTCTACGGCGGGGGTGCCCTCGTCGCCGCGATCATCCTGCTACTGGCGAAGGTCATGTGGGCGTGGCTGGCCGCCCTGGTCGTGGCGGTGATCCTGTTCGCGGTAGCCGGTCTGCTCGCGCTGTCCGGAAAGAAGCAGACCAGCAAGATGATGCCTCTCAAGCCCCAGTCGACGCTCGACAGCGTGCGCACCGACGTCAAGGTCAGTGCAACAGGCCGCCAAGAAGGGGAGGGAGCGATGATGGCGGACGCGAACAGCGACCCGGACCGCACCAGCGAGGACGTCGAGAAGACACGAGCGGAACTGGGCGCCACGGTGCAGGCCCTGGCAGCCAAGACCGACGTGAAGGCGCGGGGCCGCGACAGCGCCCTCCAGATCAAAAATCGCGTCGGCCAACGACTGACGGGTGCGGCCCAGGCGATGCGAGGAAAGACCGCAGGAGCGGTACAGAAAGCTCGGCAACGGGCGGATAGCGCAGGTCGCAGCCGCATGGCAGGCACGGCGCGGCAACGCGCTGCGCGAACGCGCGACACGGGCGATGGCCGTAGTTCGCAGCAGGTCTCACGCTGCCGCAGATAGGGCGGGCCCGGCCGCCCGTTCGATCCGCGGCGCGGCCGTAGCACTTCGGTCGGCAGCCCGTCGCCGTCCCGCTGCCCTCGCCATGACCGCCATCACCGCCGTCGGCGTTGCCGCAGCCGTGCGGCAGCTCCGACCGGACAGGCGCGTCGTTCGGCGCCGTCGATGTTGAGCTGCTTGCCGTACGCGCGCGGTCCACTCGGCTCGGCGCCGGTATCACCGGGCTTCGGTCGCGTCGCCGCCAAACTGCGGGCAAATCCCTCAGTGTTGTAGATCGTCCCGGCGGCTTGACCAATGGGTTCAGTGACGCTCTGACACCGCTGCGGCAGCGGCAGGCAGGTCATGTTCCCCGCCCGGGTCGCGGTGGATCTGGCGATGATGCTGGCCGATGGCGGTGATGCCATCGCCGACCTTGCTGTCTCGCCTGATCAGCCGGGCGTGTTCGGCCCGGTGGCCTCGGAGCCGACCGCATGGCGGGTGCTGCCCGGCGTGGACGCTTCAGCGTTGGCGCGGCTGCGGGCGGCTCGGGCGGGGGCGCGAGAGTTGGCGTGGGCGCAGATGGTCGAGACCCGTGAGGTCTTCCTGCCTCGACGGCGGCGGGGATGCCGGTACCGGCGATCGTGCTGGATGTGGACGCCTCGATCGTGATCTGCCACTCTGAGAAGGAGAACGCGTCGCGGACGTGGAAGAAGACGTTCGGCTAGGGCTGCTGCGCGAGGGTCGGGCCGGGTCGAACACCGCCGACCACATCCTCGTGTTCGACCGCGCCCTGGAGCAGATCCCCGACAACCACCGGCACGGCACGCCGATCCTCGTGCTCTCGGGCTCGGCCGGTCGCCCACATCCGCAGCCTGCGCGAACACGGCATGACATCCGATTCTCCGTCGGCGTGGCGATCACCGAACCCGTCCGCGACACGATCCGCGCCGCCACCGGCTGGATCAGCGCCCTCGACAGCGACGGTGACCTGCGCGAGGGGGCCGAGATCCGCGAGATCACCGGCCTGCTGCCCGCCGACTACCTGGCCGCCTACCCGCCCGGCACCCGGGTCATCGTCCGCCGCGAACGCCCGCACCCCGGCGCGCAACTGACCCTGTTCGACACCATCGAAGGCAAGCGCCACCAGGCCATGGCCACCGACACCCCGACCGGCACAGGATCGGTCCAGCACCTGGAAGCCCGCCACCGCGCTTACGCCCGAGTAGAGAACCGCGTCCGCACAGGGAAGGACACCGGCTTCGCCCGGTTCCCCTCCCGCCTGTTCGCCATCAACCAGGCATGGTTGGAACTCGCCCTCACCGGCATCGACCTGCTCGTCTGCCAGCTACCTAGGCCCCATGGGCCCGCGTCGCCATGATCTCCCCGTGCGCGACAGCTGATCGCCCTGACAGGAGACACTGCGTGTCCGAACCCAGAAAATCTATGTGGCAATCGCTAGACATGCTCGCCGTTGCTGGTTAGTCTTTCTACCGTTGAGTGCGAGAGTGCAACAAAGACGCTGACGAAAACCGCCCACGACGGGCGATGGAGCAGGGCCAGCTTCACACGGCTCCCGCTCGGCACGACCTGTAAGAAGTGGAAGTTGAAGCAGTACGGCGGTACCCCGGGCGTGAGGCTTGCGCTCGGGCGCGACGACGCGGTGGGGCCAGCCTCAGGTTTCAGGGCTCCGCCGCAGGCAGTATCGGTCCGCCGGCGCCGCAGCCAGGAGATCGTGGGCCGGGCGCCGGCGGGCAGCACGCACAGTTGAGCTAGAGGAAGACAGAGGAAAGGGAGGGCCGTACACCGTTGGATCGCCCGCCGCCGGCCGCATGTGACGGGCCGGGCGCGGACACCGCAGTTTCCATCGAACGAGAGGTGGTTCTCCGGTCACGCTTATGCGATCCCCGCACCCGAGGCCGTCTGGCCCCGTGCGGACATGACAAACCGACAGTCTTGTCGGTGATGGTGTTTCTGACCCGTTAACCCTGGGGCCCCGGCGCTTCCCGCGCCGGGGCCCTCGATGTGGAGGTGGCATGGGCCAACCCGATGACATGCTGGACGACGAGAACTACCCCGCCTACACGATGGGCCGCGCCGCGGAAATCGTCGGTTGCTCGCAGGACTTCCTGCGCCGGCTCGGCGAGGCGAAACTGATCGACCCGCACCGCTCCGCCGGCGGCCACCGCCGCTACTCCCGCCACCAGCTACGCCTGGCCGCCCGCGCCCATCGGATGTGCGAGCAGGGCACCGACATGGCGGCCGCCTGCCGCATCATCATCCTCGAAGACCAACTCGAAGAAGCCCTCCGACACAACCAATCCGACCCGACCCACTGACCACCCCGCACCGGTGGTAACCCCCGAGGCGACGCGAACCGTCACACGGTCCCGGCCCAGCAAGGCAGGGACCGTCTGTCGTTTCCGACGTGGTCGCCGAGCCGATACCGCCACACCGGGGCGCGGCCCGCCAATCTTCTCCCAGCGCCGCCCACCTGCTCTCCGGCAACCCACACACCCGACCCCACGCCCACAGGCAATCAACCAGCCGGCCACGGATCCACGATGTCCGACAACATCGCGGTGATGATCCCGCCCGGCAAGGGGTACGTGGAGGCGATGACCTCAGAGACGAGGAAACAGCCAACAGCACTGCCTCGGCGATGCACAACACTGAGCCATTTTCATCCTGCGTAGCGGTTCGCTTCGACGTGGTGCAGGACGAGGATGGCCTGCACGATCGCGGTGGCGCGGCGGGGGCAGCAGCGC
>NZ_JBIAFE010000019.1:0-160425 GCF_042869115.1 Micromonospora sp. NPDC007230 | reverse complement strand
ATCCGAATTCGACACTCAGATGATCACCGATGAGCTGCGAGCCCTTCACGCTCGGGCCGGCTCCAGCAGCGAACCCCGCTCAACTTCGAAGAGCCCCTGTAATCCAAAGAGGACGGCAAAATCGGTGGGCGCGCTATGGTCGACGGCATCAAGCAGCTGACCGTCGAGAGCGTGCCGGTCGTGCCGGCCGTGGCCCTCGTCGTCGGGGCAGTCGTCGGACTGCTGTTCGTACGCCGGCAGTTGCGGCTGGGGACGCCGCTGCTGGACCTGCGGCTGTTTCGCAACCGCCCGTTCACGGTCGTACTCGTCGCGCTGGCCTTCGCCGGGGTCGTCATGGCGGGTACGGGCCTGATGGTGATTCAGTACCTGCAGAGTGTGCTGGGCTTCTCGCCGGTCGCGTCGGCGGTGCTGTTCGCACCCATGGGCCTGGCCTCCGCAGTCGGCACCATGGCCGTGTCGGTGCTGACTTGGCGGATGAGGCAGCCGACCGCGATCGCGGGTGGGCTGGTGAGTTCGGCGCCGGGCTGGCCGTACTGGTCCTGACCATGCGCCCGCCAACCCGGACCACCGCGGCCACGCTCCCCGACTACGAGGCGACTCGCTCATGAAACCCTGCCAAGGTCGGCGCTGCTCGTCGGTGCTAACCAGGTGGGAGCGTCTCAGCTCGAACTGGCGGGTTTGTCGGCGTAGACGCCCTGCAGCATCCCGGTGGCCTGCCCGATCTCGATGAGGTAGCCGTCCGGGTCGCGGAGGTAGCAGCGCACCTCGGCCTTGCGGTCGAGCGGCTCGGTCAGGAACTGCCCGCCCTTGGCCCGGGTGTCGGCATAGAAGGCGGCGATGTCGGCCACCCGGACGTTGAGGAACGCGGAGACCGGGTCGCCCGGCTCATGCGGGGTCAGGGTGATGTCGGGCTTGTCTGGGGTGGGCCCGCCGCCGGGGTTCATGATGATCCAGCTGTTGGCGATCTTGACGATTGTCGGATTCTCGGCGAGAACGATCTGCCCACCGAAGATGTCGGCGTAGAACTTCCGCGAGACGGCGACGTCGCGCACGGTGAGGAAGTGTGTGACAACCAGACCCTGCCGTGGCGCGGGAAGATCGTCGCGGTCCACCATCGGGCTCTCCTCACGGTCGCCTGGTCCTGCCGACGTAGGGGTCTACGCCAGCCTCCCAGCTCTGTTGTCGCCACATAGGCGGCTTCAGAAACTCCCGCCGGACGGGGAATGGTCCGCCATCACCGACCGGCAAGGTGGCCAGCGGGCTTGATCATGGGCCGGCGCGACAGCGCCACGTGATCAGTATTGAGCCGCAGCAGCGCGTAGCTCCTCGACCACCCGCTCCCGAAGGTGGCCCGGTGCCAGCACCTTTACGGCGGTGCCGAGGCTGAGCAGTGCCGACAGTGCCCACCCTTCGTTCTCGAACGGGATGGTCAGCTCGACCGCCCCGGTCGCGGTGACCGGGACCCGGTCCTTCCCGGGGCCGGGCACCAGCCGACGCAGGCGGGGCAGGGCCCGGGCGGCGACGCGTACGGTGACCTCGACGGCGGGCTCCTCGTCCTCCAGGGCCCGGCGCGCCTCGGTCCACGATCCGGCGAGGTCGAACCGGGGCGGGCGGGCGACCGGCTCGTCAAGGACGTCCACCGCGCGCATCCGGGAGACCCGGTAGGTGCGTCGCCGGCCGTCGCGCAGGGCGACCAGATACCAGTCACCGGCGGCGAGCACCAGCCCGAGCGGGCCGACCTCGCGGGTGGTGGGCCGCCCGTCGCGGACGTACTCGATGCGGGCGCGGCGGTCGCGCCAGACCGCGTCGGCGAGTTGGGGGAGGCAGGGCACCGGCTCGGGGGCGCCGTACCAGCGGGTCGGGTCGAGGTGGAAGCGCTCGGCGGTCCGGCCGGCGCGTTCCCGGGCCTCGCCGGTCAGGCTGGCCCACACCTTGACCCGGGCGCCCTCCAGCAGCTCGCCGAGCCCGAGCTGCTCGGCCGGGCCGGCGAGCCCGAGGAACGCCAACGCGCCGGCCTCGTCCAGGCCGACGCCGGTGAGCCGGGTCCGGTAGCCGCGGTCGAGGCGGTAGCCACCCGCCGGCCCGCGGCTCGACCGCACCGGAATGCCGGCGGCCACCAGCGCCTCGACGTCGCGTTGCACCGTACGCTCGCTGACCTGCAACTGCCGGGCCAGCTCCCGCCCGCTGGCCTGGCCGCGCACCTGGAGCTGCAACAGCAGGGTCATCATCCGCGACGCACGCACGGTCCCATGATTGCCGACGTATACGACAGAGGGTGTCGGGAACTCGGGTGAGACTCGGTGGACCGAGACGCATCACCGAGGGAGAAGACGTTGTCGGAGCGGATCACGCCGGGGCAGTTCCATGCGGCCGCCGGGGTCGAGGAATGGCGGGTGCTGGGCGAAGGGGCGTGTGCCTGGTTCCGTACCGGCTCGTTTGCGGCCGGTGCCCGCCTTGTCCGGGCGATCGGCGAGCTGCCCGGCCTCGACGACCACCATCCGGACGTCGACCTGCGGCACGGCGGGGTGGCCGTCCGGCTGATCACTCTCACCTCCGACTACTACGGGCTGACCGGGCGCGACCTCGAGCTGGCCCGGCGGATCTCGGCGGTGGCCCGGGAGCTGGGCGTACCCGCCGACCCGTCGGCCGTGCAGACCGTGCAGGTCACCATCGACGCGCTGGTCGGCCCCGAGGTGACGCCGTTCTGGCGCGCCCTGCTCGGCTACGTCCACCGGGCCGGCAGCCCTGAGGACCTGGTCGACCCGCGCGGCCGGGGGCCGGCGTTCTGGTTTCAGGCGATGGACGCGCCGCGACCGCAACGCAACCGGGTCCACGTCGACGTCTGGGTCCCGTACGACCAGGCCGAGGCCCGGGTGGCGGCGGCGCTGGCGGCCGGCGGGCGGCTGGTCAGCGACGCGGACGCGCCGTCGAACTGGGTGCTGGCCGACCCCGAGGGCAACGAGGCCTGTGTCGGCACGGCCGGCTGGCCGGTTGCCGGCGGTGCGGCGTGACGCCGATCGGGTGCTGCCGTGTTGTCCGGGCCCGGTCATACTCCCCGCGCTGTTACGCTCCGCGCGGGAGGACTGCGTACCGTCACGTTCTGGACTCGCGGCCGGCGGAGGGTGTCACATCGGTACCCTGCTAGTCCTGGCCTGCCCGCGACGACATGGTGGTTTGTTGATGAACGATCTTCGAGTGGTGGCGTTCGACCTGGACGACACCCTGGCCGTCTCCAAGTCGCAGATCGATCTTCGCATGGCGGAACTCCTCGGCCACCTGCTCACCGAGGTGGACGTTCTGATCATCTCCGGTGGCCGGTTCGAGCAGTTCGAGGCGCAGGTGCTGGCCCACCTCGAGCTCACCGAGGAGCAGCGCAACCGGCTGCACCTCATGCCGACCTGCGGCACCCGCTACTACCGCTGGCGGGACGGCGACTGGCGGCTGGTCTACGCCGAGGACCTGAGCGAGGCGGACAAGGTCCGGATCGTCGCGGCGCTCACCGAGTCGGCGAAGGCGCTCGGCCTCTGGGAGGACCGGACCTGGGGCGACATCATCGAGGACCGGGGCAGCCAGATCACCTTCTCGGCGCTGGGTCAGTCCGCCCCACCGCAGGAGAAGTACGGCTGGGACCCGGACGGCAGCAAGAAGAAGCGGCTCCGGGACGCGGTCGCCGAGCAGTTGCCCGACCTGGAGGTACGCGGCGGCGGCTCCACCTCGATCGACGTCACCCTCAAGGGCGTGGACAAGGCGTACGGCATGCGCAAGCTGCTGGAGTGCCTGGACCTGAAGCACGACAACGTGCTCTTCGTCGGCGACCGGCTGGACCACGGCGGCAACGACTACCCGGTCAAGGCGATGGGCATCCAGTGCCACGCCGTCACCTGCTGGGAGGAGACGGCCGACTACGTGCAGGTGCTCGTCGACGACCTGGTCCGGCGGCACGCCCAGCGGGCGTAACCGCCGAGCCCGGAACCGGGGCCCCAGCGCGTGCTGAGGCCCCGCTGTCCAGGCGGCTCAGAGCGCTGCGCGGATCGCCTCGGCGAGCGTGGTCGGCGTGCGGCCGAGCAGCTTCGCCAGGTCGTCACCGACCTCCAGGTCGCCCTGGGCGAGACCGCGGTCGCCGTCGGCGAGCACGGCCGCGTACCCCTCGGGCAGGCCGGCCGCGACCAGCAGTTCGGTGAGCTTGTCGACCGGCAGGTCGAGGTACGACACGCTGTTGCCGCTCTGCCGGGAGACCTCGGCGGCCAGCTCGGTCATGGTGAACGGCGAGCCACCCAGCTCGTACACCCGGTTGGTGTGCCCCTCGGTGGTGAGGACGACGGCGGCGGCCTCGGCGTAGTCGGCGCGGGTGGCGGCGCTGACCCGGCCGTTGTTCGCCGCGCCGGCGACCCCGTGCTGGAGGTACGTGGGGAGCTGCCCGGTGTAGTTCTCCAGGTACCAGCTGTTGCGCAGGAAGACGTGCGGCAGGCCGGAGTCCAGGATCAGCTGCTCGGTCGCCTTGTGCTCGGCGGCGAGCACCAGGCTGGAGGTGTCCGCCTTGGCGATGCTGGTGTAGACGACCAGCCCGACGCCCGCGGCCTTGGCGGCGGTGATCACGTTGCCGTGCTGCACCACGCGCCGGCCGACCTCGCTGCCGGAGACGAACATCAGCTGCTCCGCGCCGGCGAAGGCGGCCTGCAACGACTCGGCGTCGTCGTAGTCCACCCGCTGGGTGACCAGGCCGCGCCCGGCGAGGCCGGCCAGCCGGTCGACGTCGCGGCCGGCCGCCACGATCTGGTCGGCCGGTACGCCCCGGTCGAGCAGCGACTGGACGATCAGGCGGCCGAGGTGGCCGGTGGCGCCGGTGACGACGATGGACATGGGAACTCCCTGCGGTCGGTGCTGAGAACACTGTCTTCGCACAACAACGGGAACATCGCAGCCTTACTTCCCGTTGGAGAGTAGGCACCTTCAAGTTCGATACGCACCGAAAGAGAGTGAAGCCCGTGCAGGCGGACCCGTTCAACCGGAACTGCGGTAGCCGCAAGGTCCTCGATCGGATCGGCGACCGCTGGAGCGTGCTGATCGTGCTCACCCTCGCCGACGGCGGGAAGCGCTACGGCGAACTGGCCGAGCGGATCGACGGGATCAGCCAGAAGATGCTCACCCAGACCCTGCGCGGGCTGGAACGCGACGGCCTTGTCACCCGTGCCGTGCAGGCCAGCGTGCCGCCCCGGGTCGACTACGCGCTCACCGACCTCGGTCGCAGCCTGCTCGACCTGGTCGCCGGCCTGGAGGCGTGGGCCACCACCCACCTCGACGAGGTGGAGGCCGCCCGGGCCCGCTACGACGCCCGCTGACGGTTCCGGAACCGGCGCACCCTGGCGCGATCGGTGTCGATGGGGTAGGAACAGGGCGTCCCGTCCCGGAGAGCGCTCTCACGGCTCCCCGGCCGATCCCTACCCCACCACCGACAGGGCAGGCAGATGAGACCACTCGACCCCTCCCGCCGCCGTTTCCTCACCCTGACCGCCGCCTCGGCCGCGTCCCTCACCGGCCTCGGGCTCCCCGTTCTCCCGGCCGCCGCCGCGCCCGGCCGTCCCGAGGACGCCGAGCCGGACCTCGGCCCCAACGTGTTCGTGTACGACCCGACCACCCCGATCGAGGAGATCCAGTCCACCCTGGACCGTCTCTTCGCCGCGCAGGAACGCAACGAGATGGGCGCCGACCGGTACGCCGTGCTGTTCAAGCCCGGCCGGTACGAGGTCAACGCGAAGCTCGGCTACTACACCACCATCGCCGGGCTCGGCACCCACCCGGACGACGTGGAGATCCACGGCGCGGTACGGGTGATCGGGCAGCCCGACCCGAACTCGCCGGCCGGCATCTCCGCCCTCACGAACTTCTGGCGCTCGGTGGAGAACCTCGCCGTGACCCCGACCGACTGGTCGAACCAGTGGGCGGTCTCCCAGGCGTCCCCGATGCGCCGGGTGCACATCAAGGGCATCCTCTGGCTGGAGCCGGGCAACGGCGGTTACTCCAGCGGCGGCTACATCGCCGACTCCAAGGTGGACGGCATCACCATCAACGGCTCTCAACAGCAGTGGCTGACCCGGGACAGCGAACTCGGCGGCGACTGGACCAACGGGGTCTGGAACCAGGTCTTCTCCGGCGTGCTCGGCGCGCCCGCGCAGGGCTTCCCGAACCCGCCGTACACCACCCTGCCGACCAGCCCGGTCACCCGGGAGAAGCCCTACCTCTTCGTCGACGGCGCGGGCCGCTGGCGGGTGGCCGTACCCGGGCTCCGGCACGACACCGCCGGCACCAGCTGGGGCGCGGTCGTACCCTCGTTGCCGCTGTCCGCCTTCTTCGTCGCCAGGCCCACCGACTCCGCGCAGCGGATCAACCAGGAGCTGTCCCGGGGTCGACACCTGCTGCTCACCCCGGGCGTCTACCACCTCGACCGGGCCCTGCGGGTAAAGCATTCGGACACCGTCGTGCTCGGCCTCGGCATGCCCAGCCTCGCCCCGACCACCGGCGACGCGGCCCTGCGCATCGAGGACGTGGACGGGGTACGCATCGCGGGGGTACTGGTCGACGCCGGGCCGGTCGAGTCGGAGGTGCTGGTCGAGGTCGGCAAGCGGAACAGCCACCGGTCGCACGCGACCAACCCGATCTCGCTCCAGGACGTCTTCTTCCGGATCGGCGGCCCCTCGGCCGGCCGGGCGGTCACCAGCCTGGTGGTGAACAGCCGGCACACCCTGATCGACAACATCTGGGCCTGGCGCGGCGACCACGGCAAGCCGGGCACCATCGGCTGGACCGTCAACACCGCCGGCACCGGGGTGGTGGTCAACGGCGACGACGTGACCGCGTACGGGCTCTTCGTCGAGCACTACCAGCGGTGGCAGACCGTCTGGAACGGTGAGCGCGGCCGGACCGTGTTCTACCAGAGCGAGTTGCCGTACGACCCGCCGAGCCAGGCCGCCTGGCACAGCCCGACCGGGCGGGGCTGGGCGTCGTACCGGGTCGCCGACCACGTCCGCGCGCACGAGGCGTGGGGGCTGGGGGTCTACTCGTACTTCAACCAGGGCGTCGACATCCGCTGTGACCGGGCGATCGAGGCGCCGCGCCGGGCCGGTGTGCGGTTCCACGACGCGATCACCGTCTTCCTCGACGGCAGCGGCGGCATCGAACGCACCGTCAACGAGGCCGGCACGCCGGTCGTCGGCTCGTACGGCACCAGCCCGGTGATCAGCTACCCGTGAGACGGGGCGCGGGCGCGGCGCGCCGGTGAGGTAACAAAAATTCACCGGAACGCGCTGCGCCCGCTCCACCGTGCACAGGCGCCGTCCCGACCATAGGCTCCGGTGCATATCGAGCCTTCGCGGCCACCCGCGACCGGTGTCGGACGCGATCGAGGGGGCGTGTCCGGCACCGGCCGTCGCCGCTGCCCGCGCACGTTCCGGGCGAACTGCGCCACGCGCGCCCGACCGGTCGCCCCCGTGCCGACCGGCGGTGGTCAGGCGGCGAGCTGCTCGGCTCGGGTGACGACCTGGTCGATGAGGCCGTACTCGCGGGCCTCCTCGGCGGTGAACCAGCGGTCCCGGTCCCAGTCGCGCTGGATCTCCGGCAGCGGGCGCCCGCTGTGCCGGCCGATCAGCTCCTGCATGGTCCGCTTCACGTGCAGCATGTTCTCCGCCTGGATGCTGATGTCGGCGACCGTGCCACCGAAGCCGCCCGACGGCTGGTGCATCATGATCCGCGAGTGAGGGAGGGCGAACCGCTTCCCGGCCGTCCCGGCGCAGAGCAGGAACTGCCCCATCGAGCCGGCCATCCCGAGCGCCAGCGTCGCCACGTCGTTCTTGACGTACTGCATCGTGTCGTAGACGGCCATCCCGGCGCTGACCGAGCCGCCCGGCGAGTTGATGTAGAGGAAGATGTCCCGCTCCGGATCCTCGGCCGCGAGCAGCAGGATCTGCGCGCAGATCTGGTTGGCCGAGGCGTCGGTGACCTCGGTGCCGAGGAAGATGATGCGTTCGGCGAGCAGCCGCTCGAAGACCCGATCGCCGAGGGACGGCTGCCCCTCGTCCAGCATCCAGATGCCGTACCCCATGACCTGACCACCCTCCGTGCCACCGGCGGGCGACGGGCCGCCCGGGAACCGGTGGTCTCCAGCGTCCGGCGGCCGGTGGCTCCGGGCCCAGGGTTTCTGCCCGGGGCAGATCCGCCGTGGGCAGAACCGGCGGGCCCTAGGCCGCGGCCAGTCGCCGCCAGCCCGCCCGGGCCCGCCGCCTGGCCAGCGTGGCCGAGGTACGCGGGCGACGCCGCGCCTCCGTCGGCGCGGGGAACAGCCAGATCCGGGTGCCGGACCCGACGGTCGTCGGCGACGGGTATCCGAGGCTCGCGCCGCCGAGCGGGAACGCGGCCTCCGGCAGCCGCAGCGACCCGCCGAGCAGCGGCGCCGGCAGGGCGGGACGCCGGGCGACGTGCAGCCGGGGTCCACCACCCACCCGCACGTGCGGACCGGTGCGGGGGCCGTGCGCCGCCGGCACCCGGTCCAGCCGGGCCAGGGCCACCCCCGACGTCACCGGCGTCCGCCGCTCGACCTGCCGCAGCTCGTCGCGGGCCTCCTCGAGCAGGTCGGAGAGGTGGATCCCGAGGGCCCGGCAGATGGCGGCCAACACCTCCGAGGACGCCTCCTTGCGGCCGCGCTCCACCTCCGAGAGGTACGGCAGCGACACCCCGGCCGCCTGGGCCACCTCGCGCAGCGTCCGGCCCTGCCGCAGCCGTACCCGGCGGAGCACCCCACCGATCACCCGTCGCAGCAACGACATGCGGGCCTCCTCGCGGTCGTCGTCCCGGGACGTCCCCATCATGCCCCGTCCGACGGCCGGGCACGTCACGCGGGCGCGGACCGCGACCCGGGAGGCCGGCGCTCGCCGCAACGGCTATCTTGTGCTCGTGCAGGTGACCGTGCCGGAGCAGGACCGCCAGTGATCCATTTTCCCGCGCAGCGGCGGGGGCCGCTGAGCGCGCTCAGTCTGCGCCTGCTCGCCGCCCTGGCCCTGGTCTGCGCCGTGGTGGCCGCGGTCTGGCTCGACCGGGACGGCTACCGCGACGTCAACGAGGACGGGATGACCCTCCTCGACTGCTTCTACTACGCGGTGGTCTCGCTCTCCACCACCGGCTACGGCGACATCACCCCGGCCAGCCCCTCGGCCCGGCTGGTCAACGTCGTCTTCGTCACCCCGGCCCGGGTGCTCTTCCTGATCATCCTGGTCGGCACCACCCTGGAAGTCCTGACCGACCAGTACCGGACCGGCCGTCGCCTGTCGCGGTGGAGGAGGACCGTGAAGGACCACGTCATCATCTGCGGCTACGGCACCAAGGGCCGCAGTGCGGTTTCCGCGCTGCTGGAGAACGGGACGGACAAGTCCCGGATCGTGGTGGTGGAGCGGAGCGGTGCCGCGCTGCGGCAGGCCACCTCGGCCGGGCTGGTCGCCATCGAGGGTTCGGCGACCCGGTCGGCGGTGCTGGAGCAGGCGCACATCCGGACTGCCCGCGCGGTGATCATCGCGACCGACAGTGACGACGCCTCGGTGCTGGTGGCGCTGACCGTGCGCCAGCTCACCGCCGGCCAGGTCCGGATCATCGCGGCGGTACGCGAGGCGGAGAACGCCCCGCTGCTCAAGCAGAGCGGCGCGCACCACGTGATCGTCTCCTCGGCGACCGCCGGCCGGCTGCTCGGCCTCTCCACCTCCGCCCCGCCGCTGATCGACGTGGTGGAGGACCTGCTCACCCCGGGGCAGGGCATGGCGCTGGCGATGCGCTCGGCGGAGCGCGACGAGGTGGGCCGGTCGCCGCGCGAACTGGACTCCCTGGTTATCGCGCTGGTCCGGCGGGGCCGGGTGGTGACGCTCACCGACCGGGCCGGTGCGGAGATCGAGACCGGTGACATGGTCGTGTACGTCCGAGACGACCGCCCGCAGGCGACGGCCGCCGCACCCTGATCCGGTTGCCGTCGGGTGCCGCGCGCGTCCGGAATCCTGGCCACAGCTCAACGAAAGGCCCGCGACCGTGGAGGTCGCGGGCCCTTTTCCCGTCTGCGGCGGACGCTAGCCGATCGTCCAGGTGTCACCGCTGGCGAGGAGGCCGGCGAGCTGCTGCTCCGGCGTCTCGTCGACGGTGGCCTTCGCCGTGGCGACCTGCTCCTGCACCACGCTGTCGTACGCCGGGCGGGTCACCGAGCGGAACACGCCGATCGGGGTGTTTCGCAGGTCCGCCCCCGGCAGCCGGGACAGCGCGAAGGCGTACGCGGGGTCGGTGACGCCCGCGTCGTGCACCACGATCTCCTCGGCCGGGGTGGCCGCGGTGTCGCGGACCTCCAGCCCGAAGCCGCCCGGCGGGTGGACGACGCAGAACTGCCCGTCCTTGCCGAACGTGATCGGCTGGCCGTGCTCCAGCCGGATCAGGTAGTCGTCCCGGGTGGCCGGCTCCTTGAGCTGGTCGAACGCGCCGTCGTTGAAGATGTTGCAGTTCTGGTAGATCTCCACGAACGCGGAGCCCTGGTGCTCGGCGGCGGCCCGCAGCACCGACTGGAGGTGCTTGCGGTCGGAGTCGATGGTCCGGGCGACGAAGGTGGCCTCCGCGCCGAGCGCCAGCGACAGCGGGTTGAACGGGGCGTCCGCCGAGCCGACCGGGGTCGACTTGGTGATCTTGCCGACCTCGGAGGTCGGCGAGTACTGCCCCTTGGTCAGGCCGTAGATCCGGTTGTTGAAGAGCAGGATCTTGAGGTTGACGTTGCGGCGCAGCGCGTGGATCAGGTGGTTGCCGCCGATGGAGAGCGCGTCGCCGTCACCGGTGACCACCCAGACCGACAGGTCCGGCCGGGTCACCGACAGGCCGGTGGCGATCGCCGGGGCGCGGCCGTGGATCGAGTGCATCCCGTAGGTGTTCATGTAGTACGGGAAGCGGGACGAACAGCCGATGCCCGAGATGAAGACGATGTTCTCCCGGGGGATGTTCAGCTCCGGCATGAAGCCCTGCACGGCCGCCAGGATGGCGTAGTCGCCGCAGCCGGGGCACCAGCGCACCTCCTGGTCGGACTTGAAGTCCTTGGCGGTGAGCTTGAGGGCGATGGGCTCAGACATTCTTCAGGACCTCTTCCAGCATCGTCTCCAGCTCGGCGGCGGTGAACGGCAGGCCGCGGACCTGGTTGTAGCCGATCGCGTCGACCAGGTACTTCGCCCGGATCACGTGGGCGAGCTGGCCGAGGTTCATCTCGGGGATGACCACCCGGTCGTACGCGCGCAGCACCTCGCCCAGGTTGGCCGGCATCGGGGCCAGGTGGCGCAGGTGCGCCTGGGCGATGGAGAGCCCGCGCTGCCGCAGGCCACGGCAGGCCGCCCCGATCGGGCCGTACGTCGAGCCCCAGCCGAGCACCAGCACCCGGGCGTCGCCGTCCGGGTCCTCCACCTCGATGTCCGGCACCGGGATGGTCTCGATCCGCGCCGCCCGGGTCCGCACCATGAAGTCGTGGTTCGCCGGGTCGTACGAGATGTCGCCGGTCTTGTCGGCCTTCTCCAGGCCGCCGATCCGGTGCTCCAGCCCGGGGGTGCCCGGGACGGCCCACGGCCGGGCCAGGGTCTCCGGGTCCCGCAGGTACGGCAGGAAGGTGGTGCCGTCCTCGCCGTTGGGCCGGCTGGCGAAGTCGACCCGGAGGTCGGGCAGGCTCGCCACGTCCGGCAGCAGCCACGGCTCGGAGCCGTTGGCGACGTAGTTGTCGGAGAGCAGGATCACCGGGGTGCGGTAGGTCAGCGCGATCCGCGCCGCCTCCAGGGCGGCGTAGAAGCAGTCCGCCGGGGACTTCGGTGCGATCACCGCGACCGGGGCCTCGCCGTGCCGGCCGTAGAGCGCCATGTTGAGGTCGGCCTGCTCGGTCTTGGTCGGCATGCCGGTGGACGGCCCGGCGCGTTGCACGTCGACGATCACCAGCGGCAGCTCCAGCGCCACGGCCAGGGAGATGGTCTCGCCCTTCAGCGCCACGCCCGGCCCGCTGGTGGTGGTGACCCCGAGCGACCCGCCGTACGACGCACCCAGCGCCGCGCCGACCGCGGCGATCTCGTCCTCGGCCTGCATGGTGATCACGCCGAACCGCTTGTGCTTGCTCAGCTCGTGCAGGATGTCCGAGGCCGGGGTGATCGGGTACGCCCCGAGGAAGACGGGCAGCCCGGAGCGGACGCCGGCGGCCACCAGGCCCAGCGACAGCGCGGCGTTGCCGGTGATGTTCCGGTAGGTGCCCGGCGCCATGCTGGCCGGCTTGACCTCGTACCGGACGGAGAAGTCCTCGGTGGTCTCGCCGAAGTTCCAGCCGGCCCGGAAGGCGGCCACGTTCGCCGCGACCAGCTCGGGGCGGGCCGCGAACTTGCGCTCCAGGAAGCGCAGCGTCGAGTCGTACGGGCGGGAGTACATCCAGCTCAGCAGGCCGAGCGCGAACATGTTCTTGGCCCGCTCGGCGTCCTTCTTGGACACCTCGTGCGCGGCCAGCGCGCCGATCGTCATCGAGGTCAGCGCGACCGGGTGCACCACGTAGCCGGAGAGTGAGCCGTCCTCCAGCGGGTTGGTCGTGTAGCCCACCTTGGCCAGGTTGCGCTTGGTGAACTCGTCTGTGTTGACGATGATGTCCGCGCCGCGCGGCAGCTCGGCCAGGTTGGCCTTGAGGGCGGCCGGGTTCATCGCCACCAGCACGTTCGGCGCGTCGCCGGGGGTCAGGATGTCGTAGTCGGCGAAGTGCACCTGAAAGCTCGACACGCCCGGCAGGGTGCCGGCGGGGGCCCGGATCTCGGCCGGGAAGTTGGGCAACGTGGAGATGTCGTTGCCCAGTTGGGCCGTCTCCGAGGTGAACCGGTCACCGGTGAGCTGCATGCCGTCGCCGGAGTCGCCGGCGAATCGGATGACCACCCGGTCCAGTTGACGGATCTGCTTGGTCACGCCCGCACCTCGCTTCGCTCAGCGCCGTCACACGGGCGGCTGAACATGATGGTGACCCCGCCTTGCCCGGCCACGTGCCCTCCTTGACGCGCTGCTATCGCGAGCCGTCCGTGCCCGGTTCGGCCCGCTCCATTTCTCACGTCAGAGCCTACGTCGGTCCGTTAGGGCCACCTTGGTGGAGGTCCGACGTGTGGGACCTGCTCGGCCGGCTGTATGCCCGGCTTTGCGGCATTAGTACCGTCACCGTAACTCAGATCACCGCACGCCTGGAGTGGTCCGGCGGATCACTTCGGGTGGCGGCTGCCGCGGCTGGGCCGCCGCTCATCCGGCGGCGCAGCGAGGCGGTCGCCAGGACCAGCGCGAGCACCACCACGAGTCCGGAGGCGGCGATCAGGACGACGGCCGTCCGCACCGGGCTGGCGTCGTCCTCGCCCCCGGCCCGTCCCGCGTGATCCAGCTCGCCCTGCGAGCCGCGCGTACCGCCGACCGGGCTGGCCGGCGCGGCGGCGGAGGTGATCCGGAAGCTCATCTGCACCTGCCGGTCCCGCCCGCTGCGGGGCTCCAGCCGGCCGGCGACCGCGCCGGACAGCGGGGCCCGGCGCCGGGCCTCCGGCGTGGCCGCCACCGGCAGCCGCAGGGTGGCCGTGCGTCCCGCCGGCACGGTGCCCAGGTCACACCGGGTGCGGTCCGGGGCCACGGCGGTGCAGCCGGCGGGCGGGCCGGCCGGGGTCACCCCGTCGGGGAGGACCACGTCGACCCGGCCGGCGGCGTCGACCCGGCCGGTGTTGCCCAGGCGTACCGCCAGGGTGGTCGGGCCGCCGCTGTCGTCGAGGAGCACCTCCTCGGCGCGGAGCGCGATGCCGGGCGCCGGCGGCCCGGGCGGGAAGAGGACAGCGAAGCCCTCGTCGTCGGTGGCCGACCCGCTGACCCCGGGTGCGGTGGCGGTGACCCGGACCGAGCCGGCCAGCGGCATGGACCGCCAGGCGGTGCGGGCGACCCGGACCCGGATCGCGCTGCGGAACCGGGCGCCCGGCGGGGTGGTCCACTCGCCGCAGCGGTAGCTGCCGCCCCCGGCGGGCGCGCAGCCCGCGGTACCCACGTCGGTCAGGCCGGCCGGCAGCGTGTAGCCGAGCCGGATCCGTGCGGTGCTGCCGCCGGTGTTGGTCACGGTCACCCGCAGTGTGGTCACCGCGCGGTCGGCGGTCCAGTACGCCGAGGTCAGCGTGACGTCCTCGGTGGTGACCCGTACCCCCAGCCGAGCGCCGGCCGGCTGACCGGGCGGGGCGGCCGGCGGCGGTGCGGTGGTGGTCGGCGCGGTGGTGGTGGGCGGGGGTTTGCCCGGAGCGGTGCTGGTCGGAGCCGGAGCGGTGCTGGTCGGGGCCGGCGGCGTGGTCCCCGGGGGTGCGCTCTCGGTCGGCGGCGCCGTGGTCGGTGCCGGCTCGGTCGTGGTCGGTTCCCCGGTGGGGGTGCCGCTGCCGGGCTCGGTCGCCGGATCGGTGGCCGCGCGCACCACGCCGGCTGCCGTCGGCGACGCGGTGGCCCACCCGGGCGCCACGCCGAGCGCCGCCGCGAGGCCGGCGGCCAGCGCGGGCGGGAGCAGCACCGAGGTACGTCGGTGCACGGCGGGCCGTACGCGGGGGCGAGTCATCTGTCCTCCGGTGAGGCTCGTTTCCGTTTTTCGGCCATGGTTGTCATCGGGCGTTGGCCCCAAAACGAAACAAACCTGCGTTCGGGACCCCCGGCGGGCGGAGCGGTAGGCTCCCGACCGTGACCGGTTATCTCGGCTCGTACGCCACCCTCGGTCTCCTGCTGCTCGCCGCCGTGCTCTTCTTTGTCACGGCGTTCTCAGCCAATCGGGTGTTACGTCCCAGCCGTCCGGCCGATCCCTGGGGGAAGCGGGCCAGCTATGAGTGCGGCCTCGACCCGGTCGGTGGCGACTGGGCGCAGATGCAGATCAGGTACTACGTCTACGCGTACCTGTACGTGCTCTTCGCGGTCGAGGCGGTCTTCCTCTTCCCCTGGGCCCTGGTCTTCGACCGGCCGGGGTTCGGTGTGACGACGGTGGTGGAGATGGCCGTCTTCGTCGCCGTGGTGGCGCTCGGCATCCTCTACGCCTGGCGGAAGAACATCCTCCGCTGGACGTGACCTGGCTCAGGCCAGGCCGCGCCGGGTCAGGGTCGGCGGCCGGTCCCCCTTGATCGAGGCGACCATGTCCAGCACCCGGCGGGTCTCGCGGACCTGGTGGGCGCGGAACACCCGGGCGCCGAGCCAGGCCGAGACGGCGGTGGCGGCCAGGGTGCCCTCCAGCCGGTCCGGCACCGGCAGGTCCAGCGTCTCGCCGATGAAGTCCTTGTTCGACAGGGCGACCAGCAGCGGCCACCCGGTGTCGGTGAGTTCGCCGAGCCGGCGGGTGATCTCCAGGGAGTGCCGGGTGTTCTTGCCGAAGTCGTGCGCCGGGTCGATCAGGATCCCGTCCGGGCGTACGCCGAGGGCCACCGCGCGGTCGGCGAGCCCGGTCACCGTGGCCACCACGTCGGCCACCACGTCGTCGAACGCGGCCCGGTGCGGCCGGGTCCGCGGGGTGAGCCCGCCGGCGTGCGAGCAGACCAGCCCGGCACCGGTCTCCGCGGCGACCCGGGCCAGCGCCGGGTCCGCCCCCGACCAGGTGTCGTTGAGCAGGTCGGCGCCGGCCGCCACCGCCTCCACGGCCACCTCGGCCCGCCAGGTGTCGATCGAGATGACCACGTCGGGGAACGCGGCCCGGACGGCGGCGATGGTGTCCACCGTCCGGCGGATCTCCTCGGCCACGTCGACCTCGTCGCCCGGACCGGCCTTCACCCCGCCGATGTCGATGATCCCGGCGCCCTCGGTCACCGCCCGTTCCACCGCCCGCAGCGCGCTGTCCTGCGCGAAGGTGGCACCCCGGTCGAAGAACGAGTCCGGGGTGCGGTTGACGATCGCCATCACCACCAGCTCGCCGGGGGAGAAGGTCCGCCCACCGAGCCGCAGCGCCCCGGTCATGCCCGCCTCCTGATCTCCGCCCCGGCCCCGGTCGTCCGCCGGACGCCCCCGACGCTATCCGGTCGGTCCCCGGCCGGCCCGCCCGGTACGCCGGGTTTCGAATCATGATCGGTGCGGGTGGAGGGCTCGCCCGATGCGCGCCCGCATGCCACGATCTCCCCATGGGTGACGTTCTGCTCCTATTGGTCGTGGCGCTGACCGTCGCGGCGGTGGTGTTCGGGGTGACGGTGCTGGTCTCCGGGCGGGACCCGGGCCTGGTGCCCACCGAGCCGGACGGGTGGGCCGTGCCCCTGCCGGGCAGCCGCCCGCTGGACGAGTCGGACATCGCCGAGGTGCGCTTCGACACCGCGCTGCGCGGCTACCGGATGGCCCAGGTCGACCAGGCGATGCGCCGGGCCGCGTACGACATCGGCTACAAGTCCGAGCTGATCGGCGTGCTCGAGGCCGAGATCGCCGCGCTCCGGGCGGGGCGGACCGAGGAGGCCGACGCGCTGCGCCGGACCCGGGAGCAGGCCGCCGGCACGGAGCCGGCCGACAGCCCGACCGCCGGGAGCAGCCCCGGCGACGCCCTGGCCGACGGGGCCGGCGAGACCACCGGGACCTCCGTCGACGCGGCCGCCGACAGTTCGACGGACGCGCTGACCGCCGAGGCGGGGCTGGCCGCCGCACCGGCCGCCGCGGCGGTGGAGGACGAGGCGATGCTCCCCTCGGACACCCCGGCGCCCCCCGGCCCGGTGGCCCCGGTCGCAGCACCCGCCGACGAGGCAGCGACCGATCGGGCCGCCGCCGGCCAGCCGCCGGCCGGCCCCACCTCCGCCCCGGCCGCCGGCACCCCGGCCGCCGGCCCGACCGGGGCGACCGCCCCGGTCCCCGACGGCGAGCGGGAGCGCGGCGCGGTGGTCCGCTCGGAGTCGGCGTGACCGGCCCGGAGGGCGAATCGCTCGGCGAGGCGGCCCAACCCGGTGCCGCCGAGGTCACCGCGACGGTGATCGTCGACGCGCCGGCCGAGCGGGTCTTCGCCGCGCTGACCGCCTGGGAGCGGCAGTCTGACTGGATCCCGCTCACCACGGTGCGGGTGGTGGAGGGCGACGGCGGCGAGGGGAGCCTGGTCGAGGCGGTCACCACGCTCGGCCCGGCGGTGCTGCGGGACGAGATGCGGGTGGTCCGGGTGGACGCCCCGTACGAGGTCGGCGTGGTTCACTGCGGCAAGCTGCTGCGCGGCCCCGGGGTGCTGCGGTGCACCCCGGTGGAGCAGGACCGGACCCAGGTGGTCTGGCACGAGTGGTTCCACCTGCCCGGCGGGACCGCCGGCCGGGTGGCCTGGCCGGTGCTCTGGCCCGGCTCGAAGTTCAGCCTCACCCAGGCGCTGAAGAAGTTCGCCCGGCTGGTCGAGCAGGGCCGGCTGCCCTGAGCCCGCGGGGCGTCGTCGCTCGTTGTCGGTGGGTCGGCCTAGCCTTGACGCCGTGACTGACCTGGTGATCGGCGCCGACGGGCTGCACCGCTGCGCCTGGGGAGCGAGCACGCCGGACTACGCCGTCTACCACGACGGGGAGTGGGGCCGGCCGCTGCGTGGCGACGACGCGCTCTACGAGCGGCTGACCCTGGAGGCGTTCCAGTCCGGCCTGTCCTGGCTGACCATCCTGCGCAAGCGGCCGGCGTTCCGGCTTGCCTTCGACGAGTTCCGGATCGAGAAGGTCGCCGGCTACGGCGAGGCCGACGTGGCCCGACTGCTGGCCGACGCCGGGATCGTCCGCAACCGGGCCAAGATCGAAGCCGCCGTCGCCAACGCCCGGGCCGCCCTGCAGCTGCCCGGCGGCCTCTCCGAGCTGCTCTGGTCCTACGCGCCGCCGCCCCGGCCGGCCCGGCCCCGGTCGTTCACCGAGGTGCTGGCGCTCACCCCGGAGTCGACCGCGCTGGCCAAGGCGCTCAAGAAGCAGGGCTTCCGCTTCGTCGGCCCTACCACCGCGTACGCGCTGATGCAGGCCACCGGCATGGTGGACGACCACCTCGCCGGCTGCCACGTCACCCTCGACGCGGTCGGGACGTGACGCCGGCGGCGTCCGGCGGACGTGCCGGGACCAGCACCGTCCCCGCGTGATGGGATTGACGCCATGACCGACACCGAGCTCCGTACGAGCGGGACGACCGAGAGCACCGTGTCCGGCGCCTGGGCGGTGCTGCTGCCCGCCGAACGGTACGAGGCCGAGCGGCTGGTGCACCACGACACCCTGGAGCTCACCGGGCTGGACGGCGTCGCGCGGCCCCGGCCCGGTGACCCGGTCGCCGTGCTGGTCGACGAGCCGCTGCGGCTGGTGGCGCTCGGCCGGGTCGCCCT
This sequence comes from Micromonospora sp. NPDC007230, assembly GCF_042869115.1. Taxonomy (NCBI): domain Bacteria; kingdom Bacillati; phylum Actinomycetota; class Actinomycetes; order Micromonosporales; family Micromonosporaceae; genus Micromonospora; species Micromonospora sp. NPDC007230. The sequence continues at coordinate 142,097 of NZ_JBIAFE010000019.1, read as the reverse complement.
GGCCACCGCGGAGACCCGGGAGGACCCGGACGACCCGCAGTCCGAGGCCGGCCCGGGGGAACTCGTCGTGTCGTACACCCGGCGGGTGCTCGACGAGCCGGTGCCGGTGCACGACGTGGCCCTCGACGGGCCGGTGACCGGGCTGGACCTGGCGGCCTGGGGGCAGCTGGCCGCCTTGCTCGGCCCGCCGCCCGCCCGGCGGTCCTGGCTGGTCAGCCTCGACCTGCCGATCGAGGCGGCCTCGCCCGCCGAGGCGGTCCGGCTCTTCTGGTCGTACGTGCAGGAACTGGGCCCCCGCGAGCTGCCCGCCTTCGTCTCGCCCTCCGGCGACGAGCTGGCCATGCAGGCGTACGTGCTCGGCGTGGCGGCCAACCAGGATCCCGAAGAGGACGACTGACCGTCGCCAGGGCGGCGTGCGGGGAAGCCCCGGTGGGGGTCAGTGGCCCGCGAAGGTGGGCTTCTGCTTGTTGACGAACGCCATGGTGGCCGCCTTGTGGTCGGCGGTGGCGCCGCAGATCGACTGCGCCTGCGCCTCGGCCGCGAGGGCGTCGGCGAGGGTGCCGGCGTCGGCGATGGAGAGCTGGCGCTTGATCGCCCCGTACGCGACGGTCGGGCCTGCGGCGAGCCGGGCGGCCAGCTCCTGCGCGGCCGGCAGCACCTGCTCGTCGTCGTCCACCAGGCGGGTGAGCAGGCCCAGCCGGCCCGCCTCCTCGGCGCCCACCGGCTCGGCGAGCATGAGCATTTCGACGGCCTTGGCGTGCCCGACGAGCCGGGGCAGCGTCCAGGAGGCGCCGGTGTCGGCGGCGAGCCCGACTCCGGCGAAGGCCATCAGGAACTTCGTCTTCGGCCCGCCGATCCGGAAGTCGGCGAGGAACGCCAGCGAGGCGCCGGCCCCGGCGGCCATGCCCCGGACCGCGGCGACCACCGGCTTGGGCAGGTTGGCCAGCCGGGCGGCGATCGGGTTGTAGTGGGCCCGCACGGTGGCCAGCTGGTCGGTGTCGGCGGATTCGAGGGTCTGCACGTGCTCCCGCAGGTCCTGCCCGGCGCTGAACGAGCCGCCCGCCCCGGCCAGCACGACCGCCCGGCAGGACCGGTCGGTCTCCAGCTCGGCGAGGGTGTCGCGGAGCGCCTCCTTGAGCGACACGTCCAGCGAGTTCATCGCGTTCGGGCGGTTCAGCGTCAGGGTGACGACGGCGTCGGTGCGGTCGACGAGCAGCGGCTCGGTCACGTTCTAACGACCCTTCTGTCGGGCGAGGCGGTTGCTGGCGTCGAGGCAGTGCTCGACGTACCGGTCGGCGGCCGGCCGGAGCCGGGCCGCGTGCCGGTCGAAGAAACCGGCCGCGTTGGTGCCCGGCCAGCGCTCGGGAAGCAGCGCCGGGGGCAGCTGCGGGTCCCGGAAGAGGAAGGTACGCCACGCGTGCACGAGCCGGAACCGGGCCGCGTACGCCTCCTCGTCGCTGCTGCGCACGGTGACGCCGGACAGCAGGGGCTTCTGCTCCGCCACGAACCGCTCGTACGCCCGGCCGATCTCGGCCAGGTCCCAGGCCCGGCGGACCACCCCCATCGCGCCGGGGTTGCCGGCGGCGTGGGCGGCGGTGAACCGCTCGTAGTGCACGCCCGCCTCGGCGAGCAGGACGTCGACGTCCTCACCGGGGCGGGTGGCCACCCAGGTGCAGTCGTCGAGCGTGCCGTAGCCGAGGAAGGTCAGGTTTGCGGCGAGCCGCTGCCGGTCCCGCCGGGCCGTCGGCGCCTCCAGCACCAGCATGTCGAACCGCCCGTCCCAGCTGTGCCGGCCGGTGCGGTAGATCCGGGAGGCCGCCTCGTCGAGTCGCCGGGCCGCTTTCGGCGTGATCGAATAGCCGGGTCCGGTGGCGAGCCGGAGCGGTTCGAGCCAGCCCTGGCGGACCATCCGGGAGACCGCGGTGCGGACGGCCGGAGGGGCGATCCCGAGCGGCGCCAGCAGCTTGACCAGGGCGGCGACCGGTGCGCGCCCACCCCTCGCCCGGAGGTGGTCGCCGTACAGGTCGAAGAGTGCCGACCGTGCCTGCATGACCGCACATTGTGACAGGCCTATCCAAGATAAGCTAGATGCTGTTACATCAATGCTGCTTCGGTTTGGGTCCGGCGGTGTTCATCAGGGAAAATCGTTGGTCGACGCCCCCGCGATGGTTGCGGGTGGTTATGGCGAAGTGGCTGTGGGGCAACCCACCGACCCTGGTGTAGGTCTGAGGGGAGACAACATGGCGGCGATGAAGCCGCGGACGGGCGACGGTCCGCTGGAAGTCACCAAGGAGGGCCGGGGCATCGTCATGCGGGTCCCGCTGGAGGGTGGTGGCCGGCTCGTCGTCGAGATGACTCCCGACGAGGCCACCGCGCTGGGTGACGCGCTGAAGGCGGCCGCCGGCTGAGCGAGGAGCGGTCCGCGCGGCCCGGGTCGCGCGAGCGGTTCGTCCTACCCTGAGCCACCGGCACCGCCGGTGGCTCAGGGCCTTCGTCGGCTCGCTTCGGCGAGTTATCCCGTTTTGAGAACTTTTCGGAGGTGCGGTCCAGCGTGCTGGCCATTCGTCTGGTGCGCGAGCCCGAGCGGCTCGACACCCTCGTCCTGCCCGTTCGCCCCGTTGGGCCGGACCGCCCGCCCGCGCTGGTCCCCACCGCCTCGCCGCCCGGCGACGACGTCCGGGCCGAGGCGACCGCGCTGCTCCCCGCCGCCCGGCTGACCGGTGCCGCGGGCGAGGTCCGGGAGCACCTGCGCCCGGGCGGCACGCCCGCACGCCTGGTGCTGCTCGGCGTCGGCGACGGCGACGAGCACGGCTGGCGGACCGCGGGCGCGGCGCTGGCCCGCGCCGCCAAGGATGAGACGTACGTCACGGTGGCCCTCCCGGCGGACGCGGCGGAGGCGCTGCGCGGCCTGGTCGAGGGGCTGCTGCTGGGCTCCTACCGGTTCCGGCTGACCGAGGCCGGCGGGACGCCCGCGCTGGCCGAGGTGGACGTCGTGGTGCGCGACCCGGACGGGCTCGCCCCGACCCTGGCGGCGGCCCGGACCACCGCCGAGATGACCCGGCTGGCCCGCGACCTGACCAACACCCCCTCCTCGACCAAGAACCCGGGCTGGTTCGCCGCTCAGGTCGAGGCCGCGGCGGCCGACCGCCCCGACCTGCACCTGCGGGTACGCGGCCCGGAGGAGCTGGCGGCGGAGGGCTTCGGCGGCATCCTCGCCGTCGGCGGTGGCTCGGCCAGCGGCCCCCGCCTGGTCGAGCTGGACTGGCGGCCGGCGGACGCGCGTACCCACGTGGTGCTGGTCGGCAAGGGGATCACCTTCGACACCGGTGGCATCTCGATCAAGCCGGTGCCAGCCATGAAGCTGATGCGCAAGGACATGGCGGGCGCCGCCGCCGTGGTGGCCGCGACCCTGGGCGCCGCCGCGCTGCGGCTGCCGGTGCGGATCACCACGCTCGCGCCGCTCGCCGAGAACATGGTCAGTGGCTCGGCGTTCCGCCCCGGCGACATCATCCGCCACTACGGCGGCCTGACCAGCGAGAGCACCAACTCCGACGCCGAAGGGCGGCTGGTGCTGGCCGACGCGTTGGCGTACGCGGAGCGCGAACTCCGCCCCGACCTGCTGGTCGACCTGGCCACCCTGACCGGCGCGAACGCGGTGGCGCTGGGCAAGCGGCACGGCGCCCTCTACAGCGAGAACGATCAGCTCGCCGCCGACCTGCTGGCGGCGATCGGGGCGGCCGGCGAGCGCGCCTGGCGGATGCCGCTGCCCACCGACTACGTCGAGTATCTGGGCAGTGACGTGGCCGACCTGCACAGCTCCCCGGACCCGGCCAAGTCCATCACCGCTGCCCTGTTCCTGCGCGAGTTCACCGGCGACCTGCGGGACCGCTGGGTGCACGTGGACATGTCCGCCCCCTCCTGGTCGGAGGACGTGCACGGCGAGCTGACCCGAGGCGCCACCGGCTGGGGCGTACGCGGGCTGCTGCGCTGGCTGGCGACCCTGGGCTGACGGCGGGAGGCCGCCCGGCGGTTCAGGCCTTCACGGCGACGAGCAGGCCGTGGCCGACCGGCAGCAGCGCGGGGATCCAGTGCTCCGACTCCCGGATCGCCTTGATGGTCTCCCGGACGGTGACCGTCTCCACGTCCCGGGCGGCCGGGTCGCCGATCCGGCCGCCGGCGAGGGTGCCGTTGAGCGCGAGCACCCCGCCGGGCCGCAGCAGCCGCAGCGCGGCGTCCACACAGGCGGAGAAGCCGGTCGCCTCCGCGTCGACGAAGACCAGGTCGTAGGCGCCGTCCGCGAGCCGCGGCAGCACGTCGAGGGCCCGGCCGGTGATGATCCGGGTACGCCCGGACGGAAAGCCCGCCTCCACGAAGAGCCGCCGGGCGATCCGCTGGTGCTCCACCTCCAGGTCGATGGTGGTGAGCACCCCGTCGGGCCGCATGCCGCGCAGCAGCCAGAGGCCGCTGACCCCGGTGCCGGTGCCGATCTCCACCACCGCCCGGGCGTTGCCGGCGGCGGCGAGCAGTCGCAGCGCGGCCCCGGCCCCCGGTGTCACCGCCTCCACGCCCACCTCGTGGGCGAGACTGCGGGCCGTCCGCAGCACGAGATCCTCGGTGACGTACGACTCGGCGAACTGGAGCGCCTGGGCCGTCGCGTTGCCGGAGCTGGCGACCGTGGCGATGGGACACCTCCGGGCGGCGGGAGTGGTGCGAGGGGTCGGTTTGCGCTATGAGCCTAGAGGCGCGATCCAAGGCGCGCAGCCGCGAGTATGCCGCGCGACGATCACGGCCGGGCAACCCCTGACTCCGTTCGGGGCATTCGTGCAATCCTGGACGGTGTCCCGTGCGGCACGGCCGGCTTCGCTGGCCCCGCGCCACGGGACGTGCGGGACGGACTTGGAGGCACCGACGTGACCGACGGCTGGGACTGGCGCCAGCCCGGCGGGACCCCGGCACCGGCGGGAGGGCCGGCGCCCGGGAGTCCGCCCCCGGGCATACCGGGCGCCGGGGGTGGCACGACCCCCGGGAGTCCGGCGCAGCGCCCCCAGGGCACATACGGCGCCGGGGGCGGCACGCTCCCCGGGAGCTGGCCGCAGGGCCTTCCGGGTGCCGGGGGCGGCACGACCTCGCCCTGGTGGTCCGACGCGCTCGCCGATCCGTGGCGTGACCCGTACGCACCCGCCGCGGTGGTGGTCCCCGCCGCCCCGGTCGGCGCCGGCGAACCGGAGCCGGTGACCGATCCGGACGCGCAGGGCCGGCCGAAGCTGCGGCAGGTGGTGCTGGTCTCGCTCATCACCGCCCTGTTGGCCGGCTCGCTCGGCAGTGCCCTGACGTACGCCTTCCTGCGCGGCAGTGCGGTGACCACCCTCGGCGCGCCGTCCCCGTCGGCTCCGGCGCTCGCCCAGCGCAAGCCCGAGTCCCTGGCCGGCGTCGCCGAGAAGGTGCTGCCCAGTGTGGTGACCATCCGGGTGGCCAGCCTGGGCGGCACCAGCGAGGGCTCCGGCTTCGTGGTCAGCGCCGAGGGGCACATCATCACCAACGACCACGTCGTCGCCGGCGGCCCCGGCAAGGCCACGGTGATCTTCAACGACGGCAGTTCCGCGCCGGCCACGGTCGTCGGGCAGGATCCGGAGTCGGACATTGCCGTGATCAAGGTGACGCGTACCGGGTTGCAGCCGGTGGAGTTCGGCGACTCGGAGGGGCTCGCCGTCGGGGACCCGGTGCTTGCCATCGGCTCGCCGCTCTCGCTCGCCAACACGGTCACCGCCGGCATCGTCAGCGCGGTGGACCGGACCATGCAGGCCGGCGAGCCGGGCGGCCCGACGCGCTACTACGCGGCGATCCAGACCGACGCGGCGGTCAACCACGGCAACTCCGGCGGCCCGCTGGTCGACTCCGGCGGCCGGGTGGTCGGGGTGAACTCGACCATCAAGTCGCTGGTCGCCGACGGGCAGGAGGCCGGCAACATCGGGCTCGCCTTTGCCATCCCGATCAACCAGGCGAAGCGGATCACCCAGGACATCATCGGCACCGGCAAGGCTCGGCGCACGGTGATCGGCGCCCAGGTGGGCGGCACCGGCGTGTCCGGCGGTGGCGTACGTCTCAACGCCGTCGAGCCGTCCGGGCCGGCGGCGGCGGCCGGGCTGCGGGCCGGGGACGTGGTGCTCCGGCTCAACCGGCATCCGATGACCGACCCGACCGATCTGGTGGCACTCGTCCGCAAGTACGCCCCCGGATCGGTGGTGACGGTGGAGTATCGGCGGGGTACAACCCGGCAGAACACTTCGGTAACGCTGGCCGCAGACGCGAAGTGAGCACCCCTCTCCCCCTCCCGGACAGCCCGGTGACGTGCGTAGTCTTGCCATGGACGCGGACGAGGAGGCCGGAGTGTTCGAGAACCTGAACTGGTGGGAGATCGGCGCCCTGCTGCTCCTGGCGCTGCTGATCTTCGGCGACCGGCTGCCCACCGTGATCAACGACGGCCTCCGGATGGTCCGTAACCTGCGCGCCATGGCCCGGAACGCCACCGGCGACCTGAGCCGTGAGCTGGGCACCGACATCCAGCTGGAGGACCTGCACCCGAAGGCGTTCATCCGGAAGCACCTGCTCAGCGAGGAGGACGAGCAGGCCATCCGGAAGCCGCTGCAGAGCATGTACGACGGCCTGCGCGCGGACGTCAGCGGCGTGCACGACGACCTGAAGGAGGTCGCGAAGGCGGCCGACGTGCGGAACACCACCCGTCCGATCACCGCCACCGGCGGCACGGCCCCCGCCCCGGCCCCCCGCGCCAGCTACGACGACGCCACCTGACCCGCCCGCCCCCAGGGCTTCCCGACTTTCCGGCACCGTCGATCATGAGGTTGGCGGCGCACGGATCGGCGTGTCGCACCGCCAACCCCGTGATCAACGAGGCGGGGCCGGAACGCCAGCGACCCTCCCGGGCGGGAGGCCGGGGAGGGTCGGTGAGGTGGGTCAGGGGGTCAGCGGCCGGCGGGCTTGAGGCCCAGGGGCTTGCCGAGCAGGGACTCGCGGCGGACGGCCAGCCGGTCGGCGACCTGCAGGATCGCCTTGGCGGCCGGCGCGTCCGGCTGGGCCAGCACGATCGGGGTGCCGGCGTCGCCGCCCTCGCGGACCCGGGTGTCCAGCGGGATCTGCCCCAGCACCGGCACCTGCGCGCCGATGGTCCGGGTCAGCGACTCGGCGACCGCCTCGCCGCCGCCGGCCCCGAAGACCTCCATCCGGGACCCGTCCGGCAGCTCCAGCCAGGACATGTTCTCGATGACGCCGACCACCCGCTGGTGGGTCTGCAGCGCGATGGCGCCGGCCCGCTCGGCCACCTCGGCGGCGGCGGTCTGCGGGGTGGTGACGACCAGGATCTCCGCGTTCGGCAGCAACTGGGCCACCGAGATCGCGATGTCGCCGGTGCCCGGGGGCAGGTCCAGCAGGAGCACGTCCAGGTCGCCCCAGTAGACGTCGGCGAGGAACTGCTGCAACGCCCGGTGCAGCATCGGACCGCGCCAGACGACGGCCGTGTTGCCCGGGGTGAACATGCCGATCGAGATGACCTTCACGCCGTGCGACTGCGGCGGCATGATCATGTCCTCGACCCGGGTCGGGGCGCCCTCGGCGCCGAGCATCCGGGGCACCGAGTGGCCGTAGATGTCGGCGTCCACCACGCCGACCGAGAGCCCACGGGCGGCCAGCGCGGCGGCCAGGTTGACCGTGACGCTGGACTTGCCGACGCCGCCCTTGCCGCTGGCGACGGCGTACACCCGGGTGCGAGAGCCGGGCTGGGCGAACGGGATGACCGGTTCCTGGCCGCCGCCCCCGCGCAGCTTCGACTGGAGCTCCTGGCGCTGTTCCGGGCTCATCACGCCGAACTCGATCTCGACGCCGGTCACGCCGGGCACCGCGCCGACGGCCGCGGTGATGTCGGTACGCAGCTTGTCCTTCAGCGGGCAGCCGGCCACGGTGAGCAGCAGCTCGACCCGGACGACGCCGTCGTCACCGACCTCGGCGGAACGGACCATGCCGAGCTCGGTGATGGGCCGACGAATCTCCGGGTCGTTGACGGTGGCCAGGGCGGCCTGGATCGCGTCGGAGACGGTGCTGACGGGTGCTGACATGCCCGCAATGCTACGTCGCTGGTCATTGGCGTCCGCCGTTGGCGGGGGCCGGTGTGAGCGAATCGATGACGCGACCGAGGGGTGGACGGGCCGTGCCGCGAAGTGGGACGATCGAGACGAACGCCGCTCGCCTGGCCCCTTGAGGCGCGCGGCGTTCAATACTTTCCCGCGGCTGCCGGCGGCCCGGGCGGCGGTGCCGGTCACCGGCCGGCTCAGCCCTCCGGGCGCCGGTCCCGGGCGTAGTCGCCGTCCAGTTCGTCCTGCGGCTCGTCGAGTGGCTCGCCGCCGTGCCGCCGGGGCTCCCGGCCCGGCTGCCGGCGCTGCCGCCGCTCCCGCCGCTGCCGCCGCTGCGCCGCCTCGTCCAGCTCCTCGGCCAGCCGGGCCAGCTCCGAGCGGACGAAGTCGCGGGTGGCCACCTCGCCCACGGCGATCCGCAGCGCGGCGATCTCCCGGGCCAGGTATTCCGTCTCGGCCTTCTGCATGGTGGCGCGCCGCCGGTCCTCCTCCAGCGCGATCCGGTCCCGGTCCGACTGCCGGTTCTGTGCCAGCAGGATGAGCGGGGCCGCGTACGAGGCCTGGATGGACAGGAGCAGGGTGAGGAAGGTGAAGGTGTACGGGTCGAAGCGCCAACTCGGCGGAGCGAGGGTGTTCCAGGCGAACCACGCGCCGATGACCAGCGTCATGTAGACGATGAAGTTGGCCGTGCCCATGCCGCGGGCGATCCCCTCGGACCACCGGCCGAAGGTCTCCTGGTCGACCCGGGGCAGCCGGACGCCCCGGGGTTCGCGTGGCTGGTCCAGTCGCTCGGCCCGTCGCTGGTCAGCCATCGCCACCGTCCAGGGTCTCCGCCTCGGCGGCGGCCGGGGCCGGTACGACGTCCCGGTTGCGCCAGTCGCGGGGCAGCGAGTGGTCCAGCACGTCGTCCACGGTCACCGCTCCGACGAGCCGGTTGTTGCGGTCCACCACCGGCATGGCGACCAGGTCGTAGGTGGCCATCCGGCGGGTGATCTCGGGCAGCGGGGTGGTCGGTCGCAGTGGGTCGATGTCGTTGACCACCACCCCGCCGAGCAGGTCGGCCGGGGGCTCCCGGAGCAGCCGCTGGAAGTGGACCATGCCCAGGTAGCGGCCGGTGGGGGTGGTCATCGGGGCGCGGGTCACGAAGACCTGGGCGGCCACGGCGGGGGAGAGCTGCGGCTCCCGGATCCGGGCGAGCGCCTCGGCCACCGTGGCGTCCGGGGGCAGGATGACCGGCTCGGAGGTCATCACGCTGCCCGCGGTGCCCGAGGCGTAGCGCAGCAGCTGGCGTACCGGGTCGGCCTCGTCCGGCTCCATCAGGTCCAGCAGCACGTCCTGCTCCGGCGGCGGCAGCTCGTTGAGCAGGTCGGCGGCGTCGTCCGGCTCCATCTCCTCGAGCACGTCGGCGGCGCGTTCCCGGTCCAGTGCGGCCAGGATCTCCACCTGGTCGTGCTCCGGCAGCTCGCTGAGCACGTCGGCGAGGCGCTCGTCGTCCAGCGCGGCCGCCACCTCGTTGCGCCGGGCGTCGGGCAGGTCCTGCAACGCGTTGGCCAGGTCGGCGGGGCGCATGTCCTCCAGGACGGCGAGGAGGTTGGCCGTACCGCGGGTGTCGCCCACCCCGCCGAGGCCGCGTACCCGGTCCCACTCGACCTGCTGGAGGTGGCCGCGGCGGGTGAGCCGCCCGGTCTGCTCGCGGACGGCCACCCGGGTCAGCGGCCACTCGCCGCCGCGGCTGCGTTCCATCGCCACGTCGACCACCGTGCCGGGCTGCCCGTTCTCCAACTGCACCCGCCGGTCCAGCAGCTCCTGCAGCACCAGCAGCTCGTTGGGGCGCTTCTCGAAGCGGCGCAGGTTGAGGGTGCCGCTGCCCAGGACGACGGCGTCCGGGTCGATGGAGGTGATCCGGTTGATGGAGAGGAAGATGCGTCGGCGCATCGGCATCTCGGCGACCAGACCCACCACCTCCGGCGACTGCGGGCTCGGCCGCAGCCGGGCGACCGCGTCGCGGACCCGGCCCACCTGGTCGCCGTTCGGGTCGAAGACGGCGACTCCGGCGAGTCGAGCGAGGTAGACCCGGTTCGGCGTGCTCACAGCACCAGCCTAAGGGCCTAGTGTTTATCAACATGTCGACCTTGGCCTACGAGATCGTGGACGTCTTCACCGACCGCCCGTTCGCCGGCAACCCGCTGGCCGTGGTGTTCGGCGCGGAAGGGCTGGCCACCGAACAGATGCAGGCGCTCGCGCTGGAGTTCAACCTGTCGGAGACGGTGTTCGTGCTGCCGCCGACACAGGTCGGGGCGACGTACCGGGCGCGGATCTTCACCCCGGCCGAGGAGCTGCCGTTCGCCGGCCACCCGAGCGTGGGCGCGGCGGTGACCGCGAGCCGACGTGGCATGTTCGACGCGGGCCAGGTCAGCCAGGAGTGCGGTGCCGGGGTGCTGCCGATCGAGGTGACCGCGACGGGCGCGACCCTCACCGGCGGCACGCCCACCCTCGGCCCCGAGCTCGACCCGGAGCCGCTGCTGGAGATGGTCGGCCTCACCGCCGCCGACCACGCCGGCCCGGCACCGCGGGTGGCCGGCTGCGGCCTGGAGTTCCCCTACCTTCCGGTACGCCCCGACGTGGTGGCCCGGGCCAAGCTGAACCCGCCGGCGGCGGAGCGGTACGGCGTGGAGCACGTGAGCGTCTTCTCCTGGGACCCGGCCACGCAGACCGCGCACGCGCGGGTGTTCGTGCCGGGGCTCGGCGTTCCGGAGGACCCGGCCACCGGCTCGGCCGCGCTGGGCCTCGGGGTCTGGCTGGTCGCCAGCGGGCTGCTGCCCGGCGAGGGGCGCTCGGCGTACGCGGTCCGCCAGGGCATCGAGATCAACCGCCCGTCCGCGCTGGCCTGCACGGTGACCGCGGCCGGTGGAGTGGCCGTGGGCGCGACGGTCTCCGGCCAGGTGATGCCGGTGGCCCGCGGCGAGATCGCCGTCCCGCCCTTCGTGGGCTGACCAGCGTCCACCGCCGACGGGCGCGCGTACGAGAGGATGCCGGTGTGACGGACGAGTTGGACAGCCGCGAGGTGACGCCGCTGGTCGACGAGGCGGTGAAGAAGGCGGCCGTCTGCTGGGTGAGCGTCGGGAATGGTCCGGCGGTGGCGCTCTGGTGCCTGCCGCTGGAGGGGACGCTGCTCGTGGTCAGCGGCCCCGGCGAGCAGTCCGCTCCCGGGCTGGCCGACGCCGACGCGGCGCAGGTGACCCTGCGCGGCGACCACGGCGGCCGGATCGTCACCTGGCCGGCCCGGGTCACCCGGCTGCAACCGGGTACGGAGGAGTGGGAGGCCGCCGCACCGCTGGTCGCGGCGAAGCGGCTCAACGCCTCCGGCCCCACCGCCGACCTGATCGGACGCTGGGCCACCGAGGGCTGCGCGCTGAACCGGCTGGCCCCGGCGGGCACCCCGGTGGCGGGTGCCGACCTGCCGGCCGAGTCGCTGGCCGAGCCGCCCCGGGAGGCCCCCGTGGTCCGGGCCACCCGCAAGCCGTTCCGGCTGCACAAGGTGCGCCGCCGCTGAACCTCAGACCGAAACGGCGTAGGGGACCGGGTCGAGCAGGTCGAGCACCTCGGTCAGCGAGGTCAGCACCCGGCCGTCCCAGCACCGGTCGGCGTTGAAGACCATGTGCCCGGCCAGGTCCGGGGCGGCCAGCCGGACCGCCGTCATTCCGGCCCGCTCCGCGCCGGTGAGTTCCTGGCTGCCTCCGTCGCCCACGTAGAGGCAGTCGGCCGGGGCGAGGTCGAGCCGGCGGCAGGCGGCCAGGTAGAGCGCCGGGTCCGGCTTGCAGCACCCGAACTGCACCGAGAAGACCCGTACGTCGAGCAGATGCGCGACCGCGAGCTGGGGCAGGAACGCGGGCAGCTCGTGGGTGCAGTCGCTGATCAGCCCGGTGCGTACGCCCCGCTGACGTAGCGCGGCCAGCACCGGGACCGCCTCGTCCCGCAGCCGGGTGTCGGCGCGGATCGCCCGGTGGCGGGAGGCGACGGCGGCGCGTACCGCCAGGTCGGAGGGGTGGACACCCGCCTGGTCACAGACCCAGCGCAGGGTCGCCTCGGCGTTGCCGAACTGGCCGCTGGCGCGCTGGTAGTAGGTACGGTCGAGCACCTCGATCAGGGTGTCGGCCGGACAGCCGAGCAACTCGGCGGTGGCCTGGTGGGCGGAACCACGCTGGACGCAGCGGGTCAGGGTGCCGAAGAAGTCGAACAGCACCGCATGGTAGCTGGGCATGGGGGAGTGCCTCCGGACGTCGAGGGGGGAGTCGCCGGGACGCGCATGATCGTAACGGAGTGCTGACCATCCGTGGTGTCCCCTGTTCGTGTGAGGATTGCTCTCCGTGTCGCCCGCTCCGCACCGCCCTCCCCCCGATGCGCTGACTCTCGGCGCGCTCGTGCTGGCGGTCGCCGCCGTCTCGTCGTCCGCCCCCCTGGTCGCGTTCGCCGCCGCGCCGGCCCTCGCCGTCGCCTGCTGGCGGAACCTGCTGTCGGTGGCCGTGCTCGGTCCGGTCTCGCTGGCCCGGCGGCGGGCCGAGTTTCGGGCGCTGACGGTGGGCGCCGGCCGGCGCGAGGGGCTCTACTGCGTACTCTCCGGGGTGGCGCTGGCCGCCCACTTCGCCACCTGGATGCCGAGCGCGCAGCTCACCACGGTCGCCGCCGCCACCGCGCTGGGCGCAACCCAGCCCGTGTGGCAGGGGCTGATCGCCCGCTGGCAGGGCCGCCGGCTGCCGTTGGCGATGTGGGCCGGGATCGCCGTGGCGGTGCTCGGCGCGGTGCTGGCAACCGGCGCCGACTTCGCCGTCTCCGGCCGGGCCTTCGCCGGTGACCTGCTCGCCGTGACCGGCGGCATGTTCGCCGCGGTCTACACCGCCTTCGGTGAGCGCGCCCGGGCCACCATCAGCACCACCACCTACACCACCATCTGCTACGGGGTCTGTGCCGCCGTGCTGCTGGTGGGCTGCCTGCTCGGCGGGGTACGCCTGCACGGCTACCCGGCGGGCACCTGGCTGGCGATCCTCGGCCTGGTGGCCGGCGCCCAACTGCTCGGTCACTCGATGTTCAACTACGCCCTGCACCGGGTCTCCGCCACCACGGTCAGCGTGCTGATCCTGCTGGAGGCGCCCGGTGCGGCCCTGATCGCCTGGGCCTGGTTGGGCCAACTGCCGCGCCCGCTCGCCCTGCCGGGGCTCGGGCTGCTGCTGGCCGGCGTGGCCGTGGTCGTGCTCGGCGGCGCCCGTGCCGGCCGCCGCGCCGAGCCGGTTCCGGTCCCCGCCGACGCCGCCCCGCTCACCGACTGACACCGGCCGCCCGTGACGCGGCGGCCACACTTTTCCGGGGAGTGTGGCGATTCCGCCTCCCGAGCCGCCGCTTTCGATGAAAGTGCGGAGGGTGGGGGCGCAGACGGAGCGGCAGGGTGACGAGCCCGATCGGGGCACTCTCGTCACCCCCTCGGCCGAGTTCCCGCCGTTGGATCCCGATGAGCAGGCGGCACTGGGCCGGATCGGGGAACGCTGGCAGACCCCCCGGCACGCCGACGAATTGCCCGTCGACCCGACCCTGGGCCGCAATCGGCCCGGTCCGGCGCCGAGCCGGTTCGGGCGGCTGACCCCGATCAGCATGTTCACCGTCGAGGAACCGGACGAGCTGTGCGCCACCGGGCCGGCCCACGAGCCCGGCTCCCGGACCGGGCGGGTGCTCACCCGGCTGCGCCGGACGCTCTTCGGCCCGCCGCTGTCCAGCTCCGCCGTGCTGTACGAGCGGATGCGGAAGCTGATCGCGCTGCCGATCCTCTCCTCCGACCTGCTCAGCTCGGTGGCGTACGGGCCGGAGGCGATGCTGGTCGTGCTGGTGCTCGCCGGCAGCGGCGCGCTCGGGCTCTCCCTGCCGCTGGCCGCAGTGCTGGTGGTGCTCATGATCGCGGTGGGGCTGTCGTACCGGCAGACCATCCCCGCGTACCCGCACGGCGCCGGGTCGTACATCGTGGCCGGTGACAACCTCGGGACGACGGCGGGACTCGCCGCCGCGGCCGGGCTGATGCTCGACTACGTGCTCACCGTGTCGGTGTCGATCGCGGCGGGGGTGAGCGCGATCACCTCGGCGATGCCCGGACTCACCCCGTTCACCGTGCCGCTCGGGGTGCTGGTGATCGCCGTGCTGCTCGCCGGGAACCTGCGCGGGGTGCGTACCGCCGGCAACATCTTCGTGCTGCCCACGTACGCCTTCGTGGCCGCGGTCCTGGCGGTGCTGGTGGTCGGCTACGCGCGCGCGGCGGCCCGGGGTTTCGCGCCGGTGCCGCCGCCGCCCGTGCCGGCGGCGGAGGGGCTGGGCCTGCTGCTGGTGCTGCGGGCGTTCTCCTCGGGGGCGGTGTCGATGACCGGCATCGAGGCGGTGTCGAACGCGATCCCGGCGTTCCGGCCCAGGGAGTGGCGCAACGCCCGCACCACGCTCGGCTGGATGGTCACCATGCTGGTGGTGCTCTTCGCCGGGCTGATCGGCCTGATCCACCTGAACGGCCTGGTGCCCCGGCCGGACCAGACGATCCTGTCCCAGCTCGGCCGGCTCACCTTCCCCACCGGGCCCTGGTACGCGTTCCTCCAGGCCGCCACCGCGCTGATCCTGCTGCTGGCGGCGAACACCGCGTTCAACGACTTTCCCCGGCTGCTCTTCTTCATGGCCCGCAACGGCCACGCCCCCCGGCGATTCCTGCACCTGGGGGACCGGCTGTCGTTCAACAACGGCCTGGTCGCGCTCGCCGTCGCCGCGGCGCTCATCTTCGTCGCCTTCCGCGGGCACACCGCGTCGCTGATCCCGCTCTACGCCGTCGGCGTGTTCCTCGCCTTCACGCTGTCGCAGGCCGGCATGGTCGTGCACTGGCGCCGGCACCGGGACCCGGGCTGGCGACGCCGACTGGTGCTCAACGCGGTCGGCGCCACGCTCTCCGGGCTGGTGCTGGTGACCGCCGCGATCGGCAAGTTCGCCCAGGGTGCCTGGCTGGTGGTGATCGCGGTGCCCACCCTGGTGCTGCTCAGCCGCGGGATCCACCGCCACTACGCCCGGCTGGACGACAACCTGACGCTGCATCCACCGCCGCCCCCCAGGCCCACGTCAGGTAACGCGCCGCGGGGACCCGGCGGGTCGGCCGAGGGCGAGCGGCTGCCCCAGGAGGTACGCCATCTCGTGGTGGTGCCGGTGGCCCGGCTGAACCGGGCGTCGCTGCGCGCCATGGCGTACGCGGCGTCGCTGGGCCAGCCGACGCTGGCCGTGCACATCGCCCCCGAGGACGCCGAGGCGGACCGGTTCCGCGACCAGTGGCGGGCCTGGGGCGACCATCTGCGGCTGGAGACGATCGTGTCGCCGTACCGGGCGGTGATCGGGCCGCTCGCGCACTACCTGGAGGCGCTGCACGCCACCCGGCCGGAGCTGACCCTGACCGTGATCGTGCCGGAGGTGGTGCTCCGCCACCGCTGGCACCGGCTGCTGCACAGCCGCGCCGAGCTACGGCTGCGCGCCGCCCTGCGGGCCCTGCCCGGCGTGGTGGTCACCAGCGTCCCGGTTCACGTCGCCGAGTAGGGCTCACACGTCCTGGACCTCCAGCACCTGACTGGTGGGGGCGGCGTCGCCCAGGTCGGCGCGGAGCGCGGCCCGTTCCGGGTCGGCCAGGAACCCGTCGTAGCCGGCCCGGGCGGCGAACCGGATCACGTGCACCTCGGTCCGCCCGTCCCCGGTCCGCAGCCGCCGTTCCAGCCGTCCGCCGTGCCGCCCGAGCAGGGCGAGCACCGCGTCCTCGTACCGCCGGCCGGCCTCGGCGTCGGTGCCCAGGTCGACCAGGGCGACCACCCGGAGCACGCCCGCCGGGTCGTCGACCAGCGGTTTCCAGAACTGATGGTCGACGTGTCCGCCCGGGATGCCGTCCCGGATCCCGGTGTCGGTGTAGCCGTGCCTTCGGTAGAACGCCGGCGCCTGGAACGAGAACGACGCCACCGAGATATCGGTGCAGCCCCGCCGGCGGGCCTCCGCCTCGGCGGCCCGCAGCATTCGTCCGCCCCAGCCGCGGTGCCGCTGGTCGGCGCGTACCCACACGGTGTTGATCCCGGCCCGGCCGCCCCAGGTCCAGCCGGTCAGCCCGCCGATCAACTCGCCGCCCGCGCCGGTGACCCGGATCGAGATGTCGGCCTCGTCGTCAGCGCCGGTGGCCGCGTTGTTGTACGCGGTGAGCTCCCGTTCGACCCGGGCGGCCAGATCGTCGTCCGTGCCACCGACATGCAGGGTTGCCTCGTCCTCGGTCATGCGGCGCAGTATCCCCGCGGACCGGGCCGGCGCGACAGCGGAAAACGCCTCAGCCGTCGAGGCCGACGGCCTGTGCGCTGGCGGTCCAGAGCCGGCCGGCGAGCGCCGGGTCGGCCGCCTTCGGCAGCGGCCGACGGGGCCGCCGGTCGTGGTAGTAGCCGCCGTCGACCAGCCGGGACGGGTCCTGATTGGCCAGCCAGACCAGGGTCTCCGCGCCCCGCTCGGGGCTGCGGAACGGCAGCAGCCGCATGCCGAGGGCGACCAGCGGGCTCTCGTTGCCGAACCGGGTGCGCACCACGCCCGGGTGGAACGAGTACGCCGGCACGTCCGGCCAGCGCCGGGCCGCCTCGGCGGCGAAGAGGATGTTCGCCTGCTTGCTGGTGCCGTACGCGCGCATCGGCCGGTAGCGGCGCAGCGCCACGTTCAGGTCGTCCGGGTCGAGCACGCCGCTGCGGTGGGCGCCGGAGGCGGTCACCACCATCCGCCCGATCCGATCCCGCAGCAGGTTGCTGAGCAGGAACGGGGCGAGGTGGTTGGCCTGCACGGTCAGTTCGAAGCCGTCGACGGTGGTGACCGGCTGGAGCACGATCGCGCCGGCGTTGTTGGCGAGCACGTCGATCCGGTCGTACGCCGCACGCAGCTTGTCCGCGAGCCGGCGTACGTCGTCCAGCACGGCGAAGTCGGCGCGGAACAGCTCGGGCGGTTCGCCGCAGCACTCGCGTACCCGGTCGCCGGCGGCCCGGAGCCGGGCCGGGTCCCGGCCGACCAGCACGACCTGGTCACCGCGACGGGCCAGGTCCACCGCCGCGGCCAGTCCGATGCCCGAGCTGGCGCCCGTCACCACCACGGTCCGACGCTCAGTGAGATCTTCCACAGGTTCATTCACCCCGGTCACGGCACGAGGTTACCGTGGCGTCACCACGCCCTTTGGGATCGTTAAGTTCGCGGATTTCCGTCTGGTCGCGTCGGCGTGCCCGCAGACGCTGGAAGGAGCCCATCCATGGCCGCTGTCGGTCGCCCTCGCCGGTCCTGCCTCGCCGTGCCGGGTTCCAGCGTCAAGATGCTCGGCAAGGCCCAGGGCCTCCCGGCGGACCAGGTCTTCCTCGACCTGGAGGACGCGGTCGCTCCGCTGGCCAAGCCGGACGCCCGGAAGAACATCGTCGCCGCGCTGAACGAGGGCGACTGGGCGGGCAAGACCCGGGTGGTCCGGGTGAACGACCTGACCACGCCGTGGACCTACCGGGACGTCATCGAGGTCGTCGAGGGCGCCGGCGCCAACCTGGACTGCATCATGTTGCCGAAGGTGCAGGACGCCGCCCAGGTGCAGTGGCTGGACCTGACGCTCACCCAGATCGAGAAGACCCTCGGCCTGGAGGTCGGCCGGATCGGCATCGAGGCGCAGATCGAGAACGCCGCCGGCCTGGTCAACGTGGACGCCATCGCGGCCGCCTCGCCCCGGGTCGAGACCATCATCTTCGGCCCGGCCGACTTCATGGCCTCGATCAACATGAAGTCGCTGGTGGTCGGCGCGCTGATCCCGGACTACCCCGGCGACCCCTACCACTACATCCTGATGCGGATCCTGATGGCCGCAAGGATGCACGACAAGCAGGCGATCGACGGCCCGTTCCTGCAGATCCGGGACGTGGACGCGTTCCGCGAGGTGGCCAGGCGCTCGGCAGCGCTGGGCTTCGACGGCAAGTGGGTGCTGCATCCGGGCCAGATCGACGCGGCCAACGAGGTCTACTCGCCGGCCCAGGCCGACTACGACCACGCCGAAATGATCCTCGACGCGTACGACTGGTACACGTCGGAGGCGGGCGGCAAGCTCGGCGCGGTGATGCTCGGCGACGAAATGATCGACGAGGCGTCCCGGAAGATGGCGCTGGTGGTCGCCGCCAAGGGCCGCGCGGCCGGGATGACGCGCACCTCGTCCTTCACCCCGCCCACGGACTGACCGCCGGCCGCCGGTGCCGCCCCGGGAGCCGGGGCGGCACCGCGGGTCAGAAGGTGGGCGTGCTGCCGCCGGTGTCCGAGCCGATGGCGATGATGATGATCACGACATAGACCGCGATCAGCAGCACCATCAGCACGGTGAGGATCCAGCCGATGATGATGGCGGCCTTCGCCATGCCCTCGCCCTGCTCACCGGTCTCCCGGATCTGCTTGCGGGCCACGTGTCCCATGATCGCGCCGATCGGGGCGGTGATGCAGGAGGTGAAGCCCACCAGCGAGAGCACCAGCGCCACGATGGCCAGGGTGTTGGTCTTGCTCGAGGGTTGGCCGTACGCGGGGTGGGCCGGCGGCGGGTAGCCGGCCGCCGCGTACGGGTCGCCTCCCGCGGGCGGGTAGCCGGGCGCGGCGTACGGGGCGCCCCCGGCGGGCGGGTAGCCGGGCGCGGCGTACGGGTCGCCTCCCGCGGGCGGGTAGCCGGGCGCCGCGTACGGGTCGGCCGGGGTCGGCTGGCTCGGGATCGGGTTGCCCATCGGCAGCGTCGGGTCGGCCGGAGGGCTCGACTGCTGACCCGCCGCCGACGGGTCGTGCCAGCCACCGGACGGTGGGGGATAGCTCATCAGAATCAACTCCGTAGACGTGGTGTCGTCAGGGTAGTCAGCGGGCCGCCGCGCCGAGGACCCCCTTTCCGGGTGCCAGCGTTGCCCGCAACGTCCACAGCGGGCAGGATCTCGGCATGGCACTTGACGCGCGCGGCGGTCGGTCGCGACGGGACGTGAGCCGGCCAGGGCTGGTGCGGCGCAACCGCGGCGGTGGCCCGGCCGGGTCCGCCGACCAGGACCAGCCGGCGCCGCTCGCCGAGCCGGCCACCATGCGCCTGGACGGCCGGGTCGCCCTGGTCACCGGGGCCGGCAGCCCGGACGGCATCGGGTACGCGACCGCGCGCCGCCTCGCCGACCTCGGCGCCCGGGTGGCGATCGTCTCCACCACCCGGCGGATCCACGAGCGCGCCGGCGAGTTGGGCGTGACCGGGTTCGTCGCCGACCTCACGGACGAGTCCGAGGTGGGCGCGCTGGCCGACGCGGTCGCCGAGCAGCTCGGCGACGTCGAGGTGCTGGTCAACAACGCGGGCCTCGCCAGCCGGGCCAGCCCGGAGGTGCTGCGGCCGGTGGCCCAGCTCAGCTACGACGAGTGGCGCGGCGAGATCGACCGCAACCTGAGCACCGCGTTCCTGTGCAGCCGCGCGTTCATCGGCGGGATGGCCGAGCGCGGCTGGGGGCGGATCGTCAACCTCGCCGCCACCGCAGGCCCGGTCAACGCGCTGCCCACCGAGGCCGGATACGCGGCGGCGAAGGCGGGCGTGGTGGGGCTGACCAGGGCGCTGGCGATGGAGATGATCGCCGACGGGGTGACGGTGAACGCGGTCGCGCCCGGCATCATCCACACCGCGGCGTCCACCATGGCCGAGATCAAGCAGGGGCTGGGCACCCCGGTCGGGCGCCCCGGCACGCCGGACGAGGTGGCCGCCGCGATCGCCTTCCTCTGCTCGCCGGCCGCCTCGTACATCACCGGGCAGATGCTGGTGGTCGACGGCGGCAACAGTGTCCGGGAGGCGCAGTTCCGCTGACCGTCAGCGGTAGCTGCCGTTGTCGGAGTTGGCCCAGATGGCCAGGCCGATCCAGCCGCAGCAGACGAGCAGCCCGAGCGCGGTGAAGATGTAGCTGAGGATCAGCCCCCAGGTGGCGAGCTGGTCGCCCTCCTCACCGGTCTGCCGGATCTGCCGCTTGGCGAGGTGACCGAGGACGATCCCGGCCGGTGCGAAGACGAAGGCGAAGACCAGCGACAGGACGGCGAGCACGTTGGGCCCGCCGCCGCGCGGTCGGGGCCCCTGCCCGGGCGGCCCGTACTGGCCGTACGGGGGCTGCGGGGCGTACGGCGGCTGCTGGCCCCACGGTGGCTGCTGCGGGTGCCCGTACGGCTGGCCGTAGGCCGGCGGCTCGTACGGCGACGGTGGCTGGTCCGGCTCACCGGGTGGTTGGCTCACGCCCGCTCGCCCCCTCCGTCGCAGGTCGACGACCCTCTCTCTTGCGGACGCTACCCGCAGCGGTGAACCTTTTCACAGCGGTTGTGTGGACTGGTCACCTTGGCTCCGCCGGTCGCGGGACCGATACTGACCGAGCGTTCAGTTACCCACGAGTAATGCGCCGATCCCCGGAGGCTGAGATGGCCCGACTCGCCCAGACGCCCGGCCTGACCGACGTGCAGCGGTCGATCCTGGAGACCGTCCGGGAGTTCGCCGACAAGGAGATCATCCCGCACGCCCAGCGGCTGGAGCACGCCGACGAGTACCCCACCGACATCCTCGACGGGATGCGCGAGATGGGCCTCTTCGGCCTCACCATCGCCGAGGAGTACGGCGGCCTGGGTGAGTCCCTGCTGACCTATGCCCTGGTGGTCGAGGAGCTGTCCCGGGGCTGGATGTCGATCTCCGGCATCGTCAACACCCACTTCATCGTGGCGTACCTGATCTCGCAGCACGGCTCGGCGGAGCAGCAGGCCCGGCTGCTGCCCCGGATGGCCACCGGCGAGGTGCGCGGCGCCTTCTCCATGTCCGAGCCGGAGTGCGGCTCGGACGTCTCGGCGATCAAGTCGAAGGCCGTCCGTGAGGGCGACACCTTCGTCCTCAACGGCCAGAAGATGTGGCTGACCAACGGGGCGTACTCGTCGGTGGTGGCCACCCTGGTCAAGACCGACACCGGGGCCGACTCGGTGTACGGCAACATGAGCACCTTCCTGCTGGAGAAGGAGCCCGGATTCGGCGAGACGGCGCCGGGCCTGACCATTCCCGGCAAGATCGACAAGATGGGCTACAAGGGCGTCGAGACCACCGAGATGGTGCTCGACGGGGTCACCGTCCCCGCCTCCGCCGTGCTCGGCGGCGAGGCGAAGGTCGGCCGGGGCTTCTACCAGATGATGGACGGCATCGAGGTGGGCCGGGTCAACGTGGCCGCCCGCGCCTGCGGCATCTCCATCCGCGCCTTCGAGTTGGCCGTCGCGTACGCCCAGCAGCGCCGCACCTTCGGCCAGCCGCTGGCCCGGCACCAGGCCATCGCCTTCAAGCTCGCCGAGATGGGTACGAAGATCGAGGCGGCGCACGCCCTCATGGTCAACGCCGCCCGGCTCAAGGACGCCGGCCAGCGCAACGACGTCGAGGCCGGCATGGCCAAGCTGCTCGCCTCGGAATACTGCGCCGAGGTCGTCCAGGAGGCGTTCCGCATCCACGGCGGCTACGGCTACTCCAAGGAGTACGAGATCGAGCGGCTGATGCGGGAGGCCCCGTTCCTGCTCATCGGCGAGGGCACCTCGGAGATCCAGAAGACCATCATCTCCCGGGGCCTGCTCAAGGAGTACAAGCTCTGACCGGCGCCCCGGTCACCCGCCGGCCGGCTCCACGGCCGGCTCCGGTGCGGTGACCGGCAACCCCACCGCCAACATCTCCGGCCGGGTCCGGAAGTGCTCGATCGCGGCGACCAGCCGCTCCTCGGGCACCGCCGTGTCCCGGCCACCCACCACCGGCGCCGGCTCCAGCGAGATCCACTTCGCCGGTCGCAGCCGCACCCCGTCCACCCTGCCGTCCTGCTTGTGCGGGATGACCCGGTCGATGTTCGTCCATCCGTACGTCCGGCGGCCGTGCCGGATGCCGCTCGCGGTGAGCGCCAGCCGCCCGGTGAACCGGACCTCCTCGTGGACCATCCGCCCGATCCAGGCGGCGACGCCGGCCGCGAGCAGCGGCCGCAGGGGCACGCCCCACCACGACTCCTCGGGGAGCGTGCCGACCAGCCACATCCCGATCGTCGCCGTCACGATCGTCTCGGCCACCAGGTCGACCCAGCCGGCGAGGGACCGCCGCGCCACCAGGCCGGGCTCCACCGAGTGCCGGCCCGCTACCCGTGATCGCCACATCAGGCGGCCGTCGCGCCGGGGCCACCACCGCTGCGTCAGCCACCGCCCGCCTAGGAACAGCCAGAGGAAACAGCTGAGGTCGAACTCGTCGCGGGGCGGCACCCGGAGCAGCCCGGCCGCGACCGGCACCGCCACCGCCGCAGCGGCGCCGAGGGCGAGCAGCCGGCGTGTCCAGAGGCCGTCGCCGGGCGAGGGCAGCCGGCCCCGCAGGGGGAGGGGCATCAACGCAGGGTACGGACCGTCCGCCACCCTGAGCATCACCCGCCCGTGCGCCGCGACCAACCGGGACGCAGGCGGTCGCTGTGCGGGGACAGCGGTGGTGGGTGGGGTCAGCCGTTGGAGCCGGGCAGCCGTACCGCCAGGTGCTCGCGGGCCCGGGCGACCAGGGCGGCCGGGTCGTCGGCGTAGAGGCGGATCTCGTGCACCGGCCCGCTCGGGCCCTTCGGCAGCCGGACTGAGAGCGGCTCGCGCAGCATGACATCGACGCTGGTCTGGCTGCCGACGCCGATGTTCAGGATCGTCCCCTCATCGAATTGCTCGAGTTGGACGGCGCGGCTGGACGGCAGCGACCGGTAGCGGTGTTCGACCCGGGCCACGGCCGACCAGGGCACCACGAAGTCGACCGAGATGCCGTTGCGGAGCCGCAGCCCCGCCGGGCCGGCGACGTGGGGGTGGATTCGCAGGCTGGCGAAGAGACCGAACATCCAGAGCAGTCCCCAGATGCCGAGCACGAGCGCGGTGTGCCGGACCGGCGGCCACGGAACGGTGTGCCGGAGGATCAGGTCGAAGATCGGGATCTCGATCGCGGAGAGCGCGATGAAGGCGACGAGGATCGGCTGCACTACGCCGATGTAGCTGAATGCCACCGCCCCGGCCCCCAGCGCGGGGGGCCGCCGGAGCAGCCAGCGGGCGAGGCTGAGCCACATCCCCACCTCGTACGCGAACACGCGACGCACTAACGCGACCGGAGGACTCTGCTTCCGCACGGCTCACCCGCCCTTCACGTCTTTTGCGTTGCAGTTGCAACGTAATTGGTTGACCGGGGGCGTGTCAATGCAGTCGCACTGTGAAAGCATGGGGGGATGCCGAAGCGGGTTGATCACGGGGAGCGGCGGAAGCTGATCGCCGACGCGCTGATGCGGGTGGCTGCGGAACGCGGGCTGGAGGCGGTCAGCCTGCGTCACGTGGCGGCCGAGGCCGGCGTCTCCTCCGGGATGGTGCAGCACTACTTCCGCACCAAGGACGAGATGATGACCTTCGCCCTGTCGGTGGTGCGTGACCGCAGCGAAGCCCGGGTGACCCGAGCCGTCGCCGCCCTGGGGGACGAGCCGTCCCCGCGTACGCTGCTCCGGACCATGCTGACCGAGCTGCTGCCGCTCGACGAGGCGCGCCGGGCGGACGGCCGGGTGGCGCTGGCGTTCCTGGCCTACACCGCGGTACGCCCCGCCGTCGCCGCCGGGCTGCATCAGGATTCGGCCGAGCTGCTGGCCTTCATCGCCGGGCAGATCCGCACCGCGCAGGCCGCCGGCGCGACGCACGTCGACCCGGACCGGGCCGCGGTGGCGCTGCTCGCCGTCATGGAAGGGCTGGGCGTCTACCTGCTCGGCGGGCACTACCCGCCGGAGACGGCACTCGCCGCGCTGGACGCCCAGTTGGACCTGCTGCTCGGACCCGAGCCTGCGGCACAGCGCGGCCGTGCGGTGCCGCCCCGGCGCTCGCCGGCGCCCTGACCTGGCTGGTCAGCCGAGCCGGGTCAGCCCCGCCGCGGCCCGCTCCACGATGAGGCAGCGGTCCTCGACGTAGTCGATGCCGGCCTCCTCGGCGATCCGCCGCGCCTCCGCCGATACGATCCCGAGCTGCAACCAGACCGCCGGCGCGCCGACCGCCACCGCCTGCCGGACCACCTCGACCGCGTCCGCCGCGGGACGGAACACGTCGACCAGGTCGACCGGGTGCGGGATGTCGGCCAGCGACGGGTACGCCTTCTCGCCGAAGAGTTCGTCCACCGTCGGGTTCACCGGGATGATCCGCCAGCCGTACTGCTGCATCTCGGCCGGTACCTGGCGTGCGGCCTTGTGCGGGTCGCGGGAGGCGCCCACGACGGCGATCACGGCGGAGTCGGCGAGGATCTGCTGGGCTGAGCGCACCACGCGAGCCTAACCGTTACCTCTCAGTGCGCTCTAGCGAGCACACGGTCGGCAGTCCCGCCCGACGGTGGGACGGTCCCGGTCTTACCCACCACATGGGTGATGCCGGGTTGACGTTTCACGGCCACCGGCCCGCCGGGGCGGGTCTTACGGTCGGCTCCACGTCCTGCCACCGGGCCACTCCCGGCGGTTGTGGCCTCACGCGCGATCGCGGCGAGGTTACGTGCGGCGTTGAGGTCCCGGTCGAGGACCAGGCCGCAGGTCGTGCACTTGTAGGTACGCGCGGACAGGGTCAGCTTGGCTTTCACCGTGCCACATGCCGAGCAGGTTTTGCTGGAGGGGTACCACCGGTCGGCCACCACCAGGTGGCCGCCGTTCCATTCGATCTTGTACGTCACCTGCCGGCGGATTTCACCGAACCCCGCGTCGGCGACACGCCGGGCCAGCCGCCGGTTGCGCAGCATGCCGGCCACGTTCAGGTCCTCGACCACGATCGTGCCGTACTTGCGCGCCAGGCGGGTGGTGAGCTTGTGCAGGCCGTCGCGGCGCAGGTTCGCCACCCGCGCATGCGCCCGGGCCGCCTGCCTGCGGGCCCGTTCCCACCGCTGTGACGGCTGCTGTCCGGTACGCCGATCCGGGCCCACGCGGCGGGACATCTGCCGGGCCAGACGCCGCATCCGGCGGGCCGCATCATCCAGGTGACGCGGGTTGGGGACCATCTTGCCGGTCGACAGCACCGCCAGGTGCGTGATCCCGACGTCCACCCCGACCACCGCCTGCAGGCGCGTCGGGGTGCGCTCGGCCCGCTGGACCTCAACGGTGAACGCGACATGCCACCTGCCGCCGTCACGACGCACCGTCGCAGACAGGATCCGGGCCGTGCCCGCCTCCAAACGGCGGGCGAGCTTACGGGCAGACTCGTGCAACTTCAACCGGCCCAACCGGGGCAACACCACATGCTTGCGATCCGCCTCCACCCGGATCGCACCGGTCGTGAACCGCACGGACGGGGTGCTACGGCGACGGGACTTGAACCGGGGAAACCCCACCCGCGGCCCGGCGCGTTTCCCGGCGCGGGAGTCCGACCAGTTCTTCAAACCGCGGGCCAGGGCATCCAGGCCGGTATTGAACGCCTCCTTGGAACACTCCGGCCACCACGGCGCCACGTCCGGCTTCGCCTGGTTCCACGCCTTCCGCAACTTGGCCAGACTCCAGCCGACCGTCGGGGTCAGCAACTCCTCAGGCACACCGTAGGAGCGCTCCGCAGCGCGCTGGTCCATGACCGCCTTCACCCGAGCCAGGGCCCAGTTATAGGCCACCCGGGCCGCGCCCGCGTTCGCCAGCACCGCCCGCTCCTGCCCCGGGGTCAGATCCAGCGCGAACCGGTACGCCTGTAACACCTTCATCCGGTGCCACCCCCGCCCGTTGCCGCCGCGACGGCCCGCCGAGCCCGGTCGGCAGCACCCCGACGCCCGTACAGGCGGGCACACAAACCGGTCAGGACCTCAGTGACATCGCCCACCAGGTCCTCGTCCACCTCCGCCGGGTCCACCACCAGCAACCGACGACCCGAAGCAGCCAAGGCCGCCTCGACGCACTCGCCGCCGAAGCGGGCGAACCTGCCCCGATGCTCCACCACAATCGTCGCCACCGACGGGTCACGCAACAGTGCGACGAACTTCTTGTGATGCCCGTCCACAGCGGACCCCACCTCGGTCACCACCCGCGACACCGCCAACCGCTGCCCGGTCGCCCACACCGTCACCCGCGCGACCTGCCGGTCCAAGTCGGGCCGCTGATCGACCGACGGCACCCGGGCGTACACCACCACCTGCCCCACACCCGCCCGCACAGCAGGCAACGGCTCACCCACCATGATCAACCGGCCCAGCCGATACGTGGGAACGGGCAGCGTCCCGGCCGCGTACTGCCGCCGCGCGGTGATGTACGCAATGCCCTGCGACGCCGCCCATTCCTTCAAGTTCACGTGAGCATCATAGTCGCTCAGGGATCGCCAACGATGCATGACACGCCAGCAGCTAGCCCCCTGTCGTTCCGCAGTCGCCGCCTTGATGGAGTCGCAGGCGACCGTTGCCCGCGTGCGTTCTGCGGTCGATTCCATCGCCCGGCCGTGTCCCGGACCCGCGCGCTACTGCCAGGTGGCGGTGTCGGGATCGATGTTGTGGGCGCGTGCGCTGGCGTCGACGCATTGACGGAACCACGTGGCAAGGCCGGCGCGGATGCCGTCGTAGTGGGCAGCAAATGCTGGATCGGCCTCATACATGCGGCCGAGACAGACCTGCATCTGCCTGGTGAGGGGAAAGTACGAAGCAAAAACTTCGCGGTGCCGTTCGACGAGTTGATTCGCTTCTGGGCCGCCAGGGGTGACGCCGGCGTCCATCGCGTCCCCGAGGGCGCGGTCGAGGTCAGCAATGGTGTCGGCGATGGCCTGCCATTCCTCCGGACCGCGAGAGGCTGAGCGTTCGGCGTACTGCTGCCATTGCGTCGTGTCTCCGTAGCGCTGACGGGCTTGGGCGGGCCAGTCCGGGTTCCACTCGGGGCCGAAGATCGCGGCCTGCTGCTCGACGGTCAGCAGCAGGCCGCGCTCGTGGGCGGCGATCATCCGATCCAGGTCGGCGCTGAGCTGCTGGAGGTGGTCGATCCGTTGGGCAACCTGGGTGCGCTGCGCGCGCAACGCGCCGGGCACGTCTGCGGTCGAGTCGTCCAAGATGGCCCGGATCCTGTCCAGGCCGAGGCCGATCTCCCGGTAGGCGACGATGCGGTGTAGGCGTTCCAGATCACCGGCGGTGTAGAGCCGGTATCCGGCAGCCGTGCGCAGCGACGGTCGCGCCAGACCGGTGCAATCCCAGTGGTGCAGCGCGCGGACTGTCACGCCCAGACGCGTCGAGACCTGACCGACGGCCAGGCCATCGGCGTCAGTGGCATCAGGCATGCTCCTCATTGACGCCGCGACCGGCGCCCGGTGGGGTGATGCCGACGGCTTCAAGGTTTCGCGCCTCCTGACTGGCCGGATCAAAGGGCTTCGCCGCAGTGAAAACGATCCGTGCGTTCTCGGGGGTGATCACCGCGAGATCGCGGGTGTTCCAGGGCGTGTCCCGTGGGCCATCGACCGAGTTCGGGCGCAACGCCCGACAGGCCTCGACAAGGGCATCGACCTGGCTGAGCACGCACGCGAAACTGAAGCTCATCGCTGGTGCCTGCGCCGGAACGCTCGCCGCGGGGACGAGGAGTACGTCCTGGAACGCCCACCGGCGCAGATGCACAAGCTTGCCGGGGATGCTGAACAGCTCGAAGAACCCGAGCCCACGAATCCAGAAGTCCACCGACGCCGCCAAGTCGCTCGTGGGGATCGTCACGAACGCGGGCATTCCGTAGATGCCACGGAACGGCTCCGGCGGAACCGCATCCGGGCCGGGAGGGGGCACGGGACTCATCTCAAACGCGTTGTAGTAGTCACTCACGCACCCCACCCTCCGGCCTCACGCGACGTGAGGGTCAAGCCGGGTCCGTGAATCCCGGTCATGTCGCTGCGATTCGACCGACGCCGTGGCCGGATACACCTAGAGCAGCGTCAACTGCTCCGCCTGGGGCGGTGGTGGCTCGGGCGACCGGCGGTTGTCGCCTCGCTCGCCCCGGTGCAGTCCGTGCCGGCGGGACGCGATCCGGACCCGCGCGGTCAGCTCCCGCTGATACGCCTGCGGCGCGTACGCGCCTGCCCGGTAAAGCTGGCGGTAGCGGGGGACCAGATGGGGGAACTCCCGGGCCAGCCAGTGTGCGTACCACTCCCGGGCACCGGGGCGCAGGTGCAGGGCGAGCGGCGTCACGCTGGTCGCTCCGGCCGCGGCGATCGCCGACACGGTCGCCTCGATCGACTCGTCGTCGTCGCTGAGCCCCGGCAGGATCGGCGCCATCAGCACCCCCACCTCGAACCCGGCGTCGGTGAGCTGCCGGACGGCGTCCAGGCGCCGGCGGGGGCTGGGCGTGCCCGGCTCGACCGCGCGCCACAGCGCCTCGTCGACGAAGCCCACCGAGTAGGAGAGCCCGACCCGGGTGACCTCGGCGGCCTGGCGGAGCAGCGGCAGGTCCCGCAGGATCAGGGTGCCCTTGGTCAGGATGGAGAACGGGTTCGCGAAGTCGCGCAGCGCCTCGATGATCGGCGGCATCAGTCGATAGCGCCCCTCGGCCCGCTGGTAGCAGTCCACGTTGGTGCCCATCGCGACGTGCGCGCCGCGCCAGCGCGGGGCGGCCAGCTCGCGCCGGACCAGCTCGCCGGCGTTGACCTTGACGATCACCTTCCGGTCGAAGTCCGCCCCGGCGTCGAGGTCGAGGTAGGTGTGGGTGTTACGGGCGAAGCAGTTGTGGCTGACCACGCCGTTGGCAATGAAGTCGCCGGTGCCCGTGGTGATGTCCCACAGCGGCAGCTCCAGCCCGAGGTCCTCGATGCTCACCACCCGCAGCGCCGCCTGGCACTTGAGCGCCGCTCCCTCGATGGAACGCTTGCGGGTGATGGCCGGGTCGGTCAGGTGGAAGAAGCGCAGCCGGGCGGTGAGACCGCCGGTCAGTCGGATCTGTCGCACTCGGTTCGGCAGGCCCGGATCCTCGAGCACCCAGGTGAACCCGAAGTGGTTCATGGCGGCCCGGGTCTCCTCGAGGATCCGGTCGTCGCCGTTGCTGATCCGGAAGATGCCCCTGCTGCAACTGCCCTCGGCGTCGAAGATGCCGGCGAGAAAGCCCAGCCGCCAGTCGTCACCGGGAGCGTCCGGCCACCGGATCAGCTCCGTGATGGCCTCGACGTCGCGCCGCTTCGACGTCCGGATGGCGGTTATCGCCCGCCGGGTTGCACTGGCAGGGGCGAAGGAGAAGCGACTGGTCTCGACGCCCGCGTCGGTCAGGAATCGCTGCGTGCGGTCCAGCGCCTCGCCGTCGACGAGGGCCAACCGGAATTGGTGCACCGTCCCATAGGCGTACGAGTGGGCACCGAGGTGGGCGTCACCCCGCACCGTTCCGCAGAGGTAGCCCCGGCGGTAGTCGGCCGAGAGCTTCGGCGGGGTCGCGAAGCGGCCGGTGCCGATCAGGCGGTTGTTGGTGGTCAGGTAGGGACGTTGCCCAACACCGTTCATCGCGCCCGTCACGTACTTCCAGCCCCGGTCGGACAGGAAGCGATGGTCCCCGCTGGCGACCAGCGTGGTGCCGTCCTCCAGCGTGACCCGGTAGGCCCGCTTCACCGTCGACCACTTGTCAAGGACGGTGGTGACCACGTATCGCCGGTAGGCGCCCCGCCGCTCGGTGCCGTAGATCCGGTCGCCCGGCTCCAGTTCGCTGATCGGCCTCGTGCGGCCGTCCGCCATCAGGATCGGGGTGTCGCCAGCCATGCAGTAGACACACGCATGACTGCATCCCCGGTACGGGTTGATCGTCCACTCGAACGGCACGCGGGACGCGCCGGGCACCCGGTTGATGATCGACTTTGCCTGCACCTCGTAGAAGGTCATCCCGGCGAAGCCGGGGGTGTCGAAGGTGCGGGCAACCGCGCCGGGCAGCGCCAGCGGCAGGGGTGGAGTCGCTGGCGCTGCCCGACCAGGGACCTCCTCGTCCGGGGGAGCGGAAAGGTTGTCCCAGCGCACAGCCACTATTCGAACACGTGTACGAGGAGAGCGCAAGTGACTCGCCGGACACCGGGGCCCGAACCCGAGGCGGCGGGTGCAGGATGGAGGCATGGAGACGTCGACCTTCGTCTACGACGGCGACTGCGCGTTCTGCACCCGCTGCGCGGAGTTCATCGAGCGCCGGATCCCGACCCGCGCGCGGGTGCTGCCGTGGCAGTTCGCCGACCTCGCCGCGCTCGGGCTGACCGAGGCGGAGTGCGAGGAGGCGGTCCAGTGGGTCGGCGCCGACGGCGTACGCGCCGCAGGGCCGGACGCCATCGCCCGGCTGCTCGGGGAGAGCGGCCCGCTGTGGCGGATCGCCGGGGCCGGCCTGCGGTTTCCCCCGGTCCGGGCCGCCGCCTGGCCGGCGTACCGCTGGGTGGCCCGCAACCGCCACCGGTTGCCCGGCGGCACGGCGGCCTGCGCCGTGCCGTCCGCCAACCGGCCCTGACCGCGTCGCCGAGCCGCCCGCCGACCGGGACCGCCGCTCGGGCGCCCGCCGCGGGGCCGACCCGCCCGCCGGCTCCGGGCCGGCCGGTCAGCTCGGCAGACCGGTGCAGGCGGCACCGTCGATGGTGCACGCCCTGGGGGTGGCGCTGATCGCCGCGCCGCTCACCCGGAACGTCACGCGGACCGAGCCGCGGCCGGGCACCGTCGCGGTGCTCCCGTCCGGGGTGAACGTCCACGTCGCGCCGTCCCGGCTGGCCCGGGCCCCGGTGACGGAGCCGACCTCGAGCGACTCCCGGGGCAGCACGATGACGAGTCGCCAGTCCGTCGCCCCGGCCGTACCCGGGTTGGTGATCGTCACCGCGGCGCCGTAGCTGAGCAGGGCGTTGTCCTCGACGGCGAAATCGGCGCGCAGCGCGGCCGGTGCGGGTGGCGGCGTCGTGGGCGCCGACGGTGCGCCGGCCGGCGGCGGGGTGGCCGGCGGCGCGGCGGTCGGTGCGGTGGTCGCGGAGTGCGTGGACGCCCGGGGGGTGGCGCTGGCCGATTCGGGTTGCCGGCCCGGCGTCCCGGTGGCCGGCGCCTCGGGCCCCACCAGGTCCGGTGGCGGCTCGACGGCCACCGGGGTCAGCCGAGCCGGCGTACGCAGCACCGTGACGGCCGAGTACGCCGTCGCCAGCAGCACCCCCAGTGCGGCGGCGCCGGCCACCTGGGCGAGCCGCGACCCCTTCCCCCGGCGCGCGAGGGTGCGCCGCGCGGCCCGGGCTGTGGCGACGATCCCGTCCAACAGAATGATCGCCGTGGTCCGCCGTGGCTGGGACGGTGGTGCCGGCACTGGACCTTTCCCCCTTCAGATCGTCCGACGGACCGGCGTCCGCGCCCTCCGGTCCCGCCGGGTCAGAGCGCGCGGAGCCCGGCGAGAATCGCCTCAAGCAGTTCCATGGACGGTCGCCCGGACAGCGTCGGCGGCTCGTGCATCTCGATCAGCCCGGTCCCCAACAGATCACCGAGCAGCACCCGGACGGTACCCAACGGCAGGTCCAGTGCGGCAGCGACCTCCGCCACCGACAGTGGACGCCGGCACCGCTCGAGGATCCGGGCCTGCTCGGGAAACAGTTGCGCGGCGGCGGGAACCGCCGGTCGGGCCACCACCAGGGAGATGACGTCGAGCTGGCCGTGGTCGGACCTGGTCCGCCCGCGCGTCATCGTGTACGGGCGAGCCACCGGTCCGGCCGCGTCGT
Source organism: Micromonospora sp. NPDC007230 (assembly GCF_042869115.1). Taxonomy (NCBI): domain Bacteria; kingdom Bacillati; phylum Actinomycetota; class Actinomycetes; order Micromonosporales; family Micromonosporaceae; genus Micromonospora; species Micromonospora sp. NPDC007230. The sequence continues at coordinate 110,229 of NZ_JBIAFE010000019.1, read as the reverse complement.
CGTACCACGCCTCGTCATGGTCCCCAGTGGTCCGCACCGCTGTCCCCGCCTGTCGCCACCCGGGCCGGCTCAAGGTAGACCGGCAGGTCCTGCTCGGCCTGCGCCGCGAAGAGCGCCACCTCGTACGCCATGTCGCCGACATCGGCGTCACCGCCCATCCGGACGGTGAGGATGGCCCCGCCGCGGGTGGTGGCGATGAACACGAACGCGCGCGACATCTGCATGACGACCTGCCGCAGCGTGCCGGTGGCGCACACCCGGGTGGCGGCCTGGCCCAACGCGTACAGGCCGCTGACCACGCTGGAGAGCTGCTCGGCCACCTCGTCCGACACGGCACGGGACCGGGCGAGCAGCAGCCCGTCGGGGGAGAGGACGACGGCGAACTCGGCGCCGGGCACCCGGTCGACCAGGCCGTCCAGGGCGACTGTCAGGCTGTCCATGGTGACCACTGGAGGTGTCATCTCGTCCTCTCGCTGCGTTCCCCGAACGGGATCCCGGCGGTGTCGGGGCCGGTGGCGCCGGGTGCGGGCCGGCTCACCCCGGGGCGACGGACCCGCGTCGGCAGCCCGCCGCTTTCGGCGCCCTCCGGCGAGGTCCGTGGGTGCGGGAGGCCGCCCGCCGCCCGGTGCCCCGTCCCGGCAAGCCTGCCATCCTCGGGCCCGGCCCCGGCGACCAGCCCGACCGGAAGCAGTACGACGGCCCCGATCCCGCCGCGGGGGCCGGGACGTAGCGAGACCCGGGCGCCGCAGCGGGCGGCGAGCAGGGCGGCGACGTACAGCCCGGCCCGGCCGGTGGGCGGGCCGTCCGGTGGCGGCTGGGCCAGCAGTTCGTTCGCTTCGGCCAGCTCGGCGGCGGTGAGGCCGGGCCCGTCGTCGACGATCACCACGGAGCAGCCCTGCCGGCCGGGCTCACCGGCGACCCGTACGGTGGCGTGCTCCGGCGAGCACGCCAGCCCGTTCTCGATCAGCTCGGCCAGCAGGTGGACGACGTCCGTGACGGCGGTCCCGGCGAGCGACCACGGCCAGTGCGGTGCGACCAGGACCCGGTGGTAGTCCGGCACCTCGGCGACCGCCCCGCGCACCACGTCGAGCAGTGGCACCGGTCGTCGCCAGCGGCGGGCCGGGGTCGCGCCGGCGAGGGTGACCACCTTCTCCACGTTGCGCCTGATCCGGGTGGCGAGATGGTCGAGCCGGAACAGATCGGCGGTCTCCTCCGCCGCGCGCTCGCGCCGCTCCATCGTGTCGAGCAGGTCGAGCTGGTCGCGCAGCAGGGCCTGGTTGCGCTGGGTGAGCCGCAGGAACAGTTCCCGGGTGGCCGCTTCGGGCCCCGGGGCGCGCCGGTTGGCGGCACCCGGACCCGGCACGTCGTGCTGGCCGGTCGGGCGGGCGTCGGGGGGCCCGGCGGCGACCGGCGGCAGCTGGATCGTCGGGGCGTCGGCGAGGCGGAGCCCGCCCGGCCGGTCGTCCAGCCCCGTGATGAGCCGGCGTACCGTGCCGGGCCAGCCGCCCAGCACCACGAGCACCGCGACGAGCCCGAGCCCCACCACCGCGCCAGTCCGCGCGACCACCAGTGCCGCGCCCGGCGCCGCCCGCTCGGCGCTGCTGCGGGCGGTGGCGATCACCAGCTCGCGTAGGCCGCTCAGCGCCGGGTCGACCGCGGCCCGCCAGCTCTGCGCGCTGATCCCGGTCGTGGCGCCGGCGTCCGCCGTCCGCAGCAGCCGGTCCTCCAGTGCGAGCAGACCGGCGAACCGGGGGCCCTCCACCAGCCGTCGGTGCTGGTCCCGCCCGGTGGACGGCAGCTGCGCGGCGGCCGTCGTGCGGGCGTACCGCTGGGTGGCCACCAGCTCGGCCAGGTGGTGCCGCTCGTCGGCGCTGAGCCGACCGCCGGTCAGGGCGGCGGTGAGCAGGGTGTCCTCCCGGGCGAGCAGTTCCCGGGCGCGGGCCAGCGCGATCACCGCCCGGGTCTCGTCGGCCAGCGCGCCCCCGCGCCCGCCCCACTCCGGGCCGTACACGGCGAAGGCGGCATCTATCAGCTGGTCGTAACCGGCGACCGTGCCGGCCCGGTCGAGCCGCCCGGCGTCCACCTCGGACCGGAGAGCGGCCAGCCCGGCCATCCGGCGGGCGAGCTCGCCGGCCCGGCCCCGGACCGCGCTCGCGGTGAGCAGCCGCAGGTCGTGGCCTTCGGTGAACGCGTGCACCGGGGCGGCGGCCCGGTCGGTCCGATCGCGCGCCCCGGCCAGATCGGCGCGGGCCCGGCCGGCCCCGGCCAGCGCCTCGGCGGTGAGCCGGCGCTCGGCCTGCAGGTTGAGGATCAGCAGGTCGGTGGGCTGGCCGAGGGTTTCCGCCAGGACCCGGACCCGGACCAGCTCGGCCGCGTCCCGGCCGGTCAGGAACGCCGCGTACGCCCAGAGGGTCAGCAGCACGGCCGCCAGCGCGGCGAGCTTGAGCCGGATCCGCCCGTCACCGGGCTGCCGGACGCCCCGCTCCGCCCGGTCCATCGGGTGGCTCACCGGGCGGACCGTTCCGGCCACGGCTGCCGGCCGGCGGTGCTCGACCGGTCCGCGACGACGGTGCGCAGCAGCGCCAGCAGCTCCGCCCGGTTGGCGCAGTTCAGCCGGGTCCGCATCCGCGCCACGTGGTGCTCCACCGTCTTGGCGGAGATGAAGAGCCGGTCGCCGATCTCCCGGTAGGTCAGGCCGGCCAGCACCAGCTCGGCCACCTCGTGCTCCCGGTCGCTGAGCCGGTGCTGCGCGGGGCCGGTGACAGCGTCGGCGACCGGGGCCGGCCCGTCGCCCGATGCGGACGGCTGGCCACCCCGGGGCGTGGTGGGCCGGCCCTGGAGCACCCGGGCGCACTCCAGCAGGCTGGTCATCGCCCGCCGGTCGGAGGTGCGGATCGCGGCCTGCCCGGCGAGGCGGGCGGCGTCCCAGCACAGTCCGGCGTCGTACAGCCCGCGGGCGGCGGCCTCCACCCGCACCGGGTCGACCACGCCACGGAGCACCTCGACCCAGCTCGCGGCGGCGGCGGCGACCACCGCGGCGTACCGGCTGTGGTCGGCTGCGGCGAGCAGAGCGGCGACGTGCTCGTCGGCGACCACCGGCTCCTCGGTCAGGATCGCGGCGTGCAGCCCGGTCCAGTGCAGCGGGGCGCTCCACAGTGCCGGGCCGCCGAGCCGGTCCAGCAGCGACCACGCCTCCCGCAGGTACGGCTCCAGCCGGGCCAGGTCGCCCAGCCGGGCGCCCACGACTGCGAGTTCGCCGAGCGGCAGCAACGTGAACAGGTCGACGGGGTGTCGGACCACCGCCTCCAGCGCGGGTACCCAGCCCTGGTGGAGCGCCCCGAGGTCGCTGTTGCGCCGGGCGATGCCCAGCCGGAGCGCGCTGGCCAGGAGCAGGTCGCGGGACTCCAGCGGGCGCTGGTCGGCGGCCACCGCCGTGAGGCACTCGGCCGCGGCGGCCGTGTGGCCCCGGACCATCAGGATCCAGGCCTGCAACAGCCGGTGGCGGCGGGCCATGAGCGGGCCGCCGATGCCGGTCGCGACGGCCCGGTCCAGCACTCCTTCGGCGATGTCCAGCTCGGCGCAGTGGATCGCGGTCAGCGCGGCGAGCGCGGCCGGACTGTCCGGCAGGAGCACCGCCCGCCCGTCCGGTTCCAGCAGCGCGGCGGCCTGCACGAGAGTGGACAGGGCGGTGGTCGGCGGGCCGGTGAGGCTCTCCCGTACCCCCTCGGCCATCAGCCGGGCGGCGCTGGCGTGCAGGGTGGGTGGTCCGCCGGCCCGGTCGTCGCCGGGCCCGTCCCCGGCGGCGGTCGGGCGGCCGACGGCCAGCGCGCCGACGGCGGCGAACGCGGCGGCCGAGGGGCTGCCCGACCACCGGTACAGCTCGACGCTGCGGCTCACCTGGCCGCGGTGGGCGAGCGCCGTCGCGGCCACCGTCGCCGCCGCCACCCGCTCTTCCGGGGCGGCCGCCGCGAGCAGCCGGTCCGCCAGCCGCAGGGCGGCGTCCAGGTCGCCGGCGAGCGCCGCGGCGAGCGCCTGCCGGGCGCCGGCCGGTAGCCCCGCCGCCGTGGCCGCCGCGAACAGCTCAGCCGCGAGCGTGGGTTCCCCGCTGAGCGCCTCCTCGGCCGCGGCCCGCAGCGCCGGGGCCGGGCAGTCGCCGAGCACGCCGGCCGCGCGCAGCGACAGGACCAGCGGGAGCACCGCGGCACCACGGCCGAGCTGCAGCTCGGTGAGCCGGCGCCAGACCGCGGTGCGTTCGGTGGCCGGGCTGAGCGCGACGACGGCTCGCCGTACGAGCGGCGAGAGCCGGCCGTCGGCGCCGAGCAGGCCGGCGGCCCGGGTGGCGGTGACCAGCTCCTCCACCGCCTCGGGCGTCCGATCGAGCAGCACGCCGAGCAGGTCCATCGGGAGCGGTACGCCGGCGGCGAGGGCCAGCAGCAGCCGCCGGACGTCGGGCGGCAGCTCCTCCAGGTCCGGCCCGAACTGGAGGACGGCCGGCCGGGGCGGTTCGGCCGAGACGGTGACCGGTTCCTCCTGCCCGCGCAGCCCGCGGACCAGCCGCTCGACGTCGCGCGGGACGCCGCCGGTCTGCGCGTGCACGAAGGCGATCAGATCGCTGCGCCGGCCCAGCTCGGGCACGCCGGCGAGGTATGCGCCGGTCTGCTCAGGGGTGAACGGGGTGAGCGCGACCTGCTGCCCGTCCCGCTTCAACGCGTCGGCCAGGTCGGCGAGCGCCGCCGACCGGGGCCACGGACGGTAGCCGACCAGCAGCCGGTGCCGGCGGGCGTCCACCAGCCGGCGCAGCGTCTCCAGCCGCGCGTCGTCGAGCAGGTGCGCGTCGTCGACCAGCAGCACCGCCTCGGGGTCGACCTGGCCGGCCGGGCTCGGGACGCCCTCCAGCACGGTGACCCCGGCTCGCTGATGGGCCCGCGCCAGCTCGGTGAGCAGGGCGGTCTTGCCATGGCCGCCGGGACCGGTCACGCCGACGGCGAGCGGCGTACCCAGGTCCGCCGCGACCGCGCCTAGCAGGGCCGTGGACCGCTTGCCCAGCACGAGCCGGGCCTCCGCCACGCTACTCATGATCATGGTCATCCTTCGCGTCCCCGGCCCCTGGCCAGCGCCAGGCGGGACGGCTTCGGCAGGTTCAGCGGGGCGATCCGGATCGGCGGGCGGGGTGGTGGCTCGCCGTGGGGGGCATGATGCGGCTCGCTGTGCCGCGCCGGGACGGCGGCCGGCCCGGCGCCGCTGACCGGCGTGGACGGGGGCGCCGGCACCGGCCGGCGGCGCGGGGACACCACCTGGCAGGCGGCGAGGGCCGCCCCGGTGGCGGCGGTCAGCTGGGGATCCGGCTCCACCTCGACGGGGACCGGAAAGGCCGCGGCGAGCAACTCGCGGACCAGCGGGATCCGGGCGGAGCCACCGGCGAGGAGGACCCCGTCGAGCTGCGCGGGGGTCAGGCCGGCGGAGTGTACGGCCCGCACCAGCAGGTCGACGGTCGCCCGCACCGCCGGCCGGATCAGGTCCTCGAACTGGGTCCGGGTCACCGGTACCCGGACCGGTCCGGTCGGCAGGGTCAGCATGACGTCGGTCTCCGTACCGACGGTCAGCTCCCGCTTGACCCGGTCGCACTCGAGTAGCAGCCCGTGCGGCGTCGGGTGGGTCTCCCGGCGGGCCGTGCCCGCGAAATCCCGGCCGAGCACGGTACGGACGTGCTCGGCGAGCGCCTCGTCGAAGTCGGTGCCGCCGAGGGGGTCCAGGCCCTGGGGAAGGCCGAACGCCTCGTAGGTGCCCTGCGGGTTGCGGCGGACCAGCGCCGCCTCGAAGGTGCTGCCGCCCAGCGCGTAGACCGCGGCGGTGGTGCCCGGGAAGCCGCGTGCCGCGTGGTTCTCGGCGACCGTGACCGGGTGCGGGAGCAGCGTCACGTTGCGCAGGTCGAGGTGCCACAGTGCCCGGCGCAGCAGGTCGCGCCGGTGCGAGCCCCACCCGGCGGGGTGGCTGAGCACGACCGCCTCGGCGAAACCGCCCTCCCGGGCGGCGACCCGCTCCACCACCCACGCCGCCAGCTCCGCGATCAGGTTCTCCGGCGGGCACGGCTCGCCGCCGAGCAGCAGGGGCACGTCGTCGCCGATCCGGCGGACGAAGTCCCGGGTGGTGCGGCCGGGGTCGTCGACGGCGGGCTGGCCGACCGTGAGCGACCCGTCCGGCGACAGGTGCAGCACCGACGGTACGACGGGGTCCCCGGCGTCCAGCGCGACCACCTCAGGTCGGGCCCAGGTCTCACCCCGCCGTCGGGCGACTGCCGCGACTGTGCTGGTGCTTCCGATGTCCATCCCGAGGACGTACGGCATGTGTTTCTTCCTCCACCGTGAGTGGCCCTGGCGACGGTGTCGGTACCGTGGCGACCCACCCCCGGCGAGCCCCGTGGGCTCCTACTTTCGTACCAGAGATCGCTTCCGTCCCGGTACCCTAACTCTGGCCGGCCCGGCTCCCCCTCTCCCCCTAACGAACGAGGGGGGAAAGGCCCTAATCCGCTCCCGGCCGGTTTCGGGCCGTTCCCCGATGACCACAGCGGCCCCCGCTCATAGCGTCACTGTCGAAGCACGACGGTGCTGACGCTACGTTCGAGGAGAACTCCCCCATGGATTCGCAACAGAGCCTGCACGTCAACTCGCAGCAGTCGGTGGACTCGTCCCAGACGCTGCACGACTTCGTGCTCAACCTGCTCACCGACCCGGACGCCCGGTCGGCCTTCGACCTCGACCCGGAGGGTGCGCTGCAGGCCGCGGGGCTCACCGACGTCACCGCCGCCGACGTGCAGGACGTGGTGCCGCTGGTGGTCGACTACGCCGCCCCCGGGGCGGGGCTCGCGCCGCTGGCCCCGGTGGCCGGGCAGCTCGGGCTCGACCCGCTGGCGAGCGACGCCACCGACGTGGTCGGCCAGCTCGCGGCCGCGCCGCAGCAGCTCAGCGTCAACAGCACGTACGCCGGGGTGGACGTCTCGGCCGGTGCGCTGGGCGCCATCGCGGTCGACCCGGCCGGCCTGTACGCCGGGGCGGCCGTGCTGCCGGGGATCGGACTGGGCATCGGGCCGGGCGGCCTCGCGACCGACCTGACCGGGGCGCACGACGTCGCGCACACCCTCGACTCCGACGTGCTGGGCGCGGTGGACACCGCCGTCGACCCGGTCGTCGGGGACCTCGCCGGTACGGCGGGCGACCCGCTCGGCACCGCCACCGGCACCGGTGTGCTGCCCGGCGACGGCGCACTCGGCGGTGACCTGGGCGTCCTCTCCGGCGCCCACGCGCAGGTCGACGGCGTGGTCGGTTCGCTCGGCGTCGACCAGACCCTGGGCGGGCTCGGCCTCGGTGACGGCGCGGGCGGGGTCGTCCCGCCGGTCCACGTGCCGGCCACCGTGGACGGCGTCACGCAGCAGGTGAACGGCACGCTGTCCGGCGTCACCGGCACGGTCAACGGGGTTTCCGGCACGGTCGGCGGCCTCACCGCCGGGGTGACCGGCGACTCCGGGGCCCACGGCAGCGCCACCGTCCACGGCGACGTGCACGCCTCCTCCGACGGCGGTCTGCTGGGCGGTCTGCTCTGACGGAGGGCCCCCGAACAGGGGCGGAAGGCCGGCTCGCCGGCCTTCCGCTCCTGTGCTGGTTCGGGCCCCTCTTGATAATTGAGCCGAAATCAGCACACTTGGTGCGGTGATCGCGGCGATCTGGCTGGACGTGCTCGACGAGATCGCCCGTACGTGCAGCGCACACGGGCGAGGTGACCTGCTCCAGACGGTGCGGCAGAAGCGGGTCCAACTGCTGGACCCCAGGTTGCGGGTGCTCATCATCGGCGAGTCGCACCAGGGCAAGAGCCAGCTGATCAACGCCATCATCAACGCGCCGGCCTGCCCGGTCGGCGACGGCCGCACCACCGTGCTACCGACCGTGGTGCAGCACGCCGAGGTGCCGTCGGCCGCCGTGGTTCAAGCCCCGCCGGCGACCCCGGGCCGGTCCGCCGGCAGCGCGGTCCCGGTGACCACCGAGCGGATCCCGGTACCGCTGGACAAGGTCGCCGCGGGGGTTGCCGGCACGCTCGGCCGCCGGGCCGGCGGCGGTGCCGCGCATGTCGAGATCGGACTGCCCCGTGCCCTGCTCGGCACCGGACTGGTGCTGGTGGACACGCCGGGCACCGACGAGGTCGCCGCGCTCGGCGCGGCCGGCCCGACCGCCGCGCCGGCCTGGGCGGACACCGTCCTGCTGGTCTCCGATTCCACCCGGGAACTCTCGGCCGGCGAGCTGACCATGCTGCTGCACCTGGCCCGGTCGCACCCCAACGTGGTGGTGGTGCAGACCAAGACCGATCTCGTACCGGACTGGCGCGCGGTCGCCGAGCGCAACCGGCAGCACCTGGCCGACGCGGGTGTGCCGGCGCCGGTCATCCCGGTCTCGGCGGTCCTGCGGCTGCGGGCGGCCGTCGTCGACGACCGGGAGCTCAACGCCGAGTCCGGCTTCCCCCTGCTGATCGCCCGGTTGCAGCGGGACCTCGCCGGCAAGTCCGACCGCCTGGCCCGGGCCGCGGTCGGCGTGGTGGCCCGGACCGTGGTGGAACAGCTCGCCGCGCCGCTGCGGGCCGAGTTGGCGAGCCAGGAGGCCGAGGAGCAGTCCGGTCCGATCTCCCGGCTGCACGCGGCCCAGCGCGAGGTCGACGAGCTGCGTCGCTGCTCGATGAGGTGGCAGAACACGCTCGCCGACGAGATGGCCGACCTGCTCTCCGACATCGAGTACGACCTGCGCGACCGGACCCGGCAGATCCTGCGCCAGGTCGACGAGGCGTTCGACGAGGCCGACCCGCTGGTCGGCTGGGACGCCTTCCAGGAGTGGCTGGAGCGCAGCCTGGTGGAGGCGGCGGAGGCGAACCACGAGTGGCTGGTCCAGCGCTGCGACTGGGCCGCCCGCCGGGTGGCCGACACCTTCGCCCGGTACGGCGGTGACGTGCTGCCGCCGTGGTCCCTGGCGACACCACCGGACCTCGCTGACCGGCTGCCGGAGATCGAACGGCCGCAGATCGACCGCTTCACCCCGAGCCAGAAGCTGATCACCGGCATGCGCGGCTCGTACGGCGGCCTGCTGATGGTCGGTCTCGCGACGACGCTGGCCGGGATGCCGATGATCAACCCGCTCTCGATCGGCGTCGGTGCCCTGTTCGGCGGCAAGAGCATCCACGACGAGAGTCGACAGCTGCTCCGCCGCCGCCAGGCGACCGTCAAGACGGCGATCCAGCGGCACGTCGACGACTTCTTCGTCCGGGTGACCAAGGAGCGCCGGGACGGTGCCCGGCAGGTGCAGCGGATGCTGCGGGACCACTTCAGCGCGCTCACCGAGGAACTGCAGGAGGCCATCATCCGGTCGTTCCGCAGCGCCAAGCAGGCCGCCGACACCGACGCGGCCGCCCGCGACCAGCGGCAGCGCGAGATCCGGCTGAAGATGACCCGGCTGGCCACGCTCTTCGAGCAGGCCCAGCAGTTGACCGGCGGGCGGCCCGCCCCGGCGTCGCTGGGGCCACGGGCATGACCGTCGGGCTGCGGCTGGACGAGGCGGTGTGGGGGCTGCTGAACCAGGCCCTCCAGCTCTACGGTGACGACCCGAGGGCGACCGACCATCTCCGGCACCAGCTGGCCAGGCTGGAGGAACCGCTGCGGATCGCGGTCGTCGGCCCGTGGCGGTCCGGCAAGTCGACGCTGCTGAACGCGATCATGGGCGAGGAGGTCGCGCCGGTCGACGGGGTGGACGGCAGCACGGTCTTCACCTGGTACGAGGACGGACCGCAGCCGAGCGCCACCGCGTACTCGACCAGCCATCCGCCGCAGGAGCTGGCGATCGCCAAGTCGGCCACCGGGATGCGGGTGGACCTCGTCGGCTGGCGGGCGGGCGAGCTGCGGGACATCGTGGTGCAGTGGCCGACCCGGACCCTGCGCCAGGTGACGCTGATCGACACGCCGGCCACCGGCCTCGACGAGCAGGGCCGGGCGCCGGTGATGGAGCGCGTGCTGCGGGACGCGGACGCGGTGCTGTACCTGACCCGCGACGGCCGCGAGAGCGACCTGCGGGCGCTGGAGACCAGCCGGGAGAGTGCCGTCGGGCAGGCCGCCGCCGTGAACGTCGTGATGGTGCTGTCCCGGGTGGACGAGACCGGCGGCGGGCGGATCGACGGGCTGCTCACCGCCCGTCAGCTCGCCCGGCGGCAGCAGCGCGACCCGCGGGTGAACGCACTCTGCGTGCAGGTCGTCCCGTGCAGCGGCCTGCTCGGCCTGGCCGGTCGGATCCTCAGCGAGTCGGACTACGCCGTGCTCGCGGCGCTGGCCCGGGTGGCTCGTCCGGAGCTGGACCCGCACCTGCTCTCCGCCGACCGCTTCGTCCGCGGTGAGCTGCCGATCCGGCTGGACCCGGGGGTACGCGCCGCGCTGCTGGACCGGCTCGGGCTCTTCGGGCTCCGGCTGGCCACCACGCTGGTCCGTACCGGCTGCGACAGCCGGGCGAAGCTTTCCGCCGAGCTGATCCGGCGTAGCGGCCTGACCGAGCTGCGCGAGTCGATGGCCCGCTCCCTCATCGACCGCCGGGACACGCTCAAGGCGCGCTCGGCGCTGGCCGCCGTGGAGGCGCTGCTGCGGGCCGAGCCCGTCCGGGGCGCGGACGAGCTGCTCGGCCGGGTCGAGCAGATCCTCGCCGGGGCGCACGAGTTCCGTGAGCTGCGCCTGCTCGCCGCGCTGCGCACCAACCGGCTCGGCTTCGACACCGAGCTGGCGGCCGAGGCGCAGCGGCTGGTCGGCGGCGACGGGGTCGGGCTGGCGGCCCGGCTCGGCGTGGAGCACGACGCGACCGTGCAGCGGCTCTGGGAGGTCGCCGCCGAGGCGCAGTGGCGGTGGCGGAAACGCGCGGAGGACCCGCTCCTACGACTGGGCCAGCGGCGCGGCGCTCAGGTCGTCGTCCGCAGCTGCGAGGGGATGATCGCCGAGTTGGCCGAGGGGGGCCGGTGACCGCCGGCGGCGCAGCAGGCTGACCGGGCGGACCCGCTCCAGCGGCAGGAAGCTGGTCATCGCCACCAGGTGCGGCGCGAACGAGATGGTGATCGTCGCGATGGTCACCAGATGGAACGAGTAGAAGAAGCCGACCACCGCCAGCCGCCACCGCTCCGGCAGCACGAAGACCAGCGGGCTGAGCAACTCGAAGGCGAGGATGCCGAACTGGGCGACGATCAGCAGGTGCGGCACCTGGGCGATCAGGTCGGCCAGGTCGGTGCCGCGTCGGATGATCGCCCGGGCCAGCACGGAGCCGGTCGCCCAGTCGAGGCCGCCGAAGCGGAACTTGGCCCAGGCGGCCAGGAAGTACGTGCAGATCACCGCGATCTGGGTGACCCGCAGCGCCCAGCCGCCCGCCTGGGTACGCGTGGGGTCGCCGTGCCGGGCCCGGCCGGCGGTGGGCAGGGCGGCCAGCGCGACGAGGAGCCCGAACCGGTCGTGGTCGACCTTGCCGTAGCTCATCGCCACGATCATCCACTCGAAGTAGAGGGCGAAGACCGTCCAGCCGAGCAGTCGCGGCGCCCGCCCGGTCGCGGCGAGCAGGGAGACCACCACCAGCACCCAGAAGATCACGCCGACCAGGGCCGGGGTGGGGGTGGGCAGCGGGAGCAGCCGGCCGATCAGCAGCGGCTGGTAGAGGTCGCCGGGCACGTCGACCCGCGTGCGTACCCAGGGGGTGAAGACGACCAGGTCGGCGGCGACGAAGAGGTAGACGAGGGTCCGGAAGGCGGCAACCCGGCCACGCGGGACCGCCTCGGTCAGCCAGCGGGTCACGGGTTGGCCTGCCAGCGGACGGCGGTCTGGTCGGTCCAGCGGCCGGTCGGGCGGCCGCCCTGGATGTCGTACCAGCGGATCACGATGCGGACCTCGACCACCGCGGGGGCGGCCGGGTGCCGCTCGGCGTACGCGTCGGCGACCCGGCGCAGCAGGCTCGGGTCGGCGGCGTAGCGGTCCTGCTGGCCCTCGATCTCGGCGCGGCGGATGCCCGTGGCGTCCTGGCCGAGCGGGACCAGCGCACCGGTGCGGTCGACCCCCTCGACCCGGGTGTCCGGGGCGGGTGCGTCCGGCGGGTCGGAGGTGGAGTACATCCGGAACGGCCCGAACGGGAAGTCGTCGTCGGTGCCCCGGACGGTGCCGGCGAGGAGCAGCGCCAACCCGAGCACGGTGGCGCCCAGCCGGACGGCGCGCCCGCGGGTGGTCAAGGTCTCCATCGGCTGGTCACGATACGGGACCGGACCCTCCCTGGGCCTCCGTCCGTCGTCCAGTCCTCGCTGGCCGTGTCGCTGCCTGTCGTACCCGCGCCAGGGGCCGACGGCAAGGGCCGGGCCCCCGGAACGGGGACCCGGCCGCCGCCGGAATCAGCGGTGGGTCAGTGCTTGTGCTCGGCCATCTGCTTGCGGACCTCGTCCATGTCCAGCTTCTCGACCTGCTCGATCAGGTTCTCCAGGGCGGACTCCGGCAGCGCGCCCGGCTGGGCGAAGACGATCACGCCGTCCTTGATCGCCATCACCGTGGGGATCGAGCGGATGTTGAACTTGGCGCCGAGCTCCGGCTGCGCCTCGGTGTCGACCTTGCCGAAGACGATGTCCGGGTGCTTCTCGGACGAGCGCTCGTAGACGGGGGCGAAGCGCTTGCACGGACCGCACCAGTCTGCCCAGAAGTCGAGCAGGACGATGCCGTCGCTCTCGGTCACCTCGTCGAAGTTGGCTGTGGTCAGCTCAACCGTTGCCATTGCACTCTCCGATCAGCGCGGATTGCCTACGTCCGGTGGAACCAGGGCGGACGTCCTTCCATTCCCGTGACGTACGCGACGAAACGCAGCGCAGTGCCTCGGTGACCCTGGGGATATCGAACCGAATCTCTTCCATCGGGCGTGCGGATCGCAAGTGCACGTCGCACTTGCGTGACCCGGCGTGATGGGAGCGCTCCCAGGGAGATCAACGCGATCGGGCCCTGCGAATCAGCAATTTGCTGCTTGACAAGGAGCTATCCGACGTGCAGAGATCGCTTCCGGAGCGTGCGTCGGTCACGCACGGTGTTGTTACAAAAAGGTAAATGTGACGGCCGTCTCTGTTGGCGGGGCATTGCCGTACGGCAGAATCTTGGGCATCAGAGCGTGGGCGGCGGGTGCCGGGGAGGGCCCCGCCGCTCATTGCGTCTCCCACCGGGCGGGACCCGGTGTGACATTTCCTCGCCGCCAGCGCCCCTGTCGCCGCCTTAACAAGCGGTAAGGCATGCTGTGCCGAACTCCATCGCCGCCCGTCGAAGGGGACAAGGATGCAGTTCGGCCGCTACTACGAGGAGTTCGAGGTCGGTGCGGTCTACCGGCACTGGCCGGGCAAGACGGTCACCGAATACGACGACCACCTCTTCTGCCTGCTCACCATGAACCACCATCCGCTGCACCTGGACGCCCACTACGCGGAGTCGGCGACCCAGTTCAAGCGGAACGTGGTGGTCGGCAACTACATCTACTCGCTGCTGCTGGGCATGTCGGTGCCGGACGTCAGCGGCAAGGCGATCGCCAACCTGGAGATCGAGTCGCTGCGGCACGTCGCCCCGACCTTCCACGGCGACACCATCTACGGCGAGACCACGGTGCTGGACAAGCGGGAGTCCTCCTCGAAGCCGGACCGCGGTGTGGTCGCGGTGGAGACGCGGGGCTACAACCAGGACGGCACCCTGGTCTGCGTCTTCCGCCGCAAGGTCATGGTCCCGAAGAAGGAGTACGCGGCCGCCGCCGTGCCCGAGGGCGTCGATCCGGAGCGGCCCAGCTTCCCCGAGCCGCGCTGACCTGCCGACGTACGGCGCGAAGGACCCCTTTCCGATCCGTGGGGAAGGGGTCCTTTTCCCGTTCCGGGGCATATGCTGGCGCCGGAGGTCCCCCGATGAGCGAGCGCAGCGAGCGAATCATCCGGCTCAGCGCGTCGGTGCTTCAGGGCGCCGCGGAGCGGAGCGGAGCGGCGGTATGAGACCCTCCGTCGCCGGAGAGCCGCCCTCCTCCGGACGTCGGGTCGCCCCGCTGACCACCGCCGTCTACTCCGCGGCCGAGTGGGACCTGTTGACCGACCTGCCGGGTCGGGTCCTCGTCGCCGCCGCCTCGCCCGGGCCCGGACGCCCGCCGCGCGGGGTCGCCGCCGGGCTCGCCGGCCTGGACGCCGTGGCCGCCGGCCGGGCCTTCGACAGCGACCTGGTCCGGGCCGTGGTCTCCGCGATCTACGCGCGCCACGACGGCGCCGCCGACCGCGACGAACGCCTCACCGACCTGGTCGACCTGCTCGCCGCCTGCCGGGCCGCGGTCCGGGTGCTCCGGCGACGCGCCGATCCCGCCGACGGGGCGGCCTACCGGCAGTGGGTGGAGTCCGTCGCGGCCCGGGTCTGCCGGGCCGGGGACGCCGGGGCGAGTCCCGCCGACCGGCGCTTTCTCGGCCGGCTCGCCGGCGCGCTCGACCTGCGCTGACCGGGGTCACCGGCGGCGCGGCCGGTCCGGGCCGTACGCTCTGGAAACCGTGACCGACGACCAGCTCGACGTGGGTGTGGGGCCGTGGCCCGGCGACCCGCCGGACGACCCGCGGTACGACCCGGAGCTGCTCGGCGAGGGCGACCGGCGCAACGTGGTGGACCGCTATCGCTACTGGCGGCGGGAGGCCGTGGTGGCCGACCTGGACCGGCGCCGGCACGACTTCCACGTGGCCATCGAGAACTGGCAGCACGACTTCAACATCGGCACCGTGGTCCGCAACGCCAACGCCTTCCTCGCCGCCGAGGTGCACATCGTCGGGCGGCGGCGGTGGAACCGGCGCGGGGCCATGGTGACCGACCGCTACCAGCACGTCCGGCACCACCCGACGATCGACGAGTTCGTCGGGTGGGCGGCGGCGCAGCGCCTGCCGGTGGTCGGCATCGACAACCTGCCCGGCTCGAAGCCGCTGGAGACCAGCACCCTGCCGCGCCGCTGCGTCCTCCTCTTCGGCCAGGAGGGACCGGGGCTGTCCGACGTCGCCCGTGCCGCCTGCGACCAGCTCTTCTCCATCGCCCAGTACGGCTCGACCCGGTCGATCAACGCCGGGGTGGCCAGCGGCATCGCCATGCACGCGTGGATCCGCTCGTACGCCGGACCACCGCCGGACTGACCGGTTTCCCGGATCCCGCCGCTCCGCTTGACGGCCCGCCGCCCTGGGGTGACGGTGGGAACGTGAGTGTCGCGGTGAGTTGTCCGAGGTGCGCGGGCCCGGTCCGGGAGCCGGACCTGATGCACGGTGAGTCCCGGTGCCTGCGCTGCGGTCCCGTGCCGCCGCTGCACGTTCCCGAGCGCATCGGCGCCGGGATCCTGACCAGCGTGGTGGAGCGGGTGGCCGCCGACGGTGAGTCGACCGACCGGCGGGGGGTGCCGCTGTGGTGCCCGTGGCCGCTGCCCGCCGGGTGGACGTTGACCGGGGTGGCCTGGGCGGGGGACGACCGGAGCGGGGTGCGTGCCACGGCGGTGGCCTGCGCCGGACCGGCTCCCCTCGACGGTGGACCGGCCGACCTGCTCTTCGTGGCCGAGGAGCCGGGCGTCGGGCTCGGGTCCCGGTTCGCCGGGCTGGCCGGTCCCGATCCGGGGCCGCAGGTCGCGGAGGCGCTCACGGACCCGGGCCCTGGCCACCCCGAACGCGTGCCGCACGCCAAGATCCGGGTGGGCGGCCACCCCACTCCACTGTGGCTCGTGAATTCCCCCACGGATCGAAGTGCGTACGCCGGCGAGGCTCGGGGAATGTGGTTGCATGCGATAGCCTGGCCGGCGAGTGCGGGTCACCTCCTCGCGGAAGAAGTCGTGCTGCGCGACCTCACCGAGTGGACTCCGCCCGAACTCGTGTACGGCGCACCATCCCCGTACCTGCACGGGCGGGCCTGACCGGCCAGCACGGACGGGTCGGGGAACGTACGCAGATATTCACTGTACGACACCATACTGATACTCTGGGTGCCACTGCGGTAAACCCGGCGCCGCGCGAGAGGATGGCCCGCCATGGTCAAGAAGGTCCTCACCTGGGCCGGCATCGCATTCTTGATCTTCTTTGTTGCCTACCGGCCGAACTCCGCCGCCGACGTCTTCAAGTCCCTCGGCGGCGGCATCATGGACATCGCCCAGGGCTTCGGCGACTTCTTCACCAGCCTGGTCGCCTAGCCACCGATGGGAAGCCCCTCCGGTCCGCCCTTCGACCCCGACGACCCCGATCGGGAGCGCCGGGAACGCGACACCGAGCCCATCCCCCGAATCGACCCCGACGACGGTCCCGGCTTCGCCGCGGGGGCCGGCTACGGCGAGGGTCCCTCCCTTTCGGAGGACGCCGCCTTCGGTGACGGCCCCGGCTACGCCGGTGAAGGCCGCTCCGGCCGCGCCTGGATCCGCGACCCCGAGGGTGGCTACCAGCCGCCCCCGATCAGCGAGGAGGAGCTGGCCGGCCTGCGGGGCGACGCCTCCGGCGGGGCGCCCCGCCGGGTGCTGCCGCTGGAGGACGAGCCGAGCCCGCTGGCCGCGCGCTACCTGTTCCCCACCGAGCGGTTCCGGGGCGAGTGGAAGCGGCACTGGGTCTACATCGCCAAGCCGCTGATCATCGGCATCCTGGCCACCTTCATCCTCGGCTACCTCTCCGGCTTCCTCGCCGGGCGGCAGACCGGCGCGCTGACCACCGTCGCCGTGCTGCTCTGGTTCCTCGTGATCGGCTGGGTCGCCTGGCAGGTCGCCGAATGGTGGTACAACCGCTTCATCCTGACCAACAAACGGGTGATGGTGGTGGACGGCATCGTCACCCGGCGGGTGGCCATGATGCCGCTGGTCCGGGTGACCGACATGAAGTACGAGCAGTCCCCGGCCGGCCGGGCGCTCAACTACGGCACCTTCGTGCTGGAGTCGGCCGGTCAGGAGCAGGCGCTCCGTGAGATCAAGAGCCTGCCCAACCCGAACGAGCTCTACCTGCGCGTGGTCGAGGAGATGTACGAGCCGCAGGCCGTCGAGGCCCGGTTGGGCAAGGAGGCGGACGAGGCCAAGGCCGACGACGGCGCCTGAAACTTTTCGTCCGAACATCGGATGAACTGCACACCATTTGCCGTCGACCCGGCACCCCGACACGTGGCAGCCTGCCAAGCAGGACGGGGGCGCGGAGGTGAGCGTGGCGAGCAGGGACCCGCTGGAGGAGGAGTTCCGCGAGTTCGTCGCGGCCCGCTCCGGCGCTCTGCTGCGCACCGCTTACCTGCTGACCGGGGACTGGGCGACGGCCGAGGACCTGCTCCAGACCGCGCTGACCAAGACGTACCTGGCCTGGAAGCGGCTCGGCGGGATCGAGGCCATCGAGCCGTACGCCCGCCGGGTCATGGTCAACACCTCGACGAGTTGGTGGCGACGCCGGTGGCACGGTGAGCGCCCGACCGAGGTGCTGCCCGAACGGGCCGGGGTCGACGAGATCGAGCAGCAGCTCGACCGGGACGCGCTCTGGCGGCACCTCCAGGCGCTGCCGGCCCGGCAGCGGGCCGTGCTGGTGCTGCGCTTCTACGAGGACATGTCCGAGGCGCAGACCGCCGCACTGCTGGAGATCTCGCCGGGCACCGTGAAGAGCCAGACCTCCCGCGCGTTGCACACCCTGCGCCGCCGGCTGGGCTCCGAGGCGGCCCTGGGCCTGCCCGCCGAGCCGGCGGGGGCGGCACCGGCCCGGCCCGCGCCGCGTACCGCCGCCGCGCCGGTGCAGCCGTCGCCGCCGGTCGAACCACCGGCGGCCAGCCGCCCGCCGGTGGTCCGGCCGACCCCGCTCTCCGGCGGCCCGGCCGCCGGCCGCCGTGCCGCCACCGTCCCGGTGGAGACCCGATGACCGAGCGATCCATCAGGCTCAGCGCGCACGGCGCTCCCCAGCGCGGCGAGGAAAAGTCATGAGCAGTACGCCGAACTCCTGCGACAACCGGACGGGCAGCCTGGAGCGTTCATTCCCCGTGAGCGAGGACGAGCTGGAGCGGGCGCTGCGGGAGACGTTCACCCGTCGCGCCGCGACGCCGCGCCCGCTCGCCGCCGATCCGGCCGGGTTGGCCATCCGGCGGGCTCGCCGGACCGGCCGGCGCCGCGCGCTGACCGGCCTCGCCCTGGCCGGGATGGCCACGGTGCTGGTCACCACCGGCATGGCCCAGCTCGGCGGGCCGACCGG
Source organism: Micromonospora sp. NPDC007230 (assembly GCF_042869115.1). Classification (NCBI taxonomy): domain Bacteria; kingdom Bacillati; phylum Actinomycetota; class Actinomycetes; order Micromonosporales; family Micromonosporaceae; genus Micromonospora; species Micromonospora sp. NPDC007230. Next base: position 91,989 of record NZ_JBIAFE010000019.1, on the reverse strand, counting down.
CCAGGGGACCACCCCCACCGTGGTGCTCGGCGACCCGCGCGGCTTCACGCCCTCTCCGCTTTCCACCCCGTCCACCGCCGCGCCGGCCCCGCCGGATCCGGTCCGCGCCGAACTGGACCTGCTCATCGGCTCCTGGCTGCACACCAGCGGGGGCGAGCGCCGCGAGCTGACCGGCGCGGGCCCGATCGAACGGGCGCAACGCGTCCCCGACTACGGCGGCTGGCTGATCACCTCGGCGGCCACCGCGGCCGGCCGTACCCTCTGGTGGTTGCCGCCCAACGGCAGCCCTCCGCAGGTGCTGCTGGCCGGCGCGGACGCCGTCGCGGTCGCGGTGGACGGGCGGCAGGTGGCCTGGCGCGACGGTGCCGAACTCCGCGCCGCCGGCCTGGTCGGTGGCCAGCTCGTCGCGACCACCGAGGCGGCGGCCCCGGACGGGGCGGTGCCGGTCGGCTTCGCCGGCGACGCGGTCCTGATCCGGCAGCCCGGCACGGGCGGATTCAACGTCTGGCGCCGGGCGGCGGGCGGCGTGCCGGGCGCCGCGAACCGGGACGTGCTGAACGTCTACGGCGCGCTGCCCGACGGCCGGGTGGTCGGGCTTGTCTCCGCCGGTACGCCCCGACGCCCCTGCCTGGCCCTGCTCGACCCGGCCCACGCCCTCAGCATCCTCCGCACCGGCTGTGGGCCGGCACTCGCCACCGACGGCCTCGGCGGGGTCTCCGCCGACGGGCGGTGGCTGCTGGTGAACGGCACGCGGAAGAACGCCCTCCTGGTCGACCTGAACACCCTGGGCGCGACCGTGTCGGCCCGCCCGGCCGGGCCGGCGGTGGCCGGTGCGGTGGCGTGGAGCCGTGCCGGGGTGGCCCTGCACGTCGACGCCGCCAGCCAACTGGTCCGGGTACGCCCGGACCGGGTGCTGGCCGGCGAGCGCCCCACCGGGTTGCCGGTCGACGGGGTCGCCGCGGGCGAGCGCCCGGTGGTGGTGGCCGACACCCGCCCCTGACCCGGCGTACCGCCCGCGGCGGTGGGCGGCGTGGTCGGGCGGTAGCGTCGGCGGGGTGACCTCGGCCGCCCGGATCGACCTGCACGCGCACTCCACCGCCAGCGACGGCACCCTCAGCCCCGCCGAGCTGGTCCGGGCCGCCGCCGAGGCTGGTCTCGACGTCGTGGCGATCACCGACCACGACACCACGGCCGGCTGGGAAGCCGCGGCTCGCGCGCTGCCGCCCGGGCTCACCCTGGTCCGGGGCGCGGAGGTCTCCTGCCGCTGGCACGGCGTCGAGCCGGCGCTCCCGCTGCACCTGCTCGCGTACCTCTTCGACCCGGCGGAGCCGGAACTGGTCGCGGAGCTGGCCCGGGTCCGGCGCGCCCGGGAGGAGCGCGGCGAGCGGATCGTCCGGCTGCTGCAGGCCGACGGGATCAACGTGAGCTGGCGGGAGATCCTGGCCGGCGCGGCCGGCGGGGCCGTCGGCCGCCCGCACATCGCCCAGGCGCTGATCCGGGCCGGGCTGGTCGCCACCACCAGCGAGGCGTTCGGGCCGGACTGGTTGGGGGAGCGGTACCGGCTGCCCAAGGAGGACATCGACGTGTTCCGGGCGGTGGCGCTGGTCCGGGCGGCCGGCGGGGTGCCGGTCTTCGCCCACCCCCGGGCCAGCCGGCGCGGCCGGATCGTGCCGGACGAGCTGGTCGCGGAGCTGGCCGCGGCCGGGCTGGCCGGCCTGGAGGCCGACCACGAGGACCACACGCCGGCAGAAGCCGCCCACGTCCGCGGGCTCGCCGCCGAGCTGGGACTGCTGGTCACCGGGTCGTCGGACTTCCACGGGACGCACAAGACCGTCCGGCTCGGCGCGCACACCACCGATCCCGAGGCGTACGAGCGGATCGTGGCCGCTGCCACCGGAGTGACCCCGATCCCTTCAGGCTGAAGCCGCGGGGCGGCGCGGCTACCGTGTCCGCGTGGATCTCAAGCTCTTCGGCGAGGTCTTCGTGACCCTGCTGGTGATCGTCGACCCGCCCGGCATGTTGCCGATCTTCCTGGCGCTCACCGGCCCGCTCGCCGCCCGGGACCGGAACCGGGCCGCCTGGCAGGCCGTGGCGCTGGCGCTCGGGGTGATCGTGGTGTTCGCCGTGGCCGGGCAGACGCTCCTGGCCTACCTGCACGTCTCCCTGCCGGCGTTGCAGGCCGCCGGCGGGCTGCTGCTGGTGCTGGTCGCGTTGGAGCTGCTGACCGGCAAGGCCGACGACCCGAGCCAGCCGGCCACGTCCAATATCGCCCTGGTCCCGCTGGGCACGCCGCTGCTGGCCGGACCGGGCGCCATCGTCGCCACCATGCTCTTCGTGCAGCGGTCCGGCGGGCCCACCGACTACCTCGCGATCGCCCTCGCGATCGTCGCGGTGATGGTCACGGTCTGGCTGGCGCTGCGCTTCTCCGGCGTGATCGTCAAGATCCTGCGGCCGGGGGGCATCGAGGTGCTCACCCGGATCGCCGGCCTGCTGCTGGCCGCCATCGCGGTGCAGCTCATCGCCGACGCGATCGCCGCATTCGTGACCCACTTCATCACCACGGGCTGACCCCCGGCGCCTTGCTGCCGGCTGCGTCGTCGGCCCGCCGGAAGCGGGCTGTCGTACCGGGATGGCAGGATCGCAGGCGTGCGACGACCCTCCCCGACCGGACGACCGACCGGTGGCCACCCGCCCCGGCCCCGCGCCGAGCAGGCCGAGCAGCTCGGCTTCGAGGGCATGCCGGAGCGGCTCTTCGTCTGCACCCCCAGCAAGCTCGGGGCGTATGTGGACTGTCCCCGACGCTACCGCTACGCGTACGTCGACCGGCCCGCGCCGCCCAAGGGCCCGCCGTGGGCGCACAACTCGCTGGGCGCCAGCGTCCACACCGCCCTGAAGAACTGGTATGCGCTCGCGCCGGACCGCCGCCGCCCCGAGGTGCTGGCCACCCTGCTCAAGGGCACCTGGGTGCGCGAGGGCTACCGCGACGACGAGCAGGAGCGGGACGCCTTCCGCCGGGCGCTGGCCTGGCTGGAGTCGTACGTCGCCGGCCTCGACCCGGCCGACGAGCCCGTCGGGGTGGAGCGGGTCGTCGCCGTGAAGACCGCCGTGCTCGCGCTCAACGGCCGCGCCGACCGGATCGACTCGCGTCCCGGCCCCGACGGGCGACCCGAGCTGGTCATCGTCGACTACAAGACCGGCCGCACCGGGCTGGACGCCGACGACGCCCGCGGCTCGCAGGCCCTGGCCCTCTACGCGTACGCGGCCGAGCGGGTGTTTCGCCGGCCGTGCCACCGGGTCGAGCTGCACCACCTGCCCACCGGCACGGTCGCCGCGCACGAGCACACGCCCGAGTCGCTGCAGCGGCAGCTGACCCGGGCCGAGGAGACCGCCCGGGACATCATGGCCGCCGAGCGGGCGGTCGCCGATGGCGCCGACGCCGACGAGGAGTTTCCGGCCACCCCGGGGCCCCGCTGCGGCTGGTGCGACTACCGGCGCACCTGCCCGGCCGGCGCGCAGACCCCGGGCAAGGACCCCTGGGCGGCCATGGACCGCCATTTCAGCGACGACGGGTGAGTTGCTGGGAGCGGGGGAAGCGAACGGCCGTCACCTCACGGTCGCGCCTGCTTCGGCAAGGTGAGGACTTCGGCTCCGTCGCTGGTGATGGCGATCGTGTGCTCACTGTGCGCTGTCCGGCAGCCTGTCGCGCTTCGGAGCGTCCAGCCATCGGCATCGGTGATCAGCTCGGCGGTGTCCGCCATGACCCAGGGCTCCAATGCCAGCAACAGCCCAGGGCGCAGCCGGTATCCGCGACCGGGCCGCCCCGTGTTCGGGACGTGCGGGTCCTGGTGCATTGTCGATCCGACGCCATGACCGCCGAACTCGGTGTTGATCGAATATCCCGCCTCGCTGAGGACCGAGCCGATGGCATGGGAGATGTCACCGATGTGAGCCCCTGGTCCGGCCGCGGCAATCCCTGCGCTCAATGCACGCTCGGTCGCGCTGATCAGCGCAACGCTCTCCGGGGGGTTCGAGTCGCCCACGATGAAGCTGATGGCGGAGTCAGCGACGACTCCGCCTTTGCAGACGGCGAGGTCGAGCGTCAGCAGGTCGCCGTCGGCAAGCGGGTAGTCGTACGGCAATCCGTGGAGCACGGCGTCGTTGACTGAGGTGCAGATGTAGTGGCCGAACGGCCCACGTCCGAAGGACGGCTCGTAGTCGACGTAACAGGACTGCGCTCCGGCCTCGGTGATCATGGCCCGGGCCCACCGGTTGATGTCCCGGAGGTTCGTGCCTACCTCACAGCGACTCCTCAGCGTCTGCAAGATGTCGGCGACCAGGGCGCCTGCCTCCCTGGCTCGGGGCAGTTCGGTGGGGTTCAGGATCTCGATCATGCGGCGCCCTTACTCGTCGTGCAACCCAATAAGTATCCCGGCCATATTATCCCGGTACTAGAATCGGGCCATGGTCAGGTTGCCGCTCACTCCCGCGGAGGTCGAACGCGGACAGCGCCTCGGCGCCCTCCTGCGTCGAGCCAGGGGAGAGCGTTCGATGCTCGGCACCGCGCTGGACGCAGGTGTCTCGCCGGAGACTCTTCGGAAGATCGAGTCCGGTCGCGTAGCCACCCCTGCCTTCCCCACCATCGCTGCGATCGCCGACGTCCTCGGCCTTTCCCTCGACGCGGTGTGGTCGGAGATCAACCAGTCAGACGGCGGGGTCGAACTCGCAAGATCAGGTCGCTACGAAGGTGAGCGGTTGGCCTCGTGAGTCTCGATCCCGCAGCTTCCTTGCCGTTGCCGACGATGGAGATCACCTGACGAACGCCTGCGACCCGCCGTCGAGGCGCCGGCCGAGCGCGACGCCGTTCTCGACCAACGTCCCCGGTCAGGACAACTAGGCGGCGAGGCCGAGGCGGGCGGCGCGTTCCTTCGCGGCCTGCTGCAACGGTCCCACCCGGTAGCGGCGGGGCAGTGCCGCCAGGGCGAGCCGCAGCGCGCGGACGCTGAGATCCGCCGAGAGCGCGGTGGTGGGCAGGCCCAGGCCGCCGTACAGCCGGCGGGCCCACGCCGGCAGCAGCGCCATCGCGGTGCCGGCGATCCCCAGGTACGCCCAGCGCGCCGGGCCGAGATGCAGGCCGAGCTTCACCGGCAGGCTGAGCTTCCACGGGATCGGCGGGGCGGTCAGGAAGAGGGCCGTCTCCGCCGCCTCCCTGGTCATCCGCAGGTCGGCACGGATCCGCCGGTAGTAGTCGGCCACCTCGGCGGCGGTGCCCGGCACGTCGGCCGGGTCCAGCCCGACCAGGGCCGCCGCCCGGCGCTGCTCGGTGTAGTAGCCGTCGATCTCGGCGTCGGTCAGGGCGAGCCCGGCTCGCCGGGCGGTGCTGACGAACGACTCGACCTCGGTGACGTGCACCCAGCGCAGCAACTCCGGGTCGTCGATCCGGAACTCCTCCCCGGTGGACGGGTCGGTGGCTCGCATCCGGGCGTGCAGCGTACGCAGCCGCCGGCCGGCGGCCTCCGCCTCGGCGGTGGTGCCGTAGATCGTCGTCGCCACGTAGGTGGCGGTACGCACCAGCCGGCCCCACGCGTCGGTGCGGTAGTTGCTGTTCTGGGCGACCCCGGCCATCGCCCGGGGGTGCAGCGCCTGGAGGTAGAGCGAGCGCAGGCCGGCGACGATCAGGACCGGCTCCTCGTGCACCTTCCACGTGACCGATCCGGGACCGAAGAGGCCGAGGTCATCCGAGTCCACCGCCCAAGAGTGCCACGCTCCGGGCCACCATCGCGGTCCCGGGCCGCAGTCGCCGGGCAGCAAGGGGCGGCGGCCCGACGAGGGTGCGTTTCTGTCAGTCGTCGGCGGAGCGGCGGGCCTGGCAGGCGGGGCAGAGCCCCCAGAAGGTCACTTCCGCCTCGTCCACCTCGAAGCCGTGCGCGGGGCTCGGGTCCAGGCAGGGTGCCAGGCCGGTCGCGCAGTCGACGTCGGCGATCTCGCCGCAGCCCCGGCACACCACGTGGTGGTGGTTGTCGCCGGCGCGGGCCTCGTACCGGGCCGGGCTGCCGGCCGGCTCGATCCGGCGGGAGAGCCCCGCGCGGGAGAGCGCGCCGAGCACGTCGTAGACGGCCTGGGTGGACACCGAGTCGAGCCGCTCGCGGACCCGACGGGTGATCTCGTCGACCTCCAGGTGACCGCCGGCGGCGAGCACCTCCAGCACGGCGAGCCGCGGTCGGGTGACCCGCAGGCCCTTCGACCGGAGCAGTTCCTCACCGCTGGACATGCAGCAATGACAGCACGGCCCCCGACGGCCGACAAGTGAAGTCTGGTAGGGGGTGGCCGCGACCACAGGTCGGGCGGGGACGCCGCCGGGGTGGACTGAACCGGTCGGACAGGTTGCGCGTGTACCGGTTCGTCAGCTGCGTCACGCGCATTTGATCGACGTACGCTGGCTGCCGCGGAAGCCGCATCCATTGCCGGAGGTGTCGGTGTTCAAGGAAATCAACGGTCTGCCGGGCCACGTCCTGATCGTGCACGCCGTCGTGGTGTTCGTCCCGCTGTTGGCGCTGCTGGCCTCCGCCTACGGGCTGTTGCCCCGGTGGCGGTCCCGCTTCGGGTGGGCGGTCGCGGTCCTCGCCGTGGTGGCCCCGATCGCGACCTTCCTCGCCACCGAATCGGGCGAGGCGTTCGAGGAAGTCCAGCGGAAGAGGGGCGTGGGTGGCGAATTCCTCCAGAAGATCCACGAGCATTCCGAGTACGGCGACACGCTGCTCTGGTTCACCCTGGGCCTCGCGGTGGCGGCCCTGGTGCTGTTGGCAGTGACCTGGAACACCCCCTGGGCGGCCCGGCTGCCTTCCTGGCTCAGCTGGCCGGTGACCGGTGTCGTGATCGTGCTGTCCGTGTTCGCGCTGGTCTACGTCTATCTGACCGGCGACAGCGGTGCCCAACTGGTGTGGAGCGGCCAGGTCTGACACCGGACGGCCGGGGTCAGAAGATCACCCGCGAGCAGAGCAGGCACATCAGGATCACCAGCACGACCCCGGCGACCGTCCCGATGCCGTAGGTGAGTCGCTGGGCCTGCTGCTCCCCCTGATCCATGGCGGCCATGTCCTGGGGAGGCAACCGCCGGGGCGGCGCGGGCTGCACGTGCACCGGCGGCCGCCAGCCGGGCGGGGGCGGGGTGGTCGGCGGCGGCCCCGGGTATCCGCCGGTCGCCGCGTTGCTCGCGGGCCAGCCACCCGTACCAGGCTGGCCGCTGCTGCCGGCCGGTGCCGGGCCTGTTTCGCCGATCGCGGCCGGCCTGGACCACGGACTTGCCGACGTGCCGGACCAGGGACTGTCGTCCTGGCTCGCGCCGGACCAGGGATCGCCAGGTGGCGGTGTGTCGGAGCGGGGATGATCGGCCGCGCCCGCGCCGGTCAACTCGGGGGTGCCCGCAGCGGCGGACGGCCCGGGACTCGGCGCCGGCTCGCCGGACTGACGGCCGTTGACCTCGCCAGTTGTTTGGTCCGGTGTCGGGCGTCGCCAGAACTCGTCCTCGGGGCTGCCACCGCTCGGCGTCGTCACGCCGTCCGACGCTACCAACGCCCCGGCCGCTCGGCCTGCCGGACGCGACGGGCGAGCCACGCCCGGGTGGTGCGCGGGCTGGTCGAGCCGTGCCGATTTCGCCGGTATCCTTGCTGCTCGTGGAGGATCCCGGGATGCGTGGCGCGCACGGCGACGACGACCGCGTGGTCGACCTCAGCGACGACTTCGTGGTGCTGCCCGAGCAGACCACCGACGACACGGACCGTGGCTGGGGCGAGCGGCCCAGCGGCAACGACGACTGGCTGCTGGCCGAGCGGCCGCCGCACTGGGGCTGACCGGCCTCTTCGAGGACCGGCGCCGTGACGTCCGCCACGGGTTGCCGACCGGTCATCCGCGTACCACCACCGCGAAGCGGCTGCCCTCGGGCACGCCGACGGCCTGCTGCGCCTGCTCCGGCCGGAGCGCCAGGTAGAGCGCGGAGGAGCCGTCGACCGAACCGGCGCCGACCACGTCGAGCACCAGCGCCCGCGGCGCGAGGAGGGTCGCCTCCCTGCCGGCCCCATCGGCCGGTACGACCAGCAGGTCCACTCGGGCACCCGGGCGGAGCACGGCGAGAGCGGCCGGCTCGGCCAGCCGGACCGGTACGCCGACCGACCCGCTGGGCAGGGGCAGCGCGACGCTCGGCGGCCTTGCGGCAGGGCTCGCGGGACTCGCGGCCGGGGTGGGGCCGGCCGGGGCGGTGCCGGGCGGACAGCCGGCGGGTGTCTGGAGGACGGCGGCGGCCAGGCCGAGCAGCACCGCGACCAGCGCCACCCGGAGCAGGGTCCGGCCGCGCGGCAGCCCGCGCCAGCGCACCGGCTGCAGTGATCCCTCGCCCGCCGCCACCCGCACCCCTCCCACCCGCACGACACCCGATCAGATGCCAGCAGGCTAGGAGCTGGACGTGCGCAGCGGCCGTCTCCGCAGGCCGCCCTGTGGAAAACCCATCCGCCTGTGGATAACCCCCAAACCTCGCCCGGCTCTGCTAGCGCCCGGCCGAGCCACCACCCACCCCGGCGGCCTCAGTCACGAAAGAGTGGCCATTCCCGCAGGAACAGCCACTCTTTCGGGGAACTTGCGGATCTTGGGCCCCGCGGCGCCCCACCGAGGGCGCCTCGGGTCAGGAGGAGGAAGAAGAAGAGGTGCTCGCGGCCGGGGTCTTGGCGGACGAGCCGTTGCTCGAGCCGTTCGACGTGCTCGACGAGCTGGTCGAGCTGCCGGACGACGACTCGGACGTGGCCGGCTTGCTCGTGCTGCTCGTGCCGGTCTCGGAACCCGACGAGCGCGAGTCGGTGCGGTAGAAGCCGGAACCCTTGAACACGATGCCGACCGAGTTGAAGAGCTTGCGCAGCTGCCCCTCACACGCCGGGCACTCGGTCAGCGGCTCGTCAGAGAAGGACTGCACCGCCTCGAGCTGGTGGCCGCACGCGGTGCAGGCGTACTGGTACGTGGGCACGTTCTCCTCCGGATCTTGGCACGGTCTGTTGGCACTCGACGCTTCCGAGTGCCAATGGTGCGTCATCGGCGAGGATTCGTCCAGCGGAAGTGTGCCGTCAGACAACCGTCGCCCGGGCCAGCGTACGCAGGCCGTCGGTGGGGGTGATCACGGCGCGGACCGGTCGGTCGTGCGGCTGCGCGGGCAGCGCCTCGACCAGCTCACCGTCGTGCAGCAGCGCCACGGTCAGGGTGTCCGCCGGCACCCGGGCGAGCGCCCGGTCGTACGAGCCGCCACCCCGGCCCAGCCGGATCCCCCGGCGGTCCACCGCCAGGGCCGGGACGATCACCAGAGCGGCCTCGGCCACCGCGTCCGGGCCGCGGCGGGGCCCGGCCGGCTCCCGCAGGCCCCGCCCGGCGGCCCGCAGCGACCCCGGGTCGGTGTAGCTGGCCCAGTCCAGGTCCAGGTCGTCGCGGAGCACCGGGAGCAGCAGCTCCGCCTCGGGCGGCAGCGCCGCGCGCAGCACCGCCGGCAGATCGCTCCCGCCCGGCTCCGAGCCGACCGGCACGTAGGCGGTCATCCAGGCCGGGCGGAGCCGGCCTACCAGGGAGGTCAGCTCGGCCTGGACGCGCGCCGCCGCTGCCGCCCGGGCCGGCGCCGGCAGCGACCGGCGGTGGGCGAGCAGGGTGACCCGCAACTCCCGCTTCGCAGCATGCGTCGCATCCACTTCATCCGAAAATTCCGGCACGCAACACTCCTGACGCAACGCTTGTCTCCCCGTCGCTCTGTGTCAGCATCGCAGCAAGGGGCGCAGAACTTCCGGGAGGAAGCTTGACGCTACGCGGGCGGTTGACGGCGGCCTTCCTCGCGGTGGTGCTCGGCCCCGTCCTGCTCGGCGCCTTCTTCGTCGGGGCCACGATGGCAGCGGTCGATGACAGCCGCGCCACCGAGCGGCTTGGCCTGGCCGCCGCCGGGGTGCGTACCTCGGTGGACGCCCTCTGCCAGCAGTTGCGCGCCGCGGCCGACGCGGTCGCGCTGGTCACCGACCCCGCCGCCCGCCACCGCGCGGCCGACCAGGTGGTGGGCCGCGGCCTGGCCGCCGCCGTGCTGACCGTCGACAGCGCCGGCACGACCAGCTACGCCACCCCCGGCGGCCCGGCGCGGCCCTGGCAGGAGTGCTCCAGCGAGCCGCCCGCCGCCGGCCCGGTCCGCGCCCTCGCCGCCGAGGTCCAGCTCCGTGACCCGGCCGGCGCCGACCTGGGCACGGTCACCGCCGCGCAGCCCGTCGACCCGGCCTTCGTCGCGCGGCTCGCCGCGGTGACCGGGGTCGCGGTCACCCTCCTCGACGATCCCGCCGGCACCGACCCGGTCACCCTCACCACCGAGACCCGGGAGGTACGCGCCGCGGTGCTCGCCGCCGCCCGCACGGTCGACGGGGACCGGGTCACGGAGACCGTCGACGGGCGGTACGTGCGCCGGGTCGGCCCGTCCCCGGGGCAGCCGCTGCCGCTGGTGCTCTCGGTGCCCGCGGAGCGCCCGCCGGGCCTGCACGTCGCCCTGGTCGGCGCGGTGGTGCTGGCCGCCCTGCTGGCCGTGCTGGCCGCCTGGCGGCTGGCCCGGGTGACCACGCGGCCCCTGATGGAGCTGGCCGGCGCGGTGGACCGGGTGGCGCACGGCGACCTGACCGCCCGGGTGCCGGTACGCAGCCGGGACGAGATCGGGCGGCTGGCCGGCGCGTTCAACCGGATGACCAGGGAGACCGGCAGCTACGTGGCTGCCCTGACCAGCAGCCGGGACCAGTTGCGCGGGCACCTGGCGGTGCTCGGCGACACCCTGGCCAGCACCCACGACCTGCAACGCATCCTGCGGGTGATCCTGCACAGCGCGATCGCCGCGACCGGCGCCCGGGCCGGTGCGGTGCTGCTGCTCGACGGCGACGGCGTGCTCGTCGGCCAGTGCGTCGAGGGGCTGGACGGGCGCCGGCCCGGCGACGACGGGTCCGACCCGGCGACGCTGCGGGTACCGGCCGGCACGGGGGTGGTCGGCACGGTGGCCGCGACCGGGGAGCCGCTGTGCGGCCGGTGGGAGCCGGCGGACCCGCCGACCGGGGAACCGACCTGCGAGACGTACATCGCGGTGCCCTTCGCCGCGCCCGGGGCGGCGGAGCTGGCCGGGCGCGGCGACCCGGACCGGCCCGGGCACCCGCCGGCCGACGACGACGCGGCTCCGGCGGGTTCCGGCGCGCTCGGCGTGCTGGCCCTCTACGACCGGCTGGGGGCCGAGGAGTTCGCCGACGACGATCTGGTCACCCTGCGGACCTTCGCGGCCCACGCGGCGGTGGCGGTGGAGAACGTCCGGGTGCACGAGGAGACCCAGCGGCTCTCCCTGACCGACCCGCTCACCGGGTTGTGGAACTACCGCTACCTGCGCGAGTCGATCCGGCGGGAGGTGGAACGGGCCAACCGGTTCGGCCGGATGCTCAGCGTCCTCGCGCTCGACCTGGACCGGTTCAAGGACGTCAACGACACCTGGGGGCACGCCGCCGGGGACGCCGTCCTGGTGGAGTTCGCCCGCCGGGTACGCGGCGAGATCCGCGAGGTGGACCTGGCGTTCCGGCAGGGCGGCGAGGAGTTCGTGGTGCTGCTGCCGGAGACGGACGCCCGGGGCGCGACCATCGTCGCCGAGCGGCTCGGCGCGGTGGTCCGGGACCAGCCAGTGCCGGTGGACGGGCACGGCGGCGAGCCGGTCCGGGTGGCGGTGACCGTCTCCATCGGCATCGCCGTCTACCCCGACCACGCCGCCGGCGGGCAGCAGGTGCTCGACGCCGCCGACGACGCCCTCTACGCGGCCAAGGCGGCCGGCCGGGACGGCTACCGGCTGGCCCAGCCGCCCGACCCGCCACCCACCCGGGAGATCCCCGTGGTGGTCGCCGCGGTCAGCCCGCCCGACGGACTGCCCCGGGCCGGCACCCCGGACACCTCCGGCGGAGGGCAGGGCGGCGCGTCTTCCGGTCCTCACCCGCCGCGGCAGAGCCGTGGCCGATAGTCTCGCGACATGTCGGAGCACTCAGCGAACCCCTCAGCGGCCGCGACCGGTCGCCCCCGTGCGGTCAAGGCCGTGATCCCGGCGGCCGGCCTGGCCACCCGGTTCCTGCCGGCCACCAAGGCGGTCCCGAAGGAGCTGCTGCCGGTCGTGGACCGGCCGGTGTTGCAGTACATCGTCGAGGAGGCCACCCAGGCCGGGCTCAACGACGTCCTGCTGATCACCGGGCGCGGCAAGACCGCCATGGTGGACCACTTCGACCGCCGGCCCGACCTGGAGGAGCGGCTGGCGAACAAGCCCGAGCTGCTGGCCGCCGTCAAGCGCACCGAGGACCTGGCCGAGATCTACACCTGCCGGCAGCCCGAGCAGCTCGGCCTCGGTCACGCCGTCGGGTACGCCGAGTCCCACGTCGGCGACCAGCCCTTCGCGGTGCTGCTCGGCGACGAGTTCGTCAAGATGGACGAGCCGCTGCTGCCGGCCATGCTGGAGCTTCAGGCCCGCACCGGCGGCATCGTGCTGGCGTTCTTCGAGGTCGACCCGGCCGAGACCAAGCGGTACGGCATCGCCTCGGTCGAGCCGGCCGAGCCGGAGTACAACGACATCGCCGACATCGTCAAGGTCACCGGCATGGTGGAGAAGCCCAAGCCGGAGGACGCCCCGAGCAACCTCGCCGTCCTCGGCCGGTACGTGCTCCCGGGGCGGATCTTCGACGCGATCCGGCGTACCGAGCCGGGCAGCGGCGGCGAGATCCAGCTGACCGACGCGATGGAGATCCTGCGCAACGAGGGAGTGCCGGTGCACGCCATCGTCTACCGGGGCACCCGCTACGACACCGGCATGCCGCTCGGCTATCTCCAGACCGTCGTTCAGATCGCCGCCGAGCGGGAGGACCTGGGCGCCGAGTTCCGCAAGTGGCTGGCCGAGTTCGTCAACCAGGGCGACGAGACCGTCACCGCGGCGATCCTGGAGGGCGTGCGCAACGCGTCGGGCGGTCCCAATACATGACCGCGACGGCCGACGCCGAGGCGGCCGCGAACGAGCTGACGCCGCTCGCTGACTACCTGGGCAGCGTGCTGCGCAGGTTACGCGCGCTGCCTCCGCTCGACCTCGACCTCACCCAGGCCTACGGCAACGTCCTCGCCGAGGATGTCGTCGCGCCGCACTCGTTCCCCGCCTTCGACCAGGCGGCGGTGGACGGGTACGCCGCGCGCTGGGAGGACATCTCCGGAGGAAGCCGGGGGCCGGGCTACGTCCCGGCCCCCTCCGGTACGCGTGGTGGGCGCAGCATCCGGCTGAACGTGGTCGGCGACCTGGGCGCGGCGAGCTGGCGGCCGGTCCGGCTGACCCCCGGCTCGTGTTTCTCGGTGGCGGCCGGTGCGCCGCTGCCCATCGGCGCCGACGTGGTGGTCCCGGTGGAATGGACCGACCAGGGCATGGCCGCCGTGGAGATCTTCCGCGCCCCCAAGCGCGGGTACGGCGTCCGCCGCGCCGGTGCGGAACTGCCCGCCGGCACCCTGCTCGCCCGCGCCGGCACGTACGTCTCGCCGGCCCTGGTCGCCGTCTTCGCCGCCACCGGCATCGGGCACGTGGTGGTCCGACCCAGCCCGCGGGTGGTCATCGTGGCCACCGGCGACGAACTGGTCGACGTCGGCCGGGGCAGCCAGCCCGGCCAGGTGGTGGACACCAACTCGCACGCGCTGACCGCCGCCGCGGCCGAGGCGGGCGCGCTCGCCTACCGGGTGGGGATCTGCGACGACGACCCGGAAGGGCTGCGCGGCCTGCTGGAGGACCAGACCCTGCGGGCCGACCTGATCATCACCACCGGCGGCACCGGCACCGGCCCCGGCGACATGGTCCGCCGGATCCTGTCCCGCCGCGAGGGCGGCCGCGCCGGGCCGGTGACCTTCACAGAGGTGGCCCTCTATCCCGGAACGGCCCTCGGATTCGGTACGGTCGGCGCCGAGGAGGTGCCGGTGGTCTGTCTTCCCGGTGAGCCCGGCGCGGCGCTGATCGGCTTCGAGGTGCTGGCCCGCCCGGCCATCCAGCTGCTCGCCGGCGCCGAGCTGGTGTTCCGGCCGAGCGTCCGGGCCCACCTGCTGGAGACGGTCTCGTCCCCGGGTGGGCTGCGCGAGTTCCGCCCCGCGCACGTGGCCGAGCGGCGGGGCGGCGGCTACACGGTCCAGCCGCTGGCCGGCGGGCCGTTCACCCTCTCCGGCCTGGCCGAGGCGAACGGCCTGCTGGTCCTCGGCGAGCGGGTCACCACCGCCGCCGCGGGCTCCACGGTGGACGTCCTCCTGCTGGATCGCCGTAGGTGAGCGCGAGGAGTGAGCTTGCGAGCCCCGCGGTCGCGAGCGCAAGGCTAGCCCGGTGAGCCTGTTTCGGCGGTCGCCCGGGTGGCCGGCGGTGCTGGTGGACGGTCCGGTGGTGCTGCGGCCCTACCGGCGTTCCGACGCGGCCGTCTGGTCGGAGATCCGGCGCGCCAATCGGGCCTGGCTGTCCCCGTGGGAGTCCCACCTGCCGGGAAGTTGGGACGAGATGAACTCGCCGGCCGCGTTCCGCCTGGTCCATGCCGACCAGCGCCGTTCGGCGCGGATCGGCGAGGGCATGCCGTTCGCGGTCTGCCTGCGCGAGGACGGGCAGGAGCGGCTGGTCGGCCACCTCAACGTGGGCAGCATCGTGCGCCGCGCGTTCTGCTCCGGCTACGTCGGCTACTGGGTGGACTCCCGGGTGGCCGGTCGCGGCGTGATCCCCACGGCGGTGGCGCTGGCCGTGGACCACGCGTTCGGGCCCGGCGGGCTGCACCGGATCGAGGTGAACATCCGGCCGGAGAACTTGCCGTCCCGGCGGGTGGTGGAGAAGCTGGGCTTCCGCGAGGAGGCGTACCACGTCCGCTACATGCACATCGACGGCGCCTGGCGGGACCACATCGGATACGCGATGACCAGCGAGGAAGTGGCGGCCGAGGGCGGGCTGCTGGTCCGCTGGCACCGCGTACGTGACAGCCGCGGGTGAAGCGTCCCACCCGGCGCGCCCGGCGCGGCGCACGGTCAACTCGGTCGGCGGCCCGTAACCTCAAGTAACTGCAAGCTGTGGGCAAGCGCGGCGGGCCTCGCACGATCTGCGTCGTGAACGACGTACGGCGGAACAAGGTGCGGTCGAGTGGCGCTCGCCTCGAATCTGGTGACGGGAGGGGTGAGGGTGCCGACCTCGGTGCTCCTCGCCGTCCTCGCCGCCGCCGGCCTGCTCGCCCTCGCGCCGGCGCTGGTCCGTCGGTACGACGCCACCGAGCGGTTGGTGGCGGAGCGGGCGCAGTCGACGGCGCGGGTGCTCCAGCGCCGCCGGCGGCAGCGCACCGTGCCCGGGCGGCGGCCCATCCACCCACCCCGACACCTCGTCGTCACCCTCAGTGAGGATGCCGACACGGGGAGTCTGACCAAGCCGGTCTCCGCGCCGCCCGCTCCGCGCCGGTCGAGCCGCCTCCGGTCGGTGCCGCCCGCCCCGGCCAAGTCCCGCCGGCGGCACCCCCCGAAGCGCCGCCGGCACACCCCGGCGATCTACCGCCGGCGCCGGGTGCTGGCCGCGCTGCTGCTGCTCAACTTCGTCGAGCTGATCGGCGTGGTGGCGGTCGGCCCCGGGTTCTGGATCAGCTTCTCGGTGACCGGCACCCTGCTCGTGACGTACGTCGTACACCTGCGGAAGCTCGCGCTGGCCGACCAGCGGCGGCGGCGCCGGGAGGCCCGGGAGGCGGCCTGGCTGGCCGCCCGTCAGGCCGAGGTACGCCGCGAGCAGGCGAGGCGCGCCGCGGCCCGCCGGGAGGCGCAGCGGCGCCTTGCCGCCCAACGTGAGGCGGTCCGGCGTACGGCGATGGGGCTGGACCGTCCGACGGACCTGCCGCCGGCGGCCAGCGGCGGCTCGGTCTCCTACCGCCGGGCGGGCGGCCTCCGGGGCCGCGCCTACGAGGCCGGCCGCGGCTCGCACAGCGCCTGATCCCTCCTGACGCCACCTCGGCGACCCTGCTCGGCCCCACTTCGGGGCGATGGTCGGCCCCACTTCGGGGTGATGGTCGGCCCCACTTCGGGGACGTTGCGGTGTCCGGTGGCCGGGACACCGCAACTTCCCCGACCTGGAGCGGAAAATCTTGGACCGGGTTGTCGAATCCGGCGGGGGCCGTCCGACGGGATGGTGAAGGCCGGCGCTGGGCCGGCCGCCACCGACGCACAGGAGCGCACATCATGGCCAAGATCGTTTCCAACTTCTTCATCTCGCTGGACGGCGTCGTGGAGCGGCCCGACCAGTGGCACTTCCCCTACTTCGACGACGACATGGGTGCCGCCGTCAGCCGTGGGGTGGATCAGGCTAGGGCGTTCCTGATGGGGCGCCGGCAGTACCAGGAGTGGGCGGAATACTGGCCGAACCACTCCGGCGACGGCTTCGACGCCGACTTCGCGAACTTCATCAACTCGGTGCCGAAGTACGTGCTGTCCAACACCCTCACCGAGGCGACCTGGCAGAACTCGACCCTGCTGTCGGGCGACTCGTCGCAGGTCGCCGCCCGGCTGCGGGAGGTCAAGGAGCAGACCGACGGGGAGATCGCCATGTCGGGCAGCCCCACCACCGTCCGGTGGCTGCTGGCCAACGGGCTGCTGGACGAGCTGCGACTGCTGGTCCACCCGATCGCCGTGGGACGCGGGCAGCGGCTGTTCGAGGAGACGCCGACGTACCCGCTGCGGCTGGTGAGCCAGGAGACCTTCAAGAGCGGGGTGCTCAACCTGACATACGCCCCGGCCTAGCTCGCCCTCGCGGCCCGGTGGCTTCGAGATCTTGGTAGGTTTCGGCCCCTCTGAGGGCCTTTTCCTGCCAAGATCTCCTCGTCCCGTGGGGCGATTCGCGCCGGGGGTCGGTGACCTGTTAGCCTTGTCGCCGGCCCGCCCGGTGCACGCCGGGTGGGACCGACGCTGGTACGCCAGCGGAGGGGCTGTGGCGCAGACCGGTAGCGCACCTCGTTCGCATCGAGGGGGTCAGGGGTTCAAATCCCCTCAGCTCCACCAGTAACACCATCGACCAGGCAAGGCGTTCCGACGAGATCGCCGGCTAGCCTGGTGAAGCTTTGACAAAACGACCCGGCCCAGCTTCCGGCTGGAGCCGGGCTCGGCGTCTTGATCAGGCTGCCGTGAGCTTGCGCAGGACGTACTGGTTGAGGCTCATCCCTTCTTCGGCGGCCTGGGTAGCAAGTTCGCGGTGCAGGCTCTCCCACCCGAAGGTTGAACTTGCCTGAGTAGCTACGTTCAGCGAACGGCTGCGGCACCTCCTCGCCCTGCTCCTCCATGTCCGCGATCACGTCACGCAGTAGATCCTGGAGCCCCTGCAGAGCCTCAATCTGGGAGGGAGCCACCGCCGGCGGCCAACCCGGATCTTCAAAGGTCCAGGACGCCGACAGTCTGGCCACCACTCAGCTCGCCTGTCGGCCGAAAGCCCAGCTTCAGGTAGAACTGCTCTGGCCCTCCGGCGCGGGGCTCCCGGGTGACGCATGCCCGGGTGCCGCCGCCGGTGGATCCCGCCGGACCCGGACTACGACCAGGAGGTCTGGGACGAGCAGGTACGCCAGCGCAAGCATCAGCCTCTGCGGAACGAGCGGCCCAAGGTGCGTCTCCAGCGCCTCGTCTGACGACAGCAGTCCGGCCGAGTGGCAGCGCACACCTTGATCCCCATACCCCCTAGGGGTATCGTGAGGTCGACTCAGGGAGGTGCGGACATGGATCTTCACAATCACCAGCAGCACGACCCGGCGGGCGTGAGCCCCGCGGTGGCAGCGGTGCAGCCACACGCTCACCACGGCCAGCGCGAGAAGACGACTGCGACGTGGGCGATGGCCGCGGCGGCGACGCTGCACTGCCTCACCGGCTGCGCGATCGGTGAGGTGCTCGGCATGGTCATCGGCACCAGCCTGGGATTGCACAACGCCGCCACCGTGGTGCTGTCGATCGCCTTGGCTTTCGTCTTCGGCTACGGGCTGACCATGCGCGGGGTGCTGCGCGCCGGGGTCGGCGTTCGTACCGCGCTGAAGGTCGCCCTGGCCGCTGACACGATCTCCATCGCCGTGATGGAGTTGCTGGACAACGCGTTCATGGTGGCCGTGCCCGGCGCCATGGATGCCGGCCTGACCAGCCTGCTGTTCTGGACCGCGCTGGCCGCGTCACTGCTGGTCGCGTTCCTGCTCACCACCCCGATCAACCGGTGGTTGATCTCGCGGGGCAAGGGCCACGCCGTGGTGCACCACTACCATCACGCCCACTGACCGCTACCTCGAAGGCGGCCGGGCGTCGCCGCGCTCGCGGCGCCCGGCCGGAATCGGCGTCTGCACGGGTGCCGTCATCGGTGGCGGGGGATGGCCGAGAGCGGTCGGGGTCTGGAAGCATCATCCGGGTCGGTCGCAGTTGACTTCGCCGGTTGGGCAGCGCTGCTGTTGCTCGGCACCAGGGCTGCAACTCCAGAAGGGCTGGCCAGCATGAACGGCTCACTCTTAGTGCGTGAGGCCACGCTCGCGGATCTCGA
This sequence comes from Micromonospora sp. NPDC007230, assembly GCF_042869115.1. Classification (NCBI taxonomy): domain Bacteria; kingdom Bacillati; phylum Actinomycetota; class Actinomycetes; order Micromonosporales; family Micromonosporaceae; genus Micromonospora; species Micromonospora sp. NPDC007230. The sequence goes on along the minus strand of NZ_JBIAFE010000019.1, from coordinate 73,409 downwards.
CTTCGTCGTAGCTGTGCACAGCCAGGCCCGCGCCGCCTACTACGGTGCCGGAGGCATCGCGCTCGACGTCATCAGGGATCCGGCCGTCGAGCAGCAGCAGCGGTCGGGGTGGACCACATCGCTGCAGTCGTCGGAGAAGCGGGTGCTGTGCGCGGTCACTGACGATCAGGTCGTGGGTATCGCTGCCATGGGACCTCCGCTGTCATCCGACGTGGACGCGCGGGTAGTGGGCCAGCTCTACCAGATCCACGTGGTCCCCAACAGGTGGCGCAGTGGCATCGGGAGCGCCTTGCACTCTGCCTTTGTGAGTTTTCTGGCGGACGCATCTCTTCGCACTGGCTTGCTCGAAGTCTGGGAACGCAACACGCGGGCCCAGGCCTTTTATGCGAAGCATGGCTGGAAGCCTGATGGGAAGCGCCGAGGTGGCGGCCCGGACAATTCCGAATACCTCTACTTCCGGCTTAAGGCAGAAGAGTGAGCCCGCGACCACCGTGATGCCGCCTACCTACCTCCCAGTTGATGGGCTCTGGCACCAGCAGGCGGTTGCTGTGGGGCTCGGGGCCGCGACCAAGCCACCAGACCCGAGGGCGGCCGGACACCCTGGTGCGCCGGCCGCCACGCCGTGGTCAGGACCCGAGGGGCCCGCCGCTGCTCAACCGCTCAGCAGGCCGTAGGTGAGGCGGACAATCCGGAATTCGGTATCCGAGAAGTCCGCTGGGCGCTGCTGCTTCACGGCCACCAGGCGAGACCCGGGCGGCGGTGAAGAGCTGTTTGGCAGCTTCTGGCGTTGGAGTAGTTGCAGGGTGGTGATGAGGCCGGACGGCTCGCCGGGCGGTTGCTGAAACAAGTCCTCGTACTTCGACTCGACGAACATTTCCAGTGGACCGGTCCCGTCCAGGTCGAGGATCGCCACCGAGGACCCGAGGTAGTCGTTGGGTTCCGGGCGATCGCCGACAGCCGGGGTCGAGTCCTCGAACTCGGCCGGCGGTTTGGGCTTGCGGATCGAGGCCGAAGCCCGCTGGGTGTAGGCGACCGAGCTAGCCCCGGTCGGGCCCTCCGGCGTGCCGGGAATCAACGTCACCGAGCCCGCGTCCGCCACCGTTCCCACGTTCATCCCCATGGCACCGACCAACAGGTCCGGTATGCCGTCGCCGGTGGCGTCGCCGGTCGCGAGTGCGGAGCCGAAATGACCGTTGGCCGAGCCGTTGTCCAGGTCCGGTTCACCGGGAACCCCCGGGGTGTTCTGGTCGAGCACCCGGTGCCCTGCCCATCCAAGGCCGGAGTTCACGCCGCGAAGATAGACGACCTTTCCGCCTGCGTACCGGGGCATCCCGAGGATGAGGTCATCGCGTCCATCCTGGTCCATGTCCGACATTACCATCAGGTCGACCGGAAGGCTCTCGTACGTGTCGATGGCGCCTTCAATTTTGGTGACCTTGGCGGTGCTCGGTCCGTTGACCGAGCCGGGGAAGAGCGTCACCATGCCGTGCCAGTCGAATTCGGTCGCACCGAGCCTGGACCCGCTCACCACAAGGTCGTCGTAGCCGTCGCCGGTGAAGTCACCCATCGCCAAGGCGGTGCCGAAATGCTCCTTCACCAAGCCTGACCAGCGGGGCACAACCTGGCGAACAGTCACCGAGCCGTCCTTGGTGAGGCCGTTCTCCGTGCCCGACAGCACGGTCACCGAACCCCTGAACGGGCCGTCGCGGTCCTCGGTCGCGCCGCCGTCGCTGACGGCGAGTTCATCCCTGCCGTCGTTGTTGAGGTCACCTGCGGCGAATGCAAGGGCATGCGGCCCCGCCAGATATTTCACGTTGGCGCGGTCAAGCCCGCTGGAGCCGCCGTAGTAGACGAAGATCCCGTGCTCGAAGACACCTTGGGAGAGCATCCGCTGGCTGGCGACCGCGAGGTCCTGGACGCCGTCGCCGTTGAAATCGCCGGCGGTGAAGGGGAAAGAGAACCGGTGCCGGGGCTCGGAGGTGGCGGGCGCGGTCAAGATGTCCTGACGGGATAGGCCGGAGTACAGGACGTGCAGGGCCATCCCACCGGGACTCGCGAAACCGCCGACGACCAGTTCGTCCTTGCCGTCACCATCCATGTCGAACCTGGGCTTGGCCCGGACAGCGGAACGCGCCGCCGTCGTCTGTGGCGCCTCCGTCGTCTGTGTCGCGGCCGCCGTGCTCTGCCGGGCGGTGACCTTACGGGGCGTCGGATTCGCCGCCGCGTTCCCCGGCGCCTGCGCGGCGATCCGGTCCCTTCCGCCGTCCTCGATGAGAACGTCGCTGCCAGCGGCTGCCGCCTGAGTCGGCCCGGGCGGAGGCTCCTGCCTGCTGGCAGCGCTCGCCGAAGTGAAGGAGATGCTGAGCAGCGACACAACTGCTACGGCGGTCCCACGAATTCCCCGTGCAATCTTCACGCTTTTCCTTGTCAAACGGTGGGTCCGAGAGCATGAGGCTAGCCGATCCCTGAATCCGCGTCACCGCACTACTGGATCACACCGGGGCAGGGCCGACTTGCCGTTGCTTACCAGGCACACCACAGAGACTCAGTGATGTCCTGCCGGTTGAGCGCCGCAGCGCACCAGGCGAAATGCCCGTCCTTTCCCTCCGCGTCGTAGGAGTTGCTGGTCAGCAGCGCGTAGACCGCGCGATAGAAGAGCAGCTCGTGAGTGGTGTGGCCGAACAGCCGGCACAGGGTCTCGACCCATTCGTCGTCCAGGCTGCGGGCGGCCGGCCCGTACATGTCGAAGACGCCCGCGGCGATGCTCGCCTCGAAGGCCGGGTCCGCCTCCGTGGACAGGAAGCCCCAGTCGAGCAGGGCCGCCGGCTCGCCGGCCGGCGTGACCAGGACGTTTGCCGGTACAAGATCGCCGTGGATGGTGACGGTGCGGGACGGACGGAGGCCGTCGATCAGGTGGCGGACGCGGGCGACCTTCTCGTCGAACCGGTCGACGGCGTTCCGCAGGTAGGGGTGGGAACCGGCGACCCGTCGGTCCACGAGGGCGCGTAGGGCAGCGGCCCAGGTGTCGTGGCCCTGCCACATCGACGCGGGCTCGTCGAGCACGGTCAGCCGGCGGGCCGACTCGCTGCCCGTCGTCTCCGCGAGCGCCGTGACCACCGTCAGCGTGCAGGTGGCCGCCGCGTCGACCGAGACGGCGCCCGCCCCCACGGCCTCCCTCAAGTTGCGGCCGGCCAGCTCCCGCTCGATGGTCACCCCGCAGCCGTGCAGCTCGTCCACGTCGACCATCCGGGGTAGGGCGAAGGGAAGGCCCTGCGACCCGAGGTGCTCATAGAAGTCCTTGATGAACCGCAACTCGGCTGGCTGCCGGCGGAACCACAGCTTGCCGACCTGCCCGTCGCCGAGGGCGAAAACGATCCCTTCCATGCCCTCGCCGAGCAGGTCGAACCGGCGGTAGCCCTGCTTCGCGAAGTGGTCCTTCAGCTGTTCGTGCGTCACGGGCGGCAACTCTGACCTCGACAGGTGATCGTCACGCGGAGTGGCTCAGCGCGGGGGATGCGGGCACATCCCGCCGAAGGCGAACTGCCAGGGTGTGGCTGCCATTCTGGAGGTGACCTGACGGGACGTGCCGTCTTCCGTGCGGACCGATATCACGACCGGGACCGGTTCGTTCGACACTCTGGCCGTGCAATCGAGCGTCAGCCGCACGCTGAACGGTTGTGCTCCTGGCCGCACCACATCTGATCTGACCGAGGAGAGGCCGAGGTCGCCCTTCGACGCGTGGATGTCGGTGACCTCCACCGGCAAGGGGCCATGGTTCACCACGATGACCGATGATTCCGCCCGGACCAGTGAACCCTCGCGCTCGCCGCCCGCCACCTCGCCCTTCCCGAGCACCAGCACCGCGGCGACCGACTCATCCGCCAAGCGCTGTTGCCGCGCCTGCCACTGATAGGTGCCGACGCCAGCCACGGCTCCCGCGCCGGCAAGCAGCGCCAGGACCAGTGGCAGCGGGACATGCGCCGATCGGAAACTGCGCCAGGGGTGCCGTAGCGGATCCTGGTGGGAAAGCGGCGGCTGCGCCTGCCTGGACGGCGCGTCCAGGTCGATCACGGGCGCCTCGCCCGTGCCGGACGGCTGGCCGGCCGACCCAGACACCTGCTGCCCGCCCGTTTCCTCGCGCACGATGCGCACGCTACCGGTGTCCGGCATTCTTCGCGGTCCCGGTCGCGGATGCCGCTATCCCTGCCTGGAATGCCGGGCGATCGCGTAGCGGTCGCGGGCAGGGCCGGTGAGCTGCCGGCCGGTCAGGCCGCCCGGAGCCGGCGGTGCAGGGTGAGGCCACTGACGGGTACGGCGGTGGGATTGGGCCGCCCGGACGGGGGCGGCCTCCGCGGAGGAAATTCCGCTGCTGTGAACTCAAGCGGCGCTCCAGTGCAGCCGGCCGTCCTTGGCCGACCTCTGGCACCGCATCAGCCGGCCCTTGTCGGTGAGCCCGTAAGCGCCCTCGGGACTGCAGGAAGCGCCGGGACGGACGCCGACTTGAATTGGTGGCGTCGTCGGCTTGGTCGTGCGGGACGTACTGGGGGTCGGCGTCGGCGCCGGTTTGGGGCTGCTCCGCGTCGGCTTCGGCGTCGGGCTGGGCTTGCTGGTCGTAGCCCTGGGATTCGGCGACCTGGTGGTGGCCGCCGGGCTCGGCGACCCGGTCGTGGGCGTGGGGCTCAGCGAGTCGGAGACAGCAGGGTCAGCCATGGCCCGCTCCGCCGAAGCGGACGGCTTCGCGGCTGGCTTGTCGTCGCCGGGACTGCCGATGGCGGCCAGGCCGCCACCGCAGCAGCACAGCAGGGCCAGTCCGAGGAAGCCCAAGGCGACCTTCTGCCCGGAAGTGACGCGTCGCTTCGGCCCGTTGTCAGGAACGACCTCGGTCGGACCCGGGGTCGTTAGCCAGCCTCGTTGCTCGTTCCCGGCAGCAGCCGGATCCTGCGCCTTCGGGTCAGGTGGGATTGCCTCGAACTGGGCGGTTGGCGCCTGGTAGGGCGGGGGTGGCGGCAGTTGCCGGTACCCGGGGTCCTGCGGGGGTTGGTGCGTCACCGACCCAGTGTGCTTGCGGACGAAACAATCGGCAGCGGCCGATCGGACATCATCTGCGTTCGCGCTTCGACCGGAGTGGCATGCCAGCCGGCTGCGCGCCGCGGTGGGCCAGACTCAGGCCGGGTGGGCCTGGAGGAACGACTCCGCCGCCGCCCGCATGGCCGCCTCCGACGCCTCCGCGTCGGCATGCGTGACACCCCAGCCGGCGTACAGCTCCAGGAAGCGGTCGCCCACCCGGCGCAGTTCGGGCGACCCGGAGTAGCACGCCTGCCAGTGGATCTCGTGGGCCAGTTCCTCCGGGTCGCCGGCGCCGTCGAGGACGGTCGCCGCCGCTTCCCGCATGCGGTGTAGCCGGGCTCGGCGCCCGTCCGGGACCGGCTCGCCCAGCTCCTCCATCGCCACCCGGAACAGGTCCACCGCCTCACGTGACTCGCCCTTGGACAGGCCGGCCAGCTCCCGCAACGCCGGCGAGTCGGCCCCTTCGCACAGGGCCGTCGCCGCAGCCATCGGCAGCTCGTCACCGACCGCTTCGCCGAGGGCGAGGCGGACGGCCAGGTCTCGAAGGTGGCGCATGGCGGCAAGAGTAGGCAGAGTGGTTCCCCCGCTTCACGGACGGAACCGTGCCGGGAGACTGAGGGGATGCGGGTGAAGCTCGACGGCGGCTGGTCGATCGAGCTGCCGGGCGCCTGGACGGCGAATCGTTCGAAGGGCCCCTTCCCGACCTTGCATGCCCCGGGGCGAACGATGCGGACCGGCGAGCTGGTCTGGCGGTGCACGGATGCCGCCGGCATCATCGCCTCACTCGACCAGGCACTGCTGCCCTACCCCAGTGGGAAATTGCCGGCTAACCACGCCTCCGCGCCGCGGCTGCGGCGGCCCACGCCCGGATGATCGGGTGCGCCTCGGCGCCGTCCGCCAGTTCGGGCTGGAACAGGGTGCCGAGGAAGAACGGGTGTCCCGGCAGCTCCGCCACCCGTACGACCTGGTCTTCGTCGAACCCGGTGAACCGCAGTCCGTGCTCGGTCAACCGCTGCGTCGTCGCCGGGTTCAACCCGTACGAGCAGTGGTACCGCTCCGTGGTCCGTTCCGCTCCCAGCGCCCGTGCGAAGAGAGAGCCCTTGGTCGCGCTGACCACGCATTCGTCGCCGCCGACGGAACACGACAGCGGAACCAGCACCTCCTCCTCCGCCAGGCCGGCCACCTCGGTGGCGAACTCGGTGACCGCCAACTGCATCCCGCCGCAGGTGCCCAGCAGGGGGATGCCGGCCCGGCGGGCGATGCCGGCGGCAGCCGTAATCCCGGTCTCGCTCTGGTAGGGACTGGCGGTCAGCCACACCCCGTCGAAGCCCGCCAGGGACTCGTCGACCCTGGTGGTCGGGATCCAGGTTGCCTCGACGTCCGGCCCGAGCCCGGCGACGGCGCGGGCGACCGGAGCCTGTTCCGCGGCATCGAGCAGGTGATCTCCGACCAGCGCGAGACGAGCGGGGGAAGTCATTCGGCCATCATGCTCGAATCGGACGCACCCCACTGCCCCGCCGGCCGCCTGTTCGTCACGCGTGGCTGACGGCCCGCAGCGCCGCGACGCAGGCAGCCACCGCCGGGTGGCCGCCCGCGCCCCTCCGGTACGCGACCCGGGTACGTCGTTTGATGGCGAGGGGTACGAGGCGGACCTCGGTGGGCGGATGTCCGACGGCGAGCTGGGGCACCAGCCCGACGCCCTGGCCGGCGGCCACCAGGGCGAGCATGGCGGCGAAGTCGTCGGCGTGGTGGCGCACGGTCGGGTGGAAGCCGGCCAGCTCGCAGGCGTGCAGGGCAAGCGAGTGGCACAGCGTTCCCTGGCTACCCACGATCCACTCCGCGTCGCGCACCGAGTGCATCGGGTCGCCGTCCGGGTCGCGGTCCATTCCGGCCGGTAGGGCGAGGAACACCAGCTCGTCGAGGAGCGGCGCCGAGTCCAGCGCCGGGTCCGGCTCGACCGGCACGATGTCGTAGTCGTGCACGAGGGCCACGTCGAGGCGGCGGTCGCGCAGCGCATCGGGCACGGCGACCGGGTCCAGCTCGGTGACCATCAGGTCGAGCGCGGGATGGTCGCGGGCCAGCGCGACCAGGGCCGGCAGCAGCAGAGTACGCACGGCGCTCGGATACGCGCCGATGCGTACCGTGCCGGAGAGCCCGCCGCGGGCGGCAGCGAGGGTGGCGTCGGCCGCCTCGAGAGCGGCGAGGACAACCTCGGTGTGCCGGACCAGCGTCTCTCCGGTCGGGGTGAGGTTGACCCGGCGGCCGGCGCGTTCCAGCAGCTGGACGCCGGCCTCCCGTTGCAGCGTGGCGAGCTGCTGGGAGACGGCCGACGGCGTGTAGGTGTGCGCCTCGGCGACGGCGGCGATCGTGCCGAGCCGGGCCAGGTCACGCAGCAGGCGCAGGCGACGGACGTCGAGCATAAGCTCAGCTTACGTATCCGTTGAGTAACCGGAACTGGTTCTTCACTGTCTGCGGTCGCAGGCTGGAGGCATGAGACCGACGGGACTGTACGTACCGCTGATCACGCCGTTCGACGAGCGAGGCGTCGTCGCCGTCGACGTGCTGACCGCCCTCGCCGACGAGGTGCTGGCAGCCGGGGCCGCCGGCCTAGTCGCCCTGGGCACCACCGGCGAGCCGCACGCGCTCGATGACGCCGAACAGCGTCGCGTGGTCGACGCCGTCGCCGCGGTCTGCCGGGAGCGCCGAGCGGGCCTCCTCGTCGGCGCGCACACCATCGACGCGCTGCGGGCGCTCGCCGAACGGCCCGAGGTCACGGCGGCGCTTTGCCTGGTGCCACCGTTCGTGCGGCCCGGCGAGGAGGCGGTGCTCGCCCACCTCGCCCGGCTGGCCGAGGCGTCGCCGCTGCCGCTGGTCGTCTACCACGTCCCGTACCGCACCGGGCAGCAGCTTTCCGCCGGTGTGCTGCACCGGCTGGCCGGACTGCCCGGGGTGGTGGGGATCAAGCACGCGGTCGGCGGCATCGACGCGGACACCGTCGCCTTCCTCGCCGACTTACCGCCGGGCTGCGCGGTGCTCGGCGGCGAGGACGCGTACATCTCGCCGCTGCTCGCCCTCGGCGGACACGGCGGCATCCTCGCCTCGGCGCACGTCGCCACCGCCGACTACGCCGCGCTGATCGCGGCCTGGCAGGCCGGGGACGTCGCCCGCGCCCGGCCGCTCGGCCACCGGCTCGCCACCCTCTCGGCGGCGCTCTTCGCCGAACCCAACCCGTCGGTGATCAAGGCGGTACTGCACGCCCGAGGACGCATCCCGACGCCGGCGGTCCGTCCGCCGCTGCTGCCGGCGACGCCGGCGGCTATGGCGCGGGCCCTGCGGTGCGTGGACGAGCTGACCGGGGTGCCGGCGTGACCGCGATCGACGGCACCCGCGCTGGTCGGGCCCTGGTGCGCCGGATTGCCGACGAGACGGCGGTCGTGCTCGACGGGCTGGCTCCCGCCCGGCTGGACGTGCCGCGGGAGAACGGCGACGGGGGCCGCTCCCGGGACGGGAAACGGCCCCCGTGCGGGGCGTCGTGGCTCAGGGCTTCCAGGAGCCGGCCGTCTCCAGCCGGTGCTCGTACTCCAGGGTGCCGTTCTTGTCCTTGACGTCGAAGACGAGCTGGCCGGTGCGCTTGCTGCCGCTTGCCAGGTCGTTGCCCGAGCCGAGCAGCTTGCCGCACCCGGAGAGCGCCCCGGCCACGCCGTTCGCCTCGCTGCCGTCGGCGCCGATCCACTTGAAGTAGAACGGGTTGATCGAACCGGTGCCCTTGGTGACCTCGGCGGTCACGTCGGCGATCAGGTACATGCCGTTCTTCGGCCCCGGCATGTACGTCTGGCAGGCCTTGTCCTTGGTCCGGAAGTTGCTGACGGTGATCTCGACCGTGCCGTCGTCGTCGTTGATGATCAGCGTGTCGCCCGGCTTCATGTTGAACGTCTCGCCGTCGGTCTGCCCGGCCTCCGGCGTCGGCTCCGCCCCACGCGTGGGCGCGTCGTAGGACACCGCCGGGGTGGGCAGGCTCTCTACCGCGTCCTGGGCCTTCTTGGCGCCGCTGTAGATCGCGAAGATGCCGCCGCCGCAGCAGAGCAGCAACAGGACCGCCGCGATGATGCCGACGATAATCCAGACGTTCTTATTGGACTGCTTGGCGGGCGGCGCGCCGAACGGCTGGCCGGGCGCCGGCGGGTATGCCCCACCCGCCGGGTACGCCCCGGCCGGCGGGTACGGCGTCCCGGAGCTCGGCGGCTGCGGCGGGTAGGGCGTCCCGGAGGTCGGCGGGTACGGCGGTTGCGGCGTGCCCGCGACCGGCGGGAACGGCGTGGTCGGCGGTTGCGGGGCGGTCGGCGGCGGGTACGGTGCCCCCGGCATCGGCGGTTGCGGTGCCCCGGAGACCGGCGGCTGCGGTGCTCCGGAGACCGGCGGCTGTTGTGCCCACGGGCTGTCCGGCGCGGGCGGGGGCGCGTACGGGTTGTCCGGCACCGGTGGCATCGGCGCGGTGGGGAACGGCTGGGTCGGCGGTTCCGGGGGCTGCTGGTTCGGGTCCTGCGGCCCGAACGGAGGCTGAGGGTGGCTCACCGGTCTCCTTGGCGCCTTCGAAGCTCTTCAGTCGGGAAGACGGTACAAGCCGCCGCCAAGTTGTCCGTCAGGACGTCACCGGGGTCCCAGAACGGCGGCGCTGCGGACCAGTTCGGCGTCCACCGCGAACCGGCCGGTGACCGATGCCGGTGGATCGGTGGCCGGGGCCGCGGCGAGCCGCGCCGGGGCGATCCGGGCGGTGAACGTCCTGGCCTCGGGGTCGATCGTGACCCGGGCGTCGTGGAAGTCCAGCCAGGTCCCGACGACCGGGTGCCAGACCTTGTAGACGGTCTCCTTGATGCTGAACAGCACGGTCGGCCAGGGAACGCCGGCCGGCAGCCGGGCCAGGTCCGCCTCCTCCTCGGGCAGGCAGATCGCCCGGCGTACCCCCGGGTTGAGCTCCCGGTGGCGCTCGGCGTCCATGCCCACCGAGCGGACGTCGGTGGCCCGGGCGGCGGCCGCCGCGCAGTAACCCCGGGTGTGGGTGATGGTGCCGACCACCCCGGCCGGCCACACCGGGGACCGGTCGGGCGCCGACGGGACCGGGGCGGCCGGCAGCCCGAGTCCGGCCAGGGCCCGGCGGGCGCACATCCGGCCGGCGGTGAAGTCCCGGCGCCGGCTCTCCACCGCGTGGTCGCTGAGGCAGGCCGACTCGGCGGGGAGCAGTGTGCCGGACCAGTCCCCGGGGCCGGCCACGGCCACCGCGACCGCCGATGGCAGGAGGTCACGCATCGTTCGCCCCCGATGCGCGTTGGCGCAGGTAGGGAGGGACTTCTGCCCCCTCGGAGAAGTTGACGGCGGCCATCGACGGTGAACGTACCGCAGCGATGTAACGGCGGAGCGTCCCGGGACGCTGTAGGGGAGTTAACGGGGCGGGGAATCTCTCAGGAGCAAATACGTCCACATGGGAAGGAACAGCCGATGACGCCTGGTGCGGAGGCGTCGGGACCGCAGCCGGACGAGCACACGCCGGTGACCCCCGACTGGACCTGCAACTCCTGCGGCGACGACTGGCCGTGCACCACCAAGCGGAGCCGGCTGCTGGCCGAATACCGGGTGGACCGTGCCTCGTTGACCGTCTACCTCGGCTCCTGCCTGGCCGCCGCCACGCGGGACCTGCGGGCCGTGCCGGTGTCGTCGCTTCAGGACCGGTTCATCGGTTGGGTGCCGCGGAGCCCGCGCACCACCTGACCGTCGCCTCCGGTAGCCGCCGCGTTCGGGTCCGCGGCGGCCACCGGCTGCGGGTCAGGGTCGGCGGGGTCGCCGGGTGAGCGCGAAGCCGACCACGCCCGCCACCGCGGCGAGCACGCCACCGGCGGTGGTCCAGACCCAGCGCGAGCCGGCCTCGGGGAGCCAGCCGGTGAGGCTGAGCCCCTCCTCGGCGACCGGCTCGGGTGCCGGCTCGGCGGTGAGCAGCGTCCCGGCCCGGGTGTTGGGCACCAGCGGTGCCGCCAGCTTCCCGTCGTCGCCGGACGCGCCGCCATCGCCGTCGACGCTGACCAGCAGGTCCACGTCGATCGGCAGGCCCAGGTCGGGCTCGGGCAGCTCGGTCACGGAGAGCCGGACGTAGTAGGTGCCCGGCAGCGGGTCGCCGGACCACGGCTCGGCCCAGGGCCGGACCCGGCGCAGCGTGCAGCCGAGGGTGACGCCGGTCGCGGTCGCGTCGGCGGTCGGGGTCTGCGCGCCGGCCGTGCAGGCCTGCCGGCGGCGCAGCCCGTCGAAGACCTCGACGGTCCAGGTGGACGGGCCGGTGCGGCCCTTCGGGAAGGCGACGTTGGCGCCGATCTCGTGGGTCTGCCCGACCTCCGCGCGGAACGACCAGTAGAGGTGGTCGCCGGTCGACGCGCCGACCTGGACCGGCTGGCCGGCGGCGATGGCGGTGGCGGTCAGGAACGAGGTGCCAGCCTTGGTGACCGTGGCAGCACCCGGCGACGGGGTGGGCTCGGCCGAGGCGGCGGCCGGGCTGAGGGTCAGCCCGACGGCGGCCAGCGCCGCCGCGGAGCGGATCAGGGTACGCATCCTCAGTTCTCCCTCCAGGTGGCGACCCACCAGCGGGTGAGCAGCCCGGCGACCAGCCCGGTGACCAGCCCGGCCAGGGTGAGCAGGAGCAGCAGGGCCCAGCCGCGGCCGAGGTCCGGCCCGTCCGGGGCGGGGGACGCGGCGACCACGTCGACGGTCAGCTCCACCGGCATGCCGGGGGTGACCTGGGTGCCGGGGCGGGCGGCGAAGGAGTTGCTGACCACCAGGCACACCGTCTCGGCGGTCTGCGTACCGCTGGGGCTCGGGGTGGGGGTGTCCTCGGCCGCGGACCAGCGCAGGCCGGTGGAGATCACGTCGGTACGCCCGCTGCCGGCATCCACGCCCCGGACGAGTTCCCGTCCGTCCGGGGCGGTGGCCCGCAGCAGTACGCCGTAGTCGGGGTTGACCGGCCGGTCCAGTGCGACGCTGACCGAGGCTCGCAGCTCCTGGCCGGGACGCACCGGCACCCGGTACCAGCGGTGCTCGGAGAACGCCTCCCGGTCGGTGTAGACGCCGGGGCCGAGCAGCGGCGCGTTGGCACACTCGGCCGACCCGCCGACCACCGTCGGGGTGGCGGTGTAGGTATCCCGGGCCCGGTCCACGAGCTGCTTGATCCGGCCGGCCAGCTCGTCCGCGCTCTGTGCCGCCGTGTAGGTGCCGCCGGTCGCGCCGGCGATGCAGAGCAGTTGCCGGCGCACCTTCTCGTCGGGGGCCAGGCCGAGGGTGTCGACGACCAGCTTGGTGCCCTGGGCGGCCAGCTCGCGGGCCACCTCGCAGGGGTCGGGCGGGGCGCACGTGTCCTCGCCGTCGGTGATCAGCACGATCCGGCGGGCGGTGCTGCCGGTCCCGAGGTCCTGTGCGGCGGAGCGGAGCGCCAGCCCGACCGGGGTGAAGCCGGTCGGCCGGAGGGTGGCCACGGCCGCCTTGGCCTGCGTACGGTCCACCGGGCCGACCGGCACGATCTGCTGGGTGTCCAGGCAGCCCTGCTTCTTGTCCTTGCCCCGGTAGGTGGCCCCGAGCACCCGGATGCCGAGCTGGGTCTCGTCCGGCAGCGCGTCCACGACCTCGTTGAACGCCTGCTGGGCGACCGAGATCCGGCTGCGCCCGTCGATGTCGCGGGCCCGCATCGAGCCGCTGACGTCGAGGACCAGCTCGACCTTGGGCGGCTCGGCGGGGGTTTCGGGGGTGTCGTCGCCGGCCCGGGCGGGCGCCGGACCGATCAGCGCGGTCGTCGCCAGCAGTCCGATGAGGACAGCTGCCGATCTGCTCTTGTTGATCACCGGCCGAAGTGTAGTGAGATCCACTTTGGATGATCATCCGGGTGGTGGCACCCGGATGATCATCCAGCTCGTCGTGGGTTGTCGATCATCGCCGGGACATCACCTCCTCCCGTGGCTGGTCGGGCCGGCGCGGCCGGGCATCCGGTGAGACTGGTCGACGACGAATATTTCATCATTCGCATATCCGGACTACAGGTTGTGTAGCGGTTTTAACGGACAAAAAAGGGAGTCCTGGCCTAAAGGCCGTCAACGATGACGAAAACTCCGGAGATCAACACCGGCTGCGGGCCCGCGCGGTCCGGAAAGCGCTCCCCTCGGCGGGTCGGCCGGGCGGGCGCCCCTCGGCCGGGCGCGGAACGAAGCCGTAATGCTCTCGTAAGGTCTTCGCGCCATGCCCGTCGGCGCCACCTGCGGGCGAATCATCCTCGTGGGGGCTCGCCGGTCGGGAATCTGACCGGAGACGACCAGTTGTGCCGCTGATCCGGGGTGGTTAAGCTTCTTCTGCGCGCCCCAATCGCCCGCTTCCCCCGTGGCAGGCGATCGGGGCGCGCTTCTTTGTGTTCTCCAGCCCACCGCCGGTAGCGCCGGGCGTCAGATCCAGCGCCCGTCCAGCCACATCCGGGCCGACCAGTCGGCGTACGTGATCAGGCGGCCCACGAAAACCGGGTAGAAGTAGGCGAAGCAGAGGCCCACCAGCAGCACGTACGCGCCCGCGATGATCCCGCCCACCAGCCGGCGGTCGGCGACGTCCGACCCGCCCGGTGGCGCCCCCGAGCTCGGGGCGGCGGCCGGTGCCGGCGAGACGATCGCGCCCAGTACGTAGGTCACCGCCAGCACCAGGAACGGCAGCGCCGGCGCGGCGTAGAAGGAGAACATCGTCCGGCCGTCCAGCGCGAACCAGAACCAGGGCAGCAGGCCGGCGGCCACGCTCAGCAGGATCGCCCCGGCCCGCCAGTCCCGCCGGGCCAGTCCGAACCAGGCCAGCGCCGCCAGCGCGGGCAGGAACGACCACCAGAGCAGCGGGGTGCCCAGCAGCAGGATCTCACTCGCGCACTGCGGCGCGCCGCAGTTGCCGTCGCCGGACCAGTAGAAGGCCACCGGCCGGCCCAGCAGCAGCCACTGCCACGGCCAGGACTGGTACTTGTGCGGCTCGTCGAGCTGGGTGTGGAAGCCGTACGCGGCCTTGTGGTATTCCCACAGGTTGATCAGCGGCCCGATCACCGGGGTGTCGCTCAGCCCCGGCGTGTTCGGGTAGCGGCTGGCGAGCCGGTAGTAGCCGTCGTCGGTGAACAGCCAGCCCGACCACGTGGCGACGTAGGTGGCCACCATCAGCACCCCGGCCAGCAGCAGCCAGGGCAGCTCGTCCAGCAGGGCGTCCCGCCACGGGTGGCGTACCCCCGCCGAGCGGCGGACGCCGACCTCCCAGAAGATCACCAGCAGCGCGAAGGCCGGCACGAAGTACACGCCGCTCCACTTGACCGCGCAGGCGCAGCCGAGCAGCACCCCGGCGGCCAGCCGCCACCACGGCCAGTTCCGCCAGCCCGACGGCGGCCGGCCGGCCCGCCCCGGTGTCGACGGGTCGAGCCCCGCCTCCAGCGCCCGCGCCCAGCGGCGGCGCCGGGCGTCCCGGTCCAGCACCAGCGCGCCGAACGCGGCCAGCACGAACAGCAGCAGGAAGATGTCGAGCAGCGCGGTGCGGGAGAGCACCAGGTGGAAGCCGTCCAGGGCGAGCAGCAGGCCGGCCGCGCAGCCCAGCGCGGTGGAGCGGAACATCCGCCGGGCGATCCGGACCAGCAGCAGCACCGAGAGGGTGCCGGCGACGGCCGCCGCGATCCGCCAGCCGAACTCGGGGGCGGTGGTGGTCAGGTGCCCCGGCACGGAGATCTTCGTCTCCGCGTCCTGGTAGCCGAAGGCCCACTCACCGAACCCGATCAGCCACTTGCCCAGCGGCGGGTGCACCACATACGACGGGCCGTTGTCCTTGTAGTTCCACTCGACGCCCTTGTCGATCAGCCCGTAGGCGTCCCGGGCGTAGTAGATCTCGTCGAAGATCTTGCCCTTGGGGCCGCTCAGCCCGACAAGGCGCAGGATTGCCGCGATCGCCACCACGACTGCGGTGGCCAGCCAGGCGTGCCCGTCGAGGCGGGCGTCGACGGTGGCGAGCCGCCGCCGGACGACGGCCGGGGCCCCGCCGCCGGTCGCGGCCTCGGCGGCCTGATCGGTGGTCGGCTGACCGGCGGCCGTCCGGTCCGATCCGGCCCGGCCGGCGTCCGCGCTCTGTGCTGTCGAGGCACTCGTCACCCGGCGATCGTAGGCTGCGAAGGTGCCCGGTGGCGCCCGTCGTCCCCGAGATTGGTACGGCTGTCGATGAAGGAGCGCACTCCGTGGGTGAAATGTCCGAGGTCGGACGGGTCGTGCTGCTCGGCGCCCCACTGGGCAACCCGGCCGACGCGTCGGCCCGGTTCCGCGAGGTGCTCGCCACCGCCGACGTGGTCGCCGCCGAGGACACCCGGCGGCTCACCCGGCTGGCCCGGGACCTCGGCGTCACCGTGGCCGGCCGGATCGTCTCCTACTTCGAGGGGAACGAGGAACGGCGTACCCCGGAGCTGGTCGAGGTGCTCGCCGCCGGCTACACCGTCGCGCTGGTGACCGACGGTGGCATGCCCAGCGTCTCCGACCCCGGCTACCGGCTGGTCCGGGCCGCCCTCGATGCCGGCTTCCCGGTCACCGCGGCCCCCGGGCCGAGCGCGGTGACCACCGCACTGGCGCTCTCCGGGCTGCCCTGCGACCGGTTCTGCTTCGAAGGATTCCTGCCCCGTACGCCGGCCGCCCGCCGGTCCCGGTTGCGGGCCCTCGCCGCCGAGGAGCGCACCCTGGTCCTCTTCGAGGCCCCGCACCGGATCGCCCGTGCGCTGGCCGACCTGGCCGCCGCGTTCGGCCCGGACCGGCCGGCCGCGCTCTGCCGCGAGCTGACCAAGACCTACGAGGAGGTGGTCCGCCGGCCGCTGGGCGACCTGGCCGAGTGGGCCGCGGCGGGTGAGCCGCGCGGCGAGATCACCCTGGTCGTGGCGGGTGCGCCGCCGGCCGCTGCGGCCCGGCCCGACGACGACACGCTGCGCGCCGCGGTGGCCGCGCGGGAGGCGGCCGGGCTGTCCCGGCGGGACGCCATCACCGAGGTGGCCGCCGAGTACGGGCTGCGCCGGCGCGAGGTCTACACCGTCGTGCACAGCTGACGGAGCCCGGCGGGGCGGCGGCTCCGCCGGGACCTCGAACCGGCGCCGGGCTAGGCTTGCTGCTCATGAGTCACGTTCTCGCCGCGGTCGCCTGGCCCTACGCCAACGGTCCGCGCCACATCGGCCACGTATCCGGATTCGGCGTTCCCTCCGACGTCTTCGCCCGGTACATGCGAATGGCCGGTCACGACGTGCTCATGGTCTCCGGCACCGACGAGCACGGCACCCCGATCCAGGTGCAGGCCGACGCCGAGGGGGTCACCCCGCGCGAGCTGGCCGACCGGTACAACCGGGTGATCGCCGAGGACCTGCGGGCGCTGGGGCTGTCGTACGACCTGTTCACCCGTACCACCACCCGCAACCACTACGCCGTGGTGCAGGAGCTGTTCCTCGGGCTGCACCGCAACGGCTACATCGTCCCGAAGGTCACCACCGGGGCGATTTCCCCGTCCACCGGCCGCACCCTGCCCGACCGCTACATCGAGGGCACCTGCCCGATCTGCGGCTACGACAGCGCCCGCGGCGACCAGTGCGACAACTGCGGCAACCAGCTCGACCCGATCGACCTGATCAACCCCCGCTCGAAGATCAACGGGGAGACGCCGGAGTTCGTCGAGACCGAGCACTTCTTCCTCGACCTGCCCGCCCTGGCCGACGCGCTGCGCCAGTGGCTGGACACCCGGGATGGCTGGCGCCCCAACGTGCTCCGGTTCTCCCGGAACCTGCTGGACGACCTGCAGCCCCGGGCCATCACCCGGGACCTGGAGTGGGGCGTGCCGATCCCGCTGGACGGCTGGCGCGACCGGGCCGACAAGAGGATCTACGTCTGGTTCGACGCGGTCATCGGCTACCTGTCCGCCTCGATCGAGTGGGCCCGCCGCACCGGCGACCCCGAGGCCTGGCGCAAGTGGTGGTCCGCCGACGCGGAGGGCAAGGACGCCCGTGGCTACTACTTCATGGGCAAGGACAACATCGTCTTCCACTCGGTGATCTGGCCGGCGCTGCTCAGCGGCTACTCCGGCGAGGGGTCGCGCGACGGCGAGCCGGGCGAGCTGGGCCGGCTCAACCTGCCCACCGAGGTGGTCTCCAGCGAATACCTGACCATGGAGGGCCGGAAGTTCTCCTCCTCCCGCAAGGTGGTCATCTACGTCCGGGACTTCCTCGAGCGGTACGACGCCGACGCGCTGCGCTACTTCATCGCGGTCGCCGGCCCGGAGAGCAACGACACCGACTTCACCTGGTCGGAGTTCCTCCGCCGCAACAACGACGAGCTGGTCGCCGGCTGGGGCAACCTGGTCAACCGGTCCGTCTCGATGGCGGCGAAGAACTTCGGGGCGATCCCACCGGTCGACCCGGCCGGCCTCACCGAGGCCGACGAGGCGCTGCTCGCCACCGCCAGGGCCGGCTTCGCCGTCGTCGGTGACCTGATTGCCAAGCACCGGCAGAAGCAGGCCATCGGCGAGGCGATGAAGGTGGTCGCCGAGGCCAACAAGTACCTCTCCGAGCAGGCCCCGTGGAAGCTCAAGGGCGAGGACGACAAGCCCCGCATGGGCACCATCCTGCACGTCGCCCTCCAGGTGGTCAGCGACGCCAACACGCTGCTCACCCCGTTCCTGCCGCACGCCGCCCAGAAGATCCACGAGCTGCTCGGCGGCACCGGCGTGCACGCGCCGATGCCGGTGATCGAGGAGGTGCGGGACCTCGACGGTGGGCCGGCGTACCCGGTGCTGACCGGCGACTACACGGTCGGCGCGCGCTGGGAGTCCGTACCCCTGGCGGTGGGTCGGCCGCTCGCGGCGCCGAAGCCGGTGTTCCGCAAGCTCGACCCGTCCATCGTCGACGAGGAACTGGCCCGCCTCGCCGGCTGAGCCCGACCGACGACCGCGGCCCCGGGGACACCTCCCCGGGGCCGCGGTCGTC
Source organism: Micromonospora sp. NPDC007230 (assembly GCF_042869115.1). Taxonomy (NCBI): domain Bacteria; kingdom Bacillati; phylum Actinomycetota; class Actinomycetes; order Micromonosporales; family Micromonosporaceae; genus Micromonospora; species Micromonospora sp. NPDC007230. Next base: position 55,318 of record NZ_JBIAFE010000019.1, on the reverse strand, counting down.
CGCGCCGGTCAGGCGCGCGCCATCGACGGCGCGCCGATGAACTCCATGATCGCCTTGTTCACCTCGGCGGCGTTGGTCCACGGGATGCCGTGCGGGGCGCCCCGCAGAGTGATCAACTGGCTGCCCGGCAGCATCGGCTGCAACCGCTGCCCGGTCACCGGATACGGCAGCACCGCGTCCTTGTCGCCCTGCACGATCAGCACCGGCACGTCGATCCGGCCCAGGTCGCCGCGGAAGTCCGTCAGCCAGGCGTCGACCGAGTCGTGGCTGCCCTTCGCCGACGCCCGGGTGCCGATCTCCCAGTGCGCCCGGAACGCCTCCTCGCTGACCGACTTCCCCTTGTTCTCGTCGTAGTTGAAGAAGCTGTTGCAGAACTGGGTCAGGTAGGCGAAGCGGTCGTTGAGGATGGCCTGCTGGAAACCGTCGAAGAGGCTCTTGTCAACACCCTCCGGGTTGTCCGGCGTCTTCATCAGGAACGGCGCCAGCGGGGCCAGCAGCACCGCCCGGTCCACCCGGCTCGACCCGTACGTACCCAGGTAGCGGGTCACCTCGCCGGTGCCCATCGAGTGTCCGACCAGGATCGCGTTGCGCAGGTCGAGCTCCGTCATCAGCACGTCCAGGTCGGCCGCGAAGGTGTCGTAGTCGTACCCTGCGGTCGGTTGGGCGGAACTGCCGAAACCGCGCCGGTCGTAGGTGATCGTCCGGTATCCGGCGTTCAACAGCGGGATGGACACCTTCTCCCAGGTCGCCCCGTTGAACGGGAAACCGTGGATGAGCACGACCGGCTGCCCGGAGCCGTGGTCCTCGTAGTACAGGTCGATGGGCGCGGAGTTCTCCGTGCCGACGGTGATGAAGGGCATCTCGGGTCTCCTGAGCTGGGGAGCATCGGACCCCGGCGGATTCCCGCGCCGACGGCGGTTATGCCGCGCGGTACGGCAGGTCGACCACCCGGTCGTCGGTCACCTCGGTGCCCGGCGCCCAGGCCTCGTAGACGCCCCGCTCGTGGCACTGCGCCCCGGTGGTGGCCACCGCGTCCGGATCCGGCCGGCACAGCCGCAGCCGCAGCCAGCCCGACTCCTCGCGCAGCACCAGGCAGGGCACCCCGCGCCAGGTGGCGTACCGCAGCCGCCGGGCCGCCGACTCCACCGGATAGCGGGCCGCCCGGGTCATCGCCAGGACGCGGAAGCCGCCCGGCTGGTCGGCCACCGCCTCGTACTCGTTGCCGCCGTACGCGCCGACGAGCCGGGTGGAGCGTGGCGCGTCACCGGTCGGCACGTACTCCTGGTCGGGGGAGAGCCCGGGCACCGCCGCGAGCAGGTGCCGCCACTGCCGGCCGACCAGGCGCAGCCAGCCCCGCTGCTCCGCCTGGTAGGTGTAGAGCACCACCTCCACCCCGTCCGCCGGATAGGCGAGCAGGGTGGCGTTCGCCGGCATCGGCAGGTCGGCGAAGTCCCGGGTGACGAACTCCGGGACGAGCTGGCCGTTGCTCGGCACGAAGCCGGTACCCAGCACCGGCGGCCCCAGCCGGTCCCGCGGCGGCAGCGCGGTGAGCCCCTGGTGCGCCGGACCGACCGGCACGTCGAAGTCGGCCGGGTCGGCGGCCCGCCAGCGCAGCGCGTAGGCCACGTCGCCGCCCTCGCCGTCGCCGCGCAGCACCGCCATCCCGGCCGGGGTACGCAGGTGCGCCACGTCGTGCTCCCGGTAGCAGAAGCCGTGCGGCAGCCAACCCCGCACATAGCCGGCGAGCTGGCGGGCGGAGAGCACCTTCACCATCCGGGTGCCCGGCCGGATCACCGCCGAGGCGCGTACCGCGGCGAGCGCCGGGTCACCGGCCGCGGCCGGCTGCTGGCTGAGCTGGTGCAGGTGGGCCCAGCCCTGCGTGCGGTGCACCGGCATCAGCAGCGGCGGGTCCGCGTCCTCGGTCGGCTCGGCCGCCCCGTGCACCGCGCTCACCTCGCTGACGTGCACGAACTTCCGCCACGGGTACGCCACACCCGGCCGGGGCGCCCACTCGAAGCCGGCCACCTCCTCGGCGCTGAACAGCTCGTACGCCGCGCCCCGCGCGATCTCCTCCGCCGGGTGCACCCGGCCCTCGTACGTGACGTGCAGGCCGGTCCGCTCGGAGGCGGCCCCGCCAGCCTGAGGGGTCACACTCATGGCGCCACGATCGCCGCACGGATCGTCCGCTTGCTCCGGTGCCCGATGGTTCGCTCGCTCCGCTCAGTCACGCTGCGACGGTAGGTTCGCGCTGGGTAGCGGAGATGAACACGAGGTGGCGGCCGGGTGGACCCGGCCAGTGTGTGATCCTTTGGTTGATGACCGAGCCAACCGAACAGCTGAGCGAGCGGACCGAGACCCGCAAGCAACGGGCCGCCCGCCGGGCCGGGGAGTTCCCGCCCGCCCCCGAGGCGCTGCCCCGTCCCGTGCTGGACAGCCACACCCACCTCGACATCACCGTCAGCGAGGCCGGCGTACCCGGGGGCGGCCCCGTCGACGACCCGGTCGGCGCGGTCATCGCGGTGGCCGCCGGCGTCGGCGTGGACCGGCTGGTCCAGGTCGGCGTGGACGTCGAGTCGTCCCGCTGGGGCGCCGACGTCGCCGAGCGCTACGGAGCCGTGCTGGCCACCGTCGCGCTGCACCCGAACGAGGCGCCCCGCCTGACCGCCCTGGACGAGGCGCTGCGCGAGATCGAGGCCCTGGCCGCCCGCGACCGGGTACGCGGCGTCGGCGAGACCGGAATGGACTTCTTCCGTACCGGGGACGAAGGGCGGGCCGCCCAGGAGGAGAGCTTCCGCGCGCACATCGCCATCGCCAAGCGGTACGGCAAGGCACTCGTCATCCACGACCGGGACGCGCACGCCGACGTGCTGCGCGTCCTCGACGACGAGGGCGCCCCGGACACGGTGGTGCTGCACTGCTTCTCCGGTGACGCCGACTTCGCCCGCGAGTGTGTCCGCCGGGGCTACCTGCTCAGCTTCGCCGGCACGGTCACCTTCGGCAGTGCCGGCGCGCTGCGCGAGGCCGCCACGGTGACCCCGGTCGACCAGCTGTTGGTGGAGACCGACGCCCCGTACCTGACCCCGATGCCGCACCGGGGGCGGCCGAACGCGTCGTACCTGATCCCGCTGACGGTCCGGTTCCTGGCCGCGACCACCGGGACCGACCTCGACGAGCTCTGCGCCACGATCTCCGCGACCGGCGACCGCGTCTTCGGCCCGTGGTGACCGGAGGGGCCCGTTCTCGACCGGGGCCCCTCCTTGCCACCCGGCCGGGCCGCATACGCTACGGGGCGTGACCGGCCTCCTCGGCCCGGCGGAGATCCGGGAGCTCGCCGCGCGCCTCGGCGTGACGCCGACCAAGAAGCTCGGCCAGAACTTCGTGCACGACCCGAACACCGTCCGCCGGATCGTCACCACCGCCGGGCTCGCCCCGGACGACGTGGCGCTGGAGGTCGGCCCCGGGCTCGGCTCGCTCACCCTGGCCCTGCTCCCGGTCGCCGCACACGTGCACGTCGTGGAGATCGACCCGGCGCTGGCCGCCGCGCTGCCGGAGACCGCCGCCCGGTTCGCCGGCCCGGACGCCGCCCGGCTCACCGTCCACCCCGCCGACGCGCTCCGGATCAGCGCCGCCGACCTGGCGGAACCCGCCCCCACCGCGCTGGTGGCGAACCTGCCGTACAACGTCGCCGTGCCGGTGGTGCTGCACCTGCTCGCCGAACTGCCCACCCTGCGGCACGGCCTGGTGATGGTGCAGAAGGAGGTCGCCGACCGGCTCGTCGCCGGTCCCGGCTCCAAGGTGTACGGCGTCCCGTCGGTCAAGCTCGCCTGGTACGCCCGGGCCCGGGCCGCCGGCAAGGTCCCGCCGAACGTGTTCTGGCCGGTGCCGAACGTCGACTCCGGGCTGGTCGCCTTCACCCGCCGGGAGCCGCCCCGCGCCGACGTCCGCCGGGAGGCGGTATTCGCGGTGGTCGACGCGGCGTTCGCGCAGCGCCGCAAGACCCTGCGCGCCGCCCTGGCCGGCTGGGCCGGCGGCGCCGACCGGGCGGCCGCGGTGCTCACCGCCGCCGGCGTCGACCCGGGCGCCCGGGGCGAGTCGCTGACCGTGGAGCAGTTCGCCGCCATCGCCGCGTCGGCCCCGGCCGTCCCCGCCGTCGCCCAGTAGGCTGGGCGCCGTTGCCCGACCCGCCGAGGAGTTGATCGTGGAGAAGCCGTTCGACATCCGCCTGCGCCCACGGGACATCGCCCCGTGACCGAGGCCTGGCGACCGGACGACGAGGACGGGCAGCGGCGCGGGGCCAGCGGGCCGGTGAAGGTCCGGGTGCCCGCCAAGATCAACCTTCATCTCGGGGTGGGGCCGCTGCGCCGGGACGGCTTCCACGAGCTGAACACCGTCTACCACGCGATCTCGATCCACGACGAGTTGACCGCCCGCCGGGGCGACACGCTCACCCTCACCATGGAGGGCGAGGGCACCGGCGAGCTGGCCCTGGACGACACGAACCTGGTGATCCGGGCCGCCCACGCCCTCGCCGGGTACGCGGGCGTCCCGCCGCACGCCCGGCTGCACCTGCGCAAGCAGATCCCGCTCGCCGGCGGGCTGGCCGGCGGCAGCGCCGACGCGGCCGCCACCCTGGTCGCCTGTGACGCGCTCTGGGGCACCGGGCTGTCCCGCGACGAGTTGGCCGGCATCGCCGCCGACCTCGGCTCGGACGTGCCGTTCCTGATCCACGGCGGCACCGCGCTGGGCACCGGCCGTGGCGAGGCGGTCAGCCCGGTGCTGGCCCGCCCCACGTCGTGGCACTGGGTGGTGGCGATCGCCGAGGGCGGCCTCTCCACCCCCGCCGCCTACCGGGAATTGGACCGGCTGCGCGACGCCGGCAGCGCCGGGGAGCCGCTGGGCAGCACCGACACGCTGCTCGCCGCGCTGCGCCAGCGCGACCCCCGGGTGCTCGCCGCCGCGCTCGGCAACGACCTTCAGGCCGCCGCGCTCACCATGCGCCCCGCGCTCGCCGAGACCCTCAAGGCCGGCGAGGCGGCCGGCGCGCTCGCCGGAATCGTCTCCGGCTCCGGGCCGACCTGCGTCTTCCTCACCGCGAACGAGACCGACGCCGGGCGGATCGCCGCCGAGCTGGCGGCCGCCGGGGTCTGCCGGGAGGCCCGGGTCGCCCACGGCCCGGTGGCCGGCGCCCGCATCGTCTGAGCCTGCCGGACGTCCAACCCGACCTGGCCCGACCTGGCCCGACCCGACCTGGCCAGGTCCGGCCCGCCCGGTCGAGCAAGATCGACTCGGCGTCGCCGATGTGGCGGTGTCCCGGCGGCCCGGACGCCGCCGGGTCGGCGACCTCGTGCGCCGGACCATCCGGCGGCCGGAACAAACCGGGCGGCAGCGGTCGTTGACCCGCGTCGGGGCCTGACGTCCGTCGGGCGGACCCGCGTACCCTGAGGGGCCAGGCGTCCCGAGGTGCCCGCCCGCACCGGGACGCCTTGATCATGAAAGGTGGGAGAGTGGCCAACATCGTCAACCTGGACCGGGTGTCCAAGGGGTACGGCGCTGCCGGGCCGCTGCTCACCGACGTCTCGCTCGGTCTCGACGACGCCGACCGGGTCGGCGTGGTCGGCCTCAACGGGGCCGGCAAATCCACGCTGCTGCGGCTGCTCACCCGCACCGAGGAACCCGACGACGGCCGGGTCACCCACCGTCGCGACCTGCGCGTGTCCTGGCTGCCGCAGAGCCTGAACCTGGCCCCCGAGGCCACCGTCCGGGACGTCGTCCTCGGCACCGCCTGGCTCGGCGAGAGCATGGGCGCCGAGCACGAGTGGGCCGGCGACGCCGGCGTGCGGGCCATCCTCGACGGCCTCGGCATGCCGCACCTCGGCCTCGACGCGCCGGTCGGCCCGATGTCCGGCGGCGAGCGCCGCCGCGTCGCGCTCGCCGCGCTGCTGGTCCGCGACGCCGACCTGCTCATCCTCGACGAGCCCACCAACCACCTCGACGTCGGCGGCGTCGACTGGCTGGCCCGGCACCTGGTCACCCGCAAGGGCGCCCTCGTCGTGGTCACCCACGACCGGTGGTTCCTCGACGCCGTCTGCACCACCACCTGGGAGGTCGCCGACCAGACCGTCCGGGCGTACGAGGGTGGCTTCGCCGCCTGGATCCTCACCCGGGCCGAGCGGCAGCGGGTCGCCGCCGCCACCGAGGCCCGCCGGCAGAACCTGCTCCGCAAGGAGATCGCCTGGCTGCGCCGCGGCGCGCCCGCCCGGACCTCCAAGCCGAAGTTCCGGATCGACGCGGCCAACGCGCTCATCGCCGACGTCCCGCCGCCGCGCGACACCATGTCGCTGCAACGGCTCGCCACCGCCCGGCTCGGCAAGCAGGTGTACGACCTGGACCAGGTCACCCTGCACGCCGGCCCGAAGGAGATCCTGCACGACGCCACCTGGCAGGTCGGCCCCGGCGACCGGATCGCCATCCTCGGCCGCAACGGCGCCGGCAAGACCACCCTGCTGCGGATGCTGGCCGGCGTCACCCGGCCCGACGGCGGGCGCCTCACCACCGGACAGACCGTGCGGCCCGCCTTCCTCTCCCAGGAACTCGCCGAACTCCCCGGCCACCTGCGCGTCCTCGAGGCCGTCGAGGAGGTGGCCCGGCGCGTCCAGTTCGGCGACCGGGAGATCAGCGCCGCCCAGCTCGCCGAGATCTTCGGCTTCGACGACCGCCGGCTCTGGACCCCGGTCAGCGATCTCTCCGGCGGCGAGCGCCGCCGCCTGCAGATGCTCCGCCTGCTCGCCGGGGAACCCAACGTGCTCCTCTTCGACGAGCCCACCAACGACCTGGACACCGACACCCTCGCCGCGCTGGAGGACCTGCTCGACTCCTGGCCCGGCACGATCGTGGTGGCCAGCCACGACCGGTACCTGATCGAGCGGGTCGCCGACGTCGCGTACGGGATGTTCGGCGACGGGCGGCTCGTGCACCTGCCCGGCGGGGTCGACGAGTATCTGGCCCGGGCCGCCGCGGGCAACGGACCGGCCCCCGCCGACCTCACCCCGGCCGGGGCCGCCCCGGCCCGCGAGGGCATGTCGGCCGCCGAGGTGCGCACCGCGAAGAAGGAACTCGGCAAGCTGGAACGGCAGATCGCCAAGCTGGAGCAGAAGGAGGCCGACCTGCTCGACCAGCTCGCCGCGCACGCCACCGACTACGCCCGGGTCGCCGAGCTGGACGCCCAGCTGAAGGAGCTGCGGGCCGAGCGGGAACGCACCGAGGAGGCCTGGCTGACCCTCGCCGAGGAACTGCCGGCCGGCTGACCTCGACACGGGTGGGGGGTGTGCGGCGTCACAGTTCGTCGTGCGGGACAATCACACCCGACCCCTTTTCCGTTCGGTCTTGGAGACGCAGAGATGGCCCACACCCCCGTCAACCACCCCGCGCGGCCGATCTACCGGGCGATCGGCGGGCTCGTTGGTCTGTACTTCGTCGTCTTCGGCGTGCTCGGCGTCATCGTCAGCCTCGGCAACGACTTCCTCGCCCAGGACGACACCACGGTCCTCGGCCAGGGCACCAACCTCGGCTTCTCGCTCGTCTCGATCATCGTCGGCGCCCTGATCCTGCTCGGCACCGTGATCGGCCGGAACCTCGACGTGATCATCAACCAGTGGCTGTCGTACGCCCTGATGGCCCTCGGCCTGGCCGCACTGGCGTTCCTGCGCACCGACGCGAACATCCTCAACTTCAGCGTCGCCACGGTCATCGTGGTGCTGTTCCTCGCTCTGGTGCTGCTGATGGCCGGCATGTACGGCAAGGTCGGCACCGACGAGGAGCGGGAGGCCTTCGAGAAGGCTCGGCTCGTGCTCTGAGCCCATCTGTGGAAAGGCCCGGCTTCGGCCGGGCCTTTTGCGTTTCGGGGACGGGGTCGAACGGCGCGGGTGACAATTGCCGGAAATCGGTCACCTTGGCTGGAGGATCCCCATGCCGCACCTACCGGTGAACCATCCCGCCCGGCCGCTATACCGGGTCCTCTCCGGGGTCATCGGGCTGTACATCCTGGTCTTCGGCGTGTACGGCGTCTTCCTGACCGCGGGTGAGTCGCTCTTCGCCCGCGGCAGCCACTGGGCGCTCGGACTCCGGACCAACCTCGCGTTCTCGATCGTGTCGGTGCTGTTCGGCGCCTTCCTCCTGATCGGGGCGTCCCGCCGCACCAACCTCGGCCACTACATGAACCTGACCGCCGGGGTGGTCTTCCTGGTCACCAGCATCGCGATGATGTCCGTGCTACAGACCACGGCGAACATCCTCAACTTCTCGATGTCGACCGTCATCGTGTCGATGCTGTTCGGGCTGATCCTGCTCGCCACCGGCCTCTATGACAAGATCGGCCCGCCGGAGCACGCCGAGGCGGAGATGCGCCGCCGCCGCCACGCGGTCGCAGAAGGCAACCACTGACCCGCCGCCGGCTCAACCCGGCTTCCGGGACGTGATCAGACCGGGCTTCGCCTCCAGATGCGACAGGCCGTTCCAGGCCAGGTTCACCAGATGCGCCGCCACCGTCTCCTTGCGCGGCTTGCGCACCTCCAACCACCAGCGGCCGGTCAACGCCACCATCCCCACCAGCGCCTGCGAATACAACTCGGCCAGCTTCGGGTCGTACCCGCGGCTGGAGAACTCCGCGCCCAGGATGTGCTCCACCTGATGGGCGACGTCGTTCATCACGCTGCTGAAGTTGCCCGTCGCCGACATCAGCGGCGACTCCCGGACCAGCACCCGGAACCCGCTGGTCTCCTCCTCGATGTACGTCAGCAGCGTCAACGCCGCCTGCTCCAGCAACTCCCGCGGATGCCCCGCGGTCAACGCCGTGGTGATCCGGTCCAGCAGCGAGCGGACCTCCCGGTCCACCACCACCGCGTACAGCCCCTCCTTGCCGCCGAAGTGCTCGTAGACCACCGGCTTGGAGACCTTGGCCCGGGCGGCCACCTCCTCGATCGAGGTGGCGTCGAAACCGCGCTCCGCGAAGATCTGCCGCGCGATCGAGATCAACTGCTCGCGGCGCTGCGTCGCGGACATCCGTACCCGGGAGGACGACTTCGCCGCCGGCACCGCCCGCCGCCGGGCGGCGCCGGCGTCCTTGCCGGGAACCTCGGTCATCTCGTCACCTCGCCGGCGCTCGGTGCCGCCCTGGCGGGGGAGTTGCGCGCTCATGTCGTCCCCCCGCGGACCCGCGGCCCGGCGTCGCGGCCGCTGCGGATCCGGCCGCCGGGCGGGCCGGCCGGTCGGCGGCGCTGAAGGTCGGTCATCCGGCCATCCTGCCAGGCCGCGACGCGCCCGACCGACCGGTTATCGCTCCCGACCCGCCGACCGGGCCCCGATCCGCTCCGGCTCCACCAGCTTCGCCGTGATCCGCTCCGGCTTCGGCCACCGCACCGCCCAGACGACCCCGGCCTTCTCCAGCAGCCAGATCGCCCGCGCGGACGGGTCGAGCTGACCCCGCAGCACCCCGTGCCGAGCGCTGGTCGGATCGGCGTGGTGCAGGTTGTGCCAGCTCTCCCCGAACGACAGCAGCGCCAGCGGCCAGAAGTTCGCCGCCCGGTCACCCTGCCGCACCGCGAACGGGCGCTCCCCGTAGACATGGCAGACCGAGTTGATCGCCCAGGTGACGTGATGCAGCAGCGCGATCCGGACCAGCCCGCCCCAGAAGAGCGCGGTCAACGCGCCCTGCCACGACCAGGTGAGCAGCCCGCCCATCGCCGCCGGCCCGAGCAACGAGACCGCCACCAGCACCGGGAACAGCCGGTCGACGCGGCGGGTGGCCGGATCGGCGAGCAGGTCCGGGGCGAACCGCTCCCGGTTGGACAACTCCCGGTTGAACAGCCAGCCCACGTGCGCGTGGAACAGCCCCCGGGTCAGCCCCCCGACGCTCTCCCCGAACCGCCACGGCGAGTGCGGATCGCCCTCCAGATCGGAGAAGGCGTGGTGCCGGCGGTGGTCGGCCACCCACTGGATGACCTCGCCCTGCACGGCGAACGAACCCGCCACCGCGAGCGCCGTCCGCACCCACGGCTTCGCCTTGAACGAGCCGTGGGTGAAGTAGCGGTGGTAGCCGACGGTGACGCCGAGTCCGGACAGCATGTACCAGAAGCCGGCCACGAGCAGGTCGCTCCAGCCCAGCCAGCCGCCCCAGGCCATCGGCACGGCAGCGAGCAGAGCGAGGAACGGTACGACCACGAAGGCCCACAGGGCGATCAGGATGCCCCGGGACTGGTGGCCCTGGGTCAGCGGCTTGGGTCCGGTCTCCGGGCCGGTCAGGGCGGTCGACATGGCACCTCCCAGCGGAACGGGTTACGCCTACGTCACCGTAACCAGCGGCGGCCTAGATCGCAGTGGACAGTTCCGTCTGTGAATGGACTTCCTTGTCGTACGCACGTTCTAACCTGCGACCGTGACCGATCCGCTCGCCGACGAGGCGCGCCGCCTGCGCGTCGAGGAGCAGCTCTCCGTCCGTGCGATATGCGCCCGCCTGGGCGGGGAGTGCCCACCTACCGGGTGAGCATCCATGAATCGGCCGACGCTGCGGCGGCGGTCCGATGGTGGATGGAGAGACTCGAGCTTCCCGACGACCGCATCAAGCGTTCGACCATCAAACGACACCGGATCGCCACGTTACGGCGGAACACGGGTGACGACTACCACGGCTGTCTGGTGATCAATGTGCCGGGCAGTCGCGAGCTGTACTGGCGGATCGAAGGACTGGTTTCCGGAATCTTCGCCGCCACGCACAACGAGTCGACGAGCGGCTGAAGATCCCCTGCCATTCGGCTGCTTCCAGCGTCCGACGTTGAAGCGGCACGATCCTACGACGGTGCGGACCAACGTCGGTGAGGACTACCGAGGCTGTCTGGTGGTGCGAGTGCCGAGGTCCCGAGAGCTGTATCTCTGGATAGCCGGCGTGGTGGAGGGCCTCGCGGCCGGTCCGCGGCCCGGTGTGGGCAACCTGGCACCGGACACCAGGCGCTAAGCTGTGAACGATCCTTCGGCCGTGGTGTAATTGGCAACACCCGGGTCTTTGGTACCCGTGTTTCAGGTTCGAACCCTGGCGGCCGAGCAGCTTTATGGTGCGGATGCCCCTTGTCGGGGTATTCGACAGCTTCGGACGCGGTCTGGTTAGCATGGCCGCGAGACTGTCGCCGTCCCGACGGGAGCCACGTCGTGTCCCAGCCCCGCCTCCGCACCGTTGTCGTGCTCGCCGCCGGTGAGGGCAAGCGGATGAAGTCGGCCCTGCCCAAGGTGCTGCACCCGCTGCTCGGTCGTACTCTTCTCGGACACGTGCTGGCGGCGGCTGAGCCGCTGCACGCGGATCGCACGGTGGTGGTGGTCGGGCACGGTGCCGAGCAGGTCCGGGCGCACCTGGCCGAGATCGCCCCGGAGACCACCCCGGTGCTCCAGGAGCGGCAGCTCGGCACCGGCCACGCGGTACGCATCGCGCTGGACGCCGTCGCCGAGGCCTCCGGCACGGTCGTGGTCATCAACGGCGACGTGCCGTTGCTGCGGCCGGAGACCGTGGCGGCCCTGGTCGAGGCGCACGAGAGCGCCGGCGCGGCGGCGACCGTCCTCGCCGCCGAGGTGCCCGACCCGACCGGCCTGGGCCGGATCGTGCGGGACGCCGAGGGGCGGTTGGCGCAGATCGTCGAGGAGCGCGACGCCACCGCGGAGCAGCGCGGGCTGCGGGAGATCAACGCCGGCATCTACGCGTTCGACGTGGTGCGGCTGCGGGAGGCGCTGGGCAAGCTCTCCACCGAAAACGACCAGGGCGAGGAGTACCTGACCGACGTCTTCGGGTTGCTGCGGGACGCCGGGGAGCCGGTGGCGGTGCACTGCGCCCCCGACCATGTGGAGACGCTGGGCTGCAACGACCGGGTCGAGCTGGCCGGGCTGCGCCGGCTGCTGCGGGACCGGGTGAACGAGGGCTGGATGCGCACCGGGGTGAGCATCCTCGACCCGCACACCACCTGGATCGACGTGACGGTGACCGTCGAGCGGGACGCGGTGATCGACCAGAACACCCAGCTCCAGGGTGCGACGGTGGTCGAGGCGGGCGCGCTGGTCGGCCCGGACACGACGCTGGTCGACACCACGGTCGGCGCGGGCGCGAGCGTGGTGCGCAGCCACGCGGTGGGTGCCGAGGTCGGCCCGCAGGCCAGCGTCGGGCCGTACGCCTACCTGCGGCCGCAGTCGCGGCTGGCCCGCAAGGCGAAGGTCGGCACGTTCGTGGAGACCAAGAAGGCCACGATCGGCGAGGGCTCCAAGGTGCCGCACCTGTCGTACGTGGGGGACGCGACGATCGGCGAGCACAGCAACATCGGTGCGGCGTCGGTCTTCGTGAACTACGACGGGGTACGCAAGCACCACACGACGATCGGCAGTCATGCGCGTACCGGGGCGGACAACATGTTCGTCGCGCCGGTGCGGGTGGGTGACGGCGCGTACACGGCGGCGGGCTCGGTGATCGTCGCGGACGTGCCGCCGGGCGCGATGGCGGTGGCCCGGGGCCAGCAGCGCAACGTGGAGGGCTGGGTGCTGCGCAAGCGCGCCGGTACGGCGGCCGCGGAGGCGGCGCAGCGGGCCCGCGAGGATGCGTCGGGTACGGCCTCGCCCGCAAGGGAAGGTGAGCCAATCCACGAGGGGCCGGAGACCGTGGGAGGACCGGTTAACGCGGGGGATACTGCAACCGAATAGTCCCCGGCTCCACCGCCGCCGGGAACCACCGACAAACGGGAGCAGACGGGCCCATGGGCAGCATCGTCGCCGAAAACCGCAAGAGCCTGATGCTCTTCTCCGGACGTGGCTTTCCGGAGCTGGCCAAGGAGATCGGTGAGGTGCTCGGCGTCGCGCCGACGCCCACCGACTCGTACGAGTTCGCCAACGGTGAGCTCTTCGTACGGTACAAGGACTCGGTGCGCGGTTCGGACGCCTTCGTGGTGCAGTCCGTGACGCACGGGGTCAACACCTGGGTCATGGAGACCCTGATCATGGTGGACGCGCTGAAGCGCGGTTCGGCGAAGCGGATCACGGTGGTGCTGCCGTACTACCCGTACTCGCGTCAGGACAAGAAGCACCGGGGCCGGGAGCCGATCTCGGCGCGGCTGGTGGCCGACCTGCTGAAGACCGCAGGCGCGAACCGGATCCTGACGGTCGACCTGCACACCGCGCAGATCCAGGGCTTCTTCGACGGTCCGGTGGACCACCTGTTCGCGATGGACGTGCTGGCCGAGTACGTGGAGCACAAGTACGCGGGCCGCCCGATGACGGTGGTGGCGCCGGACTCGGGCCGGGTGCGGGTGGCCGAGCGGTGGACGGACCGGCTGGGTGGCTGCCCGCTGGCGTTCATCCACAAGACGCGGGATCCGCTGAAGCCGAACCAGGTGGTGGCGAACCGGGTGGTCGGTGAGGTTGAGGGTCGGGTCTGCCTGATCGTCGACGACATGATCGACACGGGTGGCACGATCAGCAAGGCCGCCGACATCCTGAAGGAGTCCGGCGCGGCGGAGATCGTGGTCGCCTCGACCCACGCGTTGCTGTCGGACCCGGCGACGGAGCGGCTGAAGAACAGCCCGATCAGCGAGGTCGTGGTGACCAACACGCTGCCGCTGCCGCCGGAGAAGCAGCTCGACAAGCTCACCGTACTGTCGATCGCGCCGCTGCTGGCCCGGGCGATCCGGGAGGTCTTCGACGACGGGTCGGTGACCACCCTGTTCGGTGGCCTGAGCTGACCCACCGCCGCCGCCCGGCGGTCGTCGCGGACGGTCGCCGGCGGTGTGCCGGTTGTCCTGCGGGCCCGTCTGAACGGTGATATGGGGACTGCCGGATTGCTGGGAAACGGCTCGGGTAGACTGGTGCGGTTGCCACGGCGAGGGTGCCCGGCGGGCCGCTGAAAAGCACCGCACGGAGGCGCCGTCATCGACGCGGTGCTCCGGGCAGTCGACTAGACGCATGAGCCCCAGCGAGCCCCTCGCCCCAGCACCGCAAGACGACAAGCCGCCGCAGCGAAAAGCATCAGGAGTTTCCCCGTGTCCGAGGTAAAGATCAGCGCCGAGCCCCGCACCGAGTTTGGCAAGGGTGGTGCCCGTCGTACCCGCCGGGCCGGCAAGGTGCCCGCCGTGCTGTACGGCCACGGCGAGAAGCCGAAGCACATCGCGCTTCCGGCGCGTGAGTTCGCCGCCGCGATCCGCAAGGGCGGTGCGAACCAGCTCTTCGCGATCGAGGTCAGCGACGGCACCCAGGTGCTGGCGCTGCCGAAGGCGATCCAGCGTGACCCGATCAAGGACACCTTCGAGCACGTCGACCTGCTGCTGGTCCGCCGTGGCGAGAAGGTCACCGTGGAGGTGCCGGTCGAGCTGACCGGTGAGGCCGCGCAGGACACCCTGATCGTGCACGACCACGACACCCTGTCGGTGACCGCCGACGCCACCCGGGTGCCGGACCACCTGGAGGCCTCGATCGAGGGTGCCCAGCCGGGCGTCCAGGTCACCGCCGCCGACGTCAAGCTGCCGGCCGGTGTCGAGCTGGCCGCGGACCCGGAGCTGCCGGTCGCCACGGTGACCGCCGCCCCGACCGCCGAGCAGCTCGAGGCCACCCTGCCCGAGGTCGAGGAGGCCGAGGAGGAGGCTGAGGCTGAGGTCGGCGAGGAGACCGCTGAGGCTCCCGAGGGCGCTCCGGCCGCCGAGGGCGCGGAGGCTCCGGCCGAGGGGCAGCGGACCGAGGCCTGATCGGTCTGCAGACTGTGCGACAGGCGTCCCCGGTTTCGGGGGCGCCTGTCGCTGTTTCGGAGCCGGCCGCCGGGTGGCGGCTTCGCGCGCGACGGCGCCAGGTCGTGGTGCGCTGGCAGACGCGCCGAGCTGGTGTTGTCGCTCGACGGCTCCGGGCGGTGGCGGGTCGGTGGACGCGCCGCGCTGGAGTCGTCGTGGTAGGAGCGGAAGGGATGTGGCGTGACGGACGAGGCGGGGCCGTGGCTGGTGGTCGGCCTGGGCAACCCCGGTCGGGAGTACGCGGGCAACCGGCACAACGTCGGCTTCATGGTGGCGGACCTGCTGGCCGGCCGGTTGGGCGCGAAGTTCGGCCGGCACAAGCGGGCGGTGGCGGAGGCCGCCGAGGGGCGGCTCGGGTTCGGCGGCCCGAAGTTGGTGCTGGTGAAGCCGCTGACGTACATGAATCTTTCCGGCGGGCCGGTGGTCGCGCTGGCGCAGTTCCACAAGATCCCGCCGGGGCGGGTGATCGCCGTGCACGACGAGCTGGACATCCCGTACGGGCAGCTGCGGGTGAAGTGTGGCGGCGGCGAGGGCGGCCACAACGGCCTGCGGTCGATGTCGAAGTCGCTGGGCACGAAGGACTACGTACGGGTGCGGTTCGGCATCGGCCGGCCGCCGGGGCGGCAGGACCCGGCAGACTACGTGTTGTCGGACTTCTCCTCGCTGGAACGCAAGGAGTTGGAGTTCCTGGTGGACCGGGCGGCGGACGTGGTGGAGTCGGTGGTCACCCGCGGGGTGGAGCCGACGCAGAACCTCTATCACGGCGTCTGAGTGCCGGGCGGGGCGTGCCGGGTTCGGCTGGTCGGGGCCGGTAGTCTGCGCCTTTCTGACGTGGCGGATGCCTGCGACGGGAGCGGGAGAAGATGGCTAATCCTCCGATGATCGACGGTGCCTTCGCCCGGTGGTTGGCGGCGCGGGCCGGGCAGGCGCTGATGAACCTGCGCGCGGAGATGGGCTTCGCCGATCCCGGGGCGTTGAAGTCGGCCGGGGACAAGGTCTCGCACGACCTGATCCGTACCGAGCTGGCGAAGTGGCGCCCGGGCGACGCGGTGCTGTCGGAGGAGGACGAGGGTTCGCGGCTGGCCTGGACGGCGGAGGTGAGCTCCGAGGCGGTGTCCCGGCTGAACGCGGACCGGGTGTGGATCATCGACCCGCTGGACGGCACGCGCGAGTTCTCGGAGGACGGCCGGTCGGACTGGGCGGTGCACGTGGCGCTCTGGGCGCGGAACGCGCCGACGTCGCACGGCCTGGTGGCGGGTGCGGTGGGGCTGCCGGCGCAGCATCGGGTGCTGGCCACGGACTACCCGCCGGCGTACCCGCCGATGACGTTGGAGGCGGCCACGTCGGGCGGCGGGCGGACCATCCGGTTGGCGGCCAGTCGTAGTCGTCCGCCGGTTTTTCTGACCGATCTGGCAGAGGACGTCGGCGCTCATCTCGTTCCGATGGGCTCGGCGGGGGCGAAGATCGCCGCGGTGGTCACGGGGGAGGTCGACGCGTACATCCACGCCGGCGGCCAGTACGAGTGGGACTCTGCTGCTCCGGTCGCTGTGGCGACGGCCACCGGCCTGCACGCTTCCCGGATCGACGGTTCTGCGCTGAAATACAACGAGGCCGACCCGCGCCTGCCCGACCTGCTGGTTTGTCGCAAGGATCTCGCCAGCCGGTTGCTTGCAGCGCTGCAGAGGCATTCCGGGTAGCCTGAGTTCTTCACGAGTCCGACCGGAAAGGTCTGGAATCCCGATGTGCGGATCTGAGCGAATCGAGTTCGTGTCATGACGGCCCCGGCCGCGTACCGGGTCTCCCACCTCGACGCGCTGGAGGCGGAGAGCATCTTCGTGATGCGCGAGGTCGTCGCCGAGATGGAGCGGCCGGTGCTGCTGTTCTCCGGCGGCAAGGATTCGATCGTGATGCTCCGGTTGGCCCAGAAGGCGTTCGCCCCGGCCAGCATCCCGTTCCCGGTGATGCACGTGGACACCGGGCACAACTTCCCCGAGGTGCTGGAATACCGGGACCAGCGGGTCGCCGAGCTCGGCCTGCAGCTCATCGTGGCCAGCGTGCCCGAGGCGCTGGCCAAGGGGCTGGTCCGCGAGTCGGCGGACGGGATGCGCAACCGGATCCAGACGCCGGTGCTGCTCGACGCGGTGGAGAAGCATCGCTTCGACGCGCTCTTCGGCGGTGCCCGCCGGGACGAGGAGAAGGCCCGGGCCAAGGAGCGCGTGTTCAGCTTCCGCGACGAGTTCGGCCAGTGGGATCCGAAGAACCAGCGCCCGGAGTTGTGGGCGCTCTACAACGGTCGGCACCACCCGGGCGAGTCGATCCGGGTGTTCCCGCTGTCCAACTGGACCGAGCTGGACGTCTGGCACTACATCGCCCGGGAGCGGATCCCGCTGCCGTCGATCTACTACGCGCACGAGCGTGAGGTGATCGAGCGGGACGGCATGCTCTACGCGGTCAACGAGTTCTTCCGGGCACGCGCCGGTGAGGATTCGTTCAAGGCCCAGGTGCGCTACCGGACCGTGGGTGACGCCTCCTGCACCGCGGCGGTCCGCTCGGAGGCGGACACGGTGGAGAAGGTGATCGAGGAGGTGGCCGCCACCCGGATCACCGAGCGCGGTGCGACCCGCGGCGACGACCGGGTCAGCGAGGCCGCCATGGAGGACCGCAAGCGGGAGGGCTACTTCTGATGAGCGCGGAGACGCTGGCACCGGACGCGACGGCCTCCGGGCCGGAGGCCCGGCAGATGGACCTGCTGCGGTTCGCCACCGCGGGCAGCGTCGACGACGGCAAGTCGACCCTGATCGGCCGCCTGCTGTACGACACGAAGTCGCTCTTCACCGACCAGCTCGCCGCCGTCGAGGCGGTCAGCGCGGCCCGGGGCGACGAATACACCAACCTGGCGCTGCTCACCGACGGCCTGCGGGCCGAGCGGGAGCAGGGCATCACCATCGACGTGGCGTACCGCTACTTCGCCACGCCGCGGCGGAAGTTCATCATCGCCGACACCCCAGGGCACATCCAGTACACCCGGAACATGGTCACCGGCGCCTCCACCGCCGACCTGGCGCTGATCCTGGTGGACGCGCGCAAGGGCCTGGTGGAGCAGTCCCGCCGGCACGCGTTCCTCTGCTCGCTGCTGCGGGTGCCGCACCTGGTTCTCTGCGTCAACAAGATGGACCTGGTCGACTGGTCGCAGGAGGTGTTCGAGCGGATCGCCGACGAGTTCACCGCGTTCGCCGCGAAGCTCGACGTGCCGGACCTGACCGTGGTGCCGATCTCCGCGCTGAAGGGCGACAACATCGTCGCCCGCTCGGAGAACATGCCCTGGTACGAGGGGTCGTCGCTGCTGCACCACCTGGAGCGGGTGCACATCGCCTCCGACCGCAACCTGGTCGATGTGCGCTTCCCGGTGCAGTACGTGATCCGGCCACAGTCCACCACCGTCACCGACTACCGCGGCTACGCGGGTCAGGTGGCCTCCGGGGTGCTCAAGCCCGGCGACGAGGTGATGGTGCTGCCGTCCGGCTTCACCAGCCGGATCGCTTCGGTGGAGACGGCCGACGGCCCGGTGAACGAGGCGTTCCCGCCGATGTCGGTGACGGTCCGGCTGACCGACGAGATCGACATCTCGCGCGGCGACCTGATCTGCCGGCCGAACAACGCCCCGGCGGTCGCGCAGGACATCGAGGCGATGGTCTGCTGGATGGACGAGACCCGCCCGCTCCAGGTCGGCGGCAAGTACGCCATCAAGCACACCACCCGCTCCGCGCGGGCGATCGTGCGCGGGCTGCACTACCGGTTGGACATCAACTCGTTGCACCGCGACGAGGCGGCCGGCGAGCTGAAGCTCAACGAGATCGGCCGGGTGCGGCTGCGCACCACGGTGCCGCTGCTCGCCGACGAGTACCGCCGCAACCGCACCACCGGCGGCTTCGTCATCATCGACGAGACCACCAACCGGACCGTCGGCGCCGGCATGATCGTCGAAGCCACCTGACCCCACCCGGCGGCCGGCCCCCATTCGCCAGGTTGATCAAGAGGTTCGCGTCCAAGTCGATCTTCGCTTGAGGCGCAAACTTCTTGATCAACGCCGTGTCGGCGTGGGGGTGGGGCCGCCGGCCGGACTCTTCTCAATCGAGGCGGGTGGCGCCGCCGACCGGGAGGGCGGTCAGGGTGCCGGGGGCGGCGAAGCCGCGCTCGGCGTACGCGGCGGTGACGGCGTCGGCGACCGCCGGTGCGCGGTCGGCGTCGACCAGGGCGAGCACGCAGCCGCCGAAGCCGCCGCCGGTCATCCGGGCGCCGTACGCCCCGGCGGCGAGGGCCGCCTCGACCGCGGTGTCCACCTCCGGCACGGTGATCTCGAAGTCGTCGCGCATCGAGGCGTGCGAGGCGGTCAGCAGGGGGCCGATGTCGCGTACCCGGCCGGCGCGCAGCAGCGCGACCGTGTCGAGCACCCGCTGGTCCTCGGTGACCACGTGCCGGACCCGGCGTCGGGTCTCCTCGTCGGGCAGCCTCGCCAGCGCCGCGTCGAGGTCGGCGACGGTCACGTCGCGCAGGGCCGGCACCCCGAGGGTCCGCGCCGCCCGCTCGCACGACGCGCGGCGGGCGGCGTACTCGCCGTCGGCGTGCCGGTGTGGGGCCCGGCTGTCCACCACCAGCATGGCCAGCCCGGCCGCCGCCAGGTCGAAGGGGATCGGTTCGACGTCTTCGGTGCGACAGTCCAGGAAGAGGGTGTGCCCCGGGCGCCCGCGGATCACGGCGGACTGGTCCATGATCCCGGTGGGCGCACCGACGTAGTCGTTCTCGGCCCGCTGGGCCAGCCGCGGCCACCGGTCGGCCGGCAGGTCCAGCCCGCCCAGCTCGACCAGGGCGGCCAGCACCGCCGCCTCGACGGCCGCCGACGAGGAGAGCCCGGAGCCGACCGGCACGTCGGAGGCGACGGCGAGCCGGGCCCCCGGCACCCGGTGGCCGGCGGCCCGCAGCGCCCAGACCACCCCGGCCACGTAGGCGGCCCAGCCGGTGACCCGGCCGGGCTCGTCGGCCTCGGCCGGGCCGAACTCGACCGGCTCGTCGGCCAGCTCCGACCAGACCGTCCAGCGTTCGTCGTCCCGCGGGGCCGCGGCGACCACGGTACGCAGCGGCAGCGCGAACGGGAGCACGAAGCCCTCGTTGTAGTCGGTGTGCTCGCCGATCAGGTTGACCCGACCGGGTGCCGCCCAGCGGCCGGCCGGCTCCGCGTCGTACCGCTGCCGGAAGCCGGCCCAGGCGCGGGCGGCGACGCCGCCGGACGGCGCGGTGGCGGTGGTGGGGGTCGCGGTGGTCACCGCTGTCCCAGGACGTGCGCCCGGTAGAAGGCCCAGGCGTCGCCGATCATGTCGTGCAGGGTGGGCTTCTGCGGCACCCAGCCCAGTTCCTCGCGGGCCAGCGCGGAGGAGGCGACCAGCTCGGCCGGGTCACCCTCGCGGCGGGGGGCCACCTCGACCGGTACGGGTTGGCCGGTGACCTCGCGGACCACCTCGATCACCTGTCGGTTGGTGAAGCCGTTGCCGTTGCCGAGGTTGTAGATCAGGTGCCGGCCGGGGACGGCGGCGGTCAGCGCCAGCAGGTGCGCCCGGGCCAGGTCCTCGACGTGGATGTAGTCCCGGATGCAGGTGCCGTCGACGGTGGGGTAGTCGTCGCCGAAGAGCTGGAGCTTCTCGCGCCGGCCGGCCGCCACGTCGAGGGCGAGCGGGATGAGGTGGGTCTCCGGGTCGTGCCGTTCGCCGATGGCCTGCCCGTCGTGCAGGTACGCCCCGGCGACGTTGAAGTAGCGCAGCGAGACGGCGGCCAGGTTGTGCGCGATCGCCTCGGAGGTGAGCGCCATGTCGACGGCCAGCTTGGTCGCCCCGTACGTGTTGGTGGGGGCCTTCACGGCGGTCTCCGGGATGGGCACCTCGCTCGGGTTGCCGTAGACGGCGGCGGTGGAGGAGAAGACCAGCCGGGGCACCCGGGCGGCGCGGGCCGCGTCGATCAGGGCGAGCGAGCCGACGGTGTTGGTCGCCCAGTAGAGCTCCGGCTTGACCATCGACTCGCCGGCGGCGATCAGCGCGGCGAAGTGCAGCACGCCGTCGAAGCCGGCGTCCGGGGTGAGCACCCGGGCGACCTCGTGGACCGGCAGGTCGACGTGGGTGGCCTCGGGGGCGAGGGCTGCTCGGTGGCCGGTGCGCACGTCGTCCAGGACGGTCACCTCGTGGCCGTGGTCCAGCAGCATCCGGGTCACCACGCTGCCGATGTAGCCGGCGCCGCCGGTGACGAGCAGTTTCACGTCGGGTCCTCCTGCCTGGCCGCGTCGCGTGGCGGCCGTCCGTGATCACCCTAAGGCCGCCGGTCGGGCCGTGGCTGCGCATGGCTTCCTGTCATTCCACCATGACCCGCCATGATTGAACAGATCCGAACATTGCCCCCGCTGCCCGGTTGCCCGCTGTCTACCATCCTTGTCATGCGGGAGGCAGGCGGCCGCGGGCCCCGGCGACGACCTCCGGGGCGACCGCGACGCGAGCCCGGCCCCCTCGCGCGCACCGTGGCCCGGCTCGTGGTCCGCGCCGCCGACGGCGCCACCCGCCTGGTCACCGATCTGCTCGGGGCCAGCCCGACGGCCGGCCGCGAGCGGATCAGCGAGGCCGAACTGCGCGACCTGGTCGCCGCCAACACGGTGCTCGACCCGGACGAGCGGCGGATCATCGACGAGGTGCTGGTGGCCGGGGCGCGCCTGGTCCGCGAGGTGATGGTGCCGCGCACCGAAGTGGAGTTCCTGTCCGCCGGGCTCACCGTCGCTGAGGCGGAGCGGCTGGTCCGGGTGGAGACCCACACCCGCTACCCAGTGGTCGACGGCACCCACGACGACGTGGTCGGCTTCGTGCACCTGCGCGACGTGCTGCTCCGCCCCGAGCGCGAGCGCCACGGCACGGTCGGTGAGCTGATCCGCGAGGTGAAGCGGTTGCCGGGCAGCAAGCGGGTGCTGGCCGCGCTCACCGAGATGCGCCGGGAGGGGCACCACCTGGCCGTGGTGGTCGACGAGTACGGCGGCACCGCCGGCATCGTCACGTGCGAGGACCTGGTCGAGGAGTTGGTCGGGGAGATCCACGACGAGTACGACGGCCCGCCCGACCCGGCTCACGCCGGCCTGCCCGCCGTGGTCGACGGCCGGCTCAACCTGGCCGACTTCGCCGAGCGCACCGGGGTGCCGCTGCCCGCCGGGCCGTACGAGACGGTCGGCGGGTTCGTGATGGCCGCCCTGGGCCGGCTGCCGGTGACCGGGGACGAGGTGCCGGTGGCCCCGGGCGGGCCCGACCCGGACGACCCGCCGGGCGGCTGGCTGCTGCGGGTGCTCGCGCTGGACGGGCGGCGGGTGTCCCGGCTCGCGGTCTCCGCCGCGCGGCTGCCCGAGCAGCGGCGTGAGGTCCCGACCCCGGTCGCGCCCGCCGAGCGCCGACCCGCCGGCCCGTCATGACGTACGCCGGGCCTTGCTGACAGAATTGCCGGCATGTCCGACGTACCCGCCCGCCCCCGCGTCTTCTCCGGCATCCAGCCGACGGCCGACTCGTTTCACCTCGGCAACTATCTGGGTGCGGTGCGGCACTGGGTGGCCCTGCAGGACAGCCACGATGCCTTCTATTGCGTGGTCGACCTGCACGCGATCACCGCCGGGCACGACCCGAAGGTGCTCAAGCAGCGCTCCCGGATCGCCGCCGCGCAGCTCTTCGCCGTCGGGATCGACCCGGAGCGCAGCACCCTCTTCGTCCAGTCGCAGGTGCCCGAGCACCCGCAGCTGGCCTGGGTGCTCGGCTGCATCACCGGCTTCGGCGAGGCCAGCCGGATGACCCAGTTCAAGGACAAGTCGCAGAAGCAGGGCAACGAGCGGGCCAGCGTCGGCCTCTTCACGTACCCGATCCTCCAGGCCGCCGACATCCTGCTCTACCAGGCGCACGCGGTGCCGGTCGGCGAGGACCAGCGGCAGCACCTGGAACTCTCCCGCGACCTGGCCCAGCGGTTCAACACGCTGTTCGGCCCGACCTTCACGGTGCCCGCGCCGCACATCGTCAAGGACACCGCGAAGATCACCGACCTGCAGGACCCGACGGCCAAGATGTCGAAGTCGTCCTCCTCGCCGGCCGGCATCATCGACCTGCTGGAGGATCCGGCCCGCTCGGCCAAGAAGATCCGCTCCGCGGTCACCGACACCGGCCGCGAGATCGTCTTCGACGCCGAGGGCAAGCCGGGCATCGCCAACCTGCTGTCCATCTACTCCGCGCTCTCCGGTCGGGGCATCGACGATCTGGTCGCCGCGTACGACGGCAAGGGCTACGGCGACCTCAAGAAGGACCTGGCCGAGGTGGTCCGGGATTTCGTCACGCCGATCCAGGAGCGCACCCGCGGCTACCTGGACGACCCGGCGCAGCTCGACAAGCTGCTCGCCCAGGGTGCCGAGAAGGCCCGGGCGGTCGCCGCGGCGACGCTGCGGACGGCGTACGAGCGGATCGGGTTCTTCCCCCCGGTCCGCTTCGAGTAGCGGCCCGGGCGCGACGGGAACGGGTGGACGCAGTCGGTGGCCGGAGGGGTGGCGCGGAGCGTGGATCGCAGGGACGGGGCGCCGGACGCCGACGACTCCATCCAGATCGGGATCGCGGTGGACATCCCCGAGCCGTGGGGCGGGATGCTCACCCGCCGCCGGGTCGAGGCCGGTGACCCGCAGGCCGTCCCGGCCCACGTCACCCTGCTCGGGCCGACCGAGATCCCGGTACGCGCGCTGTCCGCGGTCGAGGCGCACCTGGCCCGGGTGGCCGCCACCCACCTGCCGTTCACCCTGCACCTGCGGGGCACCGGCACCTTCCGCCCGGTCACCCAGGTGGTCTTCGTGGCGGTGGCGGCCGGGATCAGCGAGTGCGAGCTGCTCGCCGCCGCCATCAACGCGGCCCCCGAGCTGCACCGGGAGGCCCGCTTCCCGTACCACCCGCACGTCACGGTGGCCCAGGACGTCCCGCCCGAGGTGCTCGACAAGGTGTACGAGGATCTGGCCGACTTCTCGGCGCTGTTCGAGGTGGACGGGTTCACCCTCTTCTCGCACAGCGGGGCGACCCGGTGGCAGCCCCGCCGCGACTTCCGCCTGGGCGGTTGAGCTGAGCGCGTGGCCGGCCCGCCGTCGGGCGGGGAATCGGTGAGGATGACGTGGTGAACGTGCTCGGCCGGATCGAGGCGGCGGTGGGTCGCCGGATCGACGTGGCCCGGCACCGGCTGCCGGCCTTCGACCACCTGTGGCGGGCCGGGGCGCTCTACGCCGAGGTGCTCGGCGGGCGGCTCGCCGCCGCGATCGCCTACTACGGCTTCTTCGCGGTCTTCGCGCTGGCCCTGGTCGGATACTGGGTCTTCGGCGCGATCCTCGAGGACAACGACGAGGTCAGCAGGGCGGCGGCGGATTTCCTCCGGGAGAATCTGCCGTTCCTCAAGCCGGACCAGATCGCGCAGAGCAGCGGCACGGTCGGGGTGGTCGGCCTGGTCATCCTGGTCGTCACCGGGATCGGCTGGGTGGAGGCGATCCGCTCCTCGCAGCGGCTGATGTACGGCTTCAACCAGCAGCCCGGCAATCTGGTGGTCCGCCGGCTGGTCGACCTGGGCGTGCTGGTGGTGGTCTTCCTGATGCTCGGCATCTCGGTCGCCGCCGTCGACGCGCTGGAGTCGCTGCTGCGCTTCCTGCTGCGCAGCACCGGGTCGGTCGGGCTGACCACGGTGAGCGCCGTGCTCAGCGTCGTGATCAACGCGGTGCTGGCGGTGGCGCTGCTGGTGGCGGTGCCCCGGCTGCGGATGAGCCGTCGCCGGCTGCGGCCGGTGGTGCTGGTGGTCGCCGTCGGCATCACCCTGCTGAACACGGTCGGCCGCTACTACGTGATGCGCACCGAGCGGAATCCGGCGTACACGGTGGTGGCCACCGCGGTGGGGCTGCTGCTCTACCTCTACCTGCTCAACCAGTTGGTGCTCTTCGGCGCGGCGCTGGCCGCCACCAGCCGGTACGGCCGGGTGGTGGACCTGGCCGAGGGCGGCGCGGCCCGGGAGGTGGACGTGGAGGCCGACGAGGTGCCCGAGCCGGGTACGCCGGGAGGAGCGGGCTGAGATGCGGATCCGGATCGACCCGGGCTCGGCGGTGCCCCCGTACGAGCAGGTGCGCGGGCAGCTCGCCGGGATGATCGGTGACGGCCGGTTGCCGGTCGGCACCCGGCTGCCCGCGGTCCGGCAGCTCGCCGGCGACCTGGGCCTGGCGGTGAACACCGTCGCCCGGGCGTACCGGGAGCTGGAGGGGGCCGGGCTGGTGGAGACCCGGGGGCGGCACGGGACTGTGGTGGCGCCGGGGCGCGACGACGCCGCCGACCGCCTGCACCGCGCCGCCACCGACTACGCCGCCGAGGCGGTCCGCCTGGGCGTCCCACCGGACCGCGCGCTCGCCGTGGTCCGCGCCGCCCTCGACGCCACCCACCCGGCCTGACGCCGGCGGACCCCGCGCAGGGCCGCCGCGGGCTCGACCGGGACCCGCTCACTTTCCGGGAAATTGGGGCCTCACGACGTCTTGGGGCCACACTTTCCGTGAATCTGGGCGGAGCTGCCGGGCGGGAGCGACCATGATGGGCCAGTGGGCGCACTCGTGACGCTGGACCTGCCGGACGACTCGCCGATGCTCGGCCTGCCGTGGATCATCACCTTCGGCCCGCTCGGCGACGCCGACGAGTGGGAACCGGTGGTCTGCGGCCCGTACGAGCGGCCACACGCGCTCGCCTTGGCCGAGGCGGTGGTGGCCGAGGAGCAGCTGATGGCGGTGGTCGAACCGCTGCTGCCGGCGCTGACCGCCGAGGAGATCCGCGGCGAGATCGCGGCGTCCCAGCTCGCCGCCGAGGAAGAGACGGCCCAGGTCGACCAGGCGGACCTCTACGGCGACTTCGAGGACACCATCGACGAGGAGCTGGAGCTCGCCGCCGAGCAGGAGCCGGCGGCCGAGCCGGTGACCCCGCCCAGCCGCGACGAGGTGCGGGCCGGTTTCGCCCGGATCGCCGAGCTGCTCACCAGCAAGGGGGACTGACCCCGCTCACCGGCGCGGTGCGTGGTCGAGTACGCAGAACTCGTTGCCCTCCGGGTCGGCGAGGACGACGAAGCCCTCCTCGCCGGACTGGCCGACGTCCGCGGGGCGGGCGCCGAGCGCGAGCAGTCGGCGTACCTCGTCCCGCGGGTCCCCGTCGGACACCAGGTCGAGGTGCAGCCGGTTCTTCCCGCGCTTGGGCGTGCCGCTGCCCTGCAACCAGACCGTCGGGCCGGGCCGGTCTGACGGCGGCCACAGCTTCGCGCTGCCGTCGTCCCCCTGCCGCACCTGGTAACCAAGGGCGCGGGACCAGAAGGAGGCCATCAGCTCGATGTCGTCGACGTCGAGGGTGTATTGCGTCACGTGTGCCGTCATGACCTGGTGCTACCCGGTGCGGACCGGCGCTGAACGTGGCGTCCCAGATGGACACCGACGCCTCGGGGAGCGGACTCCCCGAGGCGCCGGCGCCACCTCACCCCCCCCACCACAAGGGGTCGGTAGCCCAGCCGCCCGTCGGCGCGGAGCACAACGGACGACCAGGTCAATGGCGGGTTACCCGGCTCAGCGCCGTTCGAACCACGCAGCCGCGTCCACCGGCAGGACGTGCCCGTCGCCCTGCTCGATGAGGTCGGCGCTGGCGACGATCGGCCGGCCGTGGCCGGCGACCGTGACCTCGGCGCCGCTGATGTTGATCACGCAGGTGAACTCGGCGTCCCCGGCGGTACGGCGGAACGCCAGCACCCCGGGCTCGGTCTCCAGCCAGGTGATGCCGTCGGTGCCGGCCAGCGCCGGGTGCTCGTGCCGGATCCGCAGGGCCGCCCGGTAGAGCTCCAGCGTCGAGCCGGGCACCCCGGTCTGGGCGGCCACCGACAGGGCCCGCCAGGTCGTCGGCGCCGGTAGCCAGCTCAGCTCGCTGCCGGCCGGCCCGAAGCCGTACGGGGCCAGCTCGCCGCTCCACGGGATCGGCACCCGGCAGCCGTCCCGGCTCTCGCCGGTGCGCAGGAACGCCGGGTCCTGGCGCAGCTCGTCGGGGAGGTCCAGCACCTCGGGCAGGCCCAGTTCCTCGCCCTGGTAGACGTACGCGCAGCCGGGCAGGGAGAGCATCAGCAGGGCGGCGGCCCGAGCGCGGCGCAGGCCGACCTCCCCGTCGCCGTACCGGGTGACGTGCCGCTGCCGGTCGTGGTTGGAGAGGACCCAGGTGGTCGGCGCGCCGACGATGGTCGACTCGGCGAGCGCGGTGTCGATCACCTTGCGGAACGAGTCGGCCGACCAGGTGGCGTCGAGGAAGTCGAAGCTGAACGCCTGGTGCAGCTCGTCCGGGCCGATGTAGCGGGCGAGGCGCTGCGGGGTCTCGGCCCACGCCTCGGCCACCGCCATCCGGCCGCCCGGGTAGCTGTCCAGGATCGGCCGCCAGGCGCGGTAGATGTCGTGCACCTCGTCCTGGTCGAAGTACGGCAGCCGGCCCTTGCCCAGCAGCTCGGACTGGCGCTGGCCGGTGGTCATCGAGTTGAAGCCGACGTCCGGCAGCCCCTCGGCCTTGATCATCCCGTGCGCCACGTCGATCCGGAAGCCGTCCACGCCCCGGTCGAGCCAGAACCGCAGGATGTCCTCGAACTCGGCGCGTACCTCGGGGTGGCGCCAGTTCAGGTCAGGCTGGGCCGGGTCGAACAGGTGCAGGTACCACTGGCCGTCAGCGACCCGGGTCCAGGCGGGGCCGCCGAAGATGCTCTCCCAGTCGTTCGGCGGCAGCTCACCCGTCTCGCCCTGGCCCTCGGCGAACAGGTAGCGCTCGCGCTCGGTCGAACCGGGGCCGGCCGCGAGCGCCGCCTGGAACCACGGGTGCGCGCTGGACGTGTGGTTGGGTACCAGGTCCGCGATGATGCGCAGGCCCAGGGCGTGCGCGTCGGTGATCATCGCGTCGAAGTCGGTGAGGGTGCCGAAGAGTCGGTCCACGTCCCGGTAGTCGGCCACGTCATAGCCGGCGTCCACCTGCGGCGAGGTGTAGAACGGCGTCAGCCAGAGCGCGTCGACGCCGAGGTCGCGCAGGTACGGCAGGCGTTCCCGGATGCCCTGGAGGTCCCCCACGCCGTCGCCGTTGGCGTCTGCGAAGCTGCGGACGTAGACCTGGTAGACGACCGCGGATCGCCACCAGTCGTCGTCGGAGGTCAGCGGCGTGGGGTTGGTGGCGGCGGTCATCGGTGACGATCCCCGTTCTCTGTCGCGGGAGGGCAACACCCCGCGCGGTGTGGGTGACGGCGCGGTGTCTGAGCAGGATGCCGCCCGAGCGCTGCAAGAGTCAAGCATTCCTTGCGCAAGAAATGACAGCAGTAGCGCGGATCAGGTTCATCTCCCACCCCCACCCGTCCCACCCGTCGGGACCCACCACCCCGCACGCCACCCGAGCCGTGGACCGCGACGGCAGCCGTCCGCGTGCCGTGATCCACTCCGGTTCGCCGAAGGAGCGGTGTTCGCCGGCCGGGATCGCGCCACCTCGCCGACCTGGTGGCGTCGGGCCGCCGCCGCGCGCTCGGCGGGTCAGGCCGGGACGGCGAGGGAGGAGGTCGGCGGACGCTGGCGCCCGGGTCCGCTGTCCGGAGCGGCGTCGGCCGGGCGGACCACGGCGGTGGAGCCGCGGACCACCAGCTCGGGGCGGAACAGGTATTCGGAGTGCGGGGCGGGATGCCCGTTGATCTCGTCGACCAGGGCCCGGACCGCGGCCACCGCCATGGCGGCGACCGGCTGGCGCATGGTCGTCAGTGGCGGGTCGGTGAAGGCCATCAGCGGGGAGTCGTCGTAACCGACCACGGAGACGTCGTCGGGGACGGCGAGCCCGCGCTGGCGGGCGGCCCGGATCGCGCCGAGCGCCATCAGGTCGGAGCCGCAGACGATGCCGGTCACCCCGCGCTCGATCAGCCGGCCGGCGGCGGCCTCCCCGCCCTCGACGCCAAAGAGGGAGAGTTCGGCCAGTTCCCCGACCTCCACCTCGGTCGCGCCGGCCAGCCGGGTCATGGCCGTCCGGAAGCGGGCCACCCGGCGCTGCACCGGCACGAAGCGGTCCGGGCCGGTGATCAGGCCGATCCGCCGGTGGCCGAGCGCGACCAGGTGGGCGATGGCCAGCTCGGTGGCCTCCCCGTCGTCGCAGGAGACGAAGGGCGCCGCGATGCCGGGCGCGTACCCGTTGATCATGACGATCGGCAGCGGTCGGGCGATCAGCGCGCGGTACCGATCGTGGTTGGCGGCAGTGTCGGCGTGCAGGCCGGAGACGAAGACGATCCCGGACACCTGCCGGTCCAGCAGCATCTCGACGTACTCGTCCTCGGTGACGCCGCCG
This sequence comes from Micromonospora sp. NPDC007230, assembly GCF_042869115.1. Classification (NCBI taxonomy): domain Bacteria; kingdom Bacillati; phylum Actinomycetota; class Actinomycetes; order Micromonosporales; family Micromonosporaceae; genus Micromonospora; species Micromonospora sp. NPDC007230. The sequence continues at coordinate 26,100 of NZ_JBIAFE010000019.1, read as the reverse complement.
GGGGTCTGGGTGCAGAGCACCGGGGTGAAGCCGCTCTGCGCCAGAGTGGACTCGATGATCTGGGCGAAGGCCGGGAAGATCGGGTTGTCCAGCTCCGGCACGACCAGGCCGACCAGGCCGGCGCTGCGCTTGCGCAGCCGGGCGGGGCGCTCGTACCCGAGCACGTCGAGGGCGGTGAGGACGGCCTGCCGGGTCTCCGGGGCCACTCCCGGGCGGTCGTTGAGCACCCGCGACACCGTGGCCTCGCTGACTTCGGCCTGTTGGGCGATGTCGGACAGTCGAGCGCGCATGGCGGCACTTTAGCTCACGGGAAAGTTCTTGCGTACACTCCTGCAATACCTTCCATTCTCTGCAACGCCTTGCTAACGTCCCCGCAACACGCGAGAGCAGCGGCGCGGCACCCAGCGCCGGTCAGCAAGAAATTTCAGAGGTTTCCACTGGCGGGCCGCCCTTCCCCCGGCGGGCCGCCATGACGACAGGAGTACCGATGCGCATCCGTACCGCGGGTGTGGTCGCTGTCCTCGGCCTGGCGCTCGCCGCCTCGGGCTGCGGTGGCAGTGACAGCGACAAGCCGGCCGCCAAGGAGTCCGCCAAGGCGGCGGGCGGCAAGCTGGTCATCTGGGCCGACGACAAGCGGACCGCGGCCCTCAAGCCGTTCGCCGAGGAGTTCGGCAAGGAGAACGGGGTCACCGTCGAGGTCCAGGCCGTCTCCAAGGACCTGCAGACCAACTTCGTCACCGCCTCGCAGCAGGGCAGCGGCCCGGACGTCGTCGTCGGCGCGCACGACTGGATCGGCAACCTGGTCCAGAACGGTGCCATCGACCCGGTGCAGCTCGGCGCCGAGCAGAAGAGCGCGTTCAACGAGACCGCGGTCAAGGCTGTCACCTTCAACGGCCAGCTCTACGGCGTCCCCTACGCCACCGAGAACGTCGCGCTGATCCGCAACACCGAGCTGGCCCCCGAGGCGCCGAAGACGATCGAGGAGCTGGTCGCCACCGGCAAGCAGCTCAAGGCCCAGAAGAAGGCCAGCGAGATCCTCTGCCTCCAGTCCGGCCAGAACGGCGACGCGTACCACATCTACCCGCTGTACACCTCCGGCGGCGGCTACCTGTTCGGCACCGCGGCCAACGGCGACTACGACCCCAAGGACCTGGGCGTCGGCAAGCCGGAGTCGATCGCGGCCTTCCAGAAGATCGCGAAGCTGGGTGAGAAGGGCGAGGGGGCGCTCAAGCGCTCGATCACCGGCGAGAACTCCATCGCCACCTTCACCGGCAAGAAGTGCGCGTACCTGGTCTCCGGCCCGTGGGCCATCGCCGACGCCAAGAAGGCCAACATCAAGTACGACATCTCCCCGGTCCCCGGCTTCGCCGGTGGCAAGGAGGCCCAGCCGTTCGTGGGCGTCCAGGCGTTCTACGTCGCCGCCAAGGGCAAGAACAAGGCCCTGGCCCAGGAGTTCGTCACCAACTACGTGACCAAGCCCGAGCTGGCCGTCGCGCTGTACAAGGCCGAGCCGCGCCCGCCGGCGCTGACCGCCGCCTTCGACCAGGTCAAGGGCGAGGACCCGGACCTGGCCAAGTTCCAGGAGGCCGGTAAGAACGGCCAGGTGCTCCCGGCGATCCCGGCCATGGCCGCGATCTGGGACCCGTTCGGCAAGGCGGAGGCCGCCGTCATCGGTGGCGCCGACCCGGCGCAGACGATCACCGCCGCCGGCAAGACCATCGCGGGTCAGATCAAGTAATGAGCACGTCGCTGTCCGGCCCGGAGCCTGCCACGCAGGCTCCGGGCCGGGAGCCCGTTCGCCGCGGGCTCCCGCGCCCGTCCCGTACCGCGCGGAACCACGCGCCGATCACCGCGACCGGCCTCCTCGTCAAGGTGATCCTGCTCGGCCTGGTGGCCGGCATCGCGATCTGGGCGGCGTTCCCGCTGATCGAGGCCGAGCACTGGATCGGGCTGGCGATCCTGGCGATCACCACCGCTGGTCTGTTCTACCTCTACCTCGGCCGCCGGCACGTCCCGGCCAAGTACCTGGTCCCCGGCACGCTCTTCCTGATCGCCTTCCAGGTCTTCCCGGTGCTCTACACCGCGAGCACCGCGTTCACGAACTTCGGCGACGGCCACCGCGGCAGCAAGGACGACGCGATCGTCGCCATCCAGAGCTCCTCGGTGAAGCAGGTTCCGGGCTCCACCGAGTACGCCCTCTCCATCGCCACCAAGGGCGACCCCGAGACCGGTGCGCTGGTCTTCCTGCTCAGCGACCCGAAGACCAAGGAGGTCTTCGCGGGTGACGCGAACGGGCTGCGCAAGCTCGACGCCGGGCAGGTGACGGTCAGCAACCTCAGCGGCAAGGTCACCGCCGCCGACGGCTACACCGTGCTGAACATCGGTCAGGCCAGTGGCCGCAGCGACGCCATCACCGCCCTGGTGGTGCCCACCTCCGGCGGCGCCATCCGCTCCAACGGCCTCACCCGCGCCTACGAGGGCAAGGCCATCCGGGCGTACGACGAGGGCTGCGACTGCGTCAAGGACAGCGAGACCGGCAAGACCTGGACCGCCGACCCGGCGAGCGGCTCCTTCGTGGCCGCCGACGGCGAGCGGCTGGCCCAGGGCTGGAAGGTCAACGTGGGGTTGAAGAACTTCAGCCGGGTGCTGACCGACCCCAACATCTCCGGCCCGTTCTTCGGCACGCTGCTCTGGAACTTCGCCTTCGCGATCGGCTCGACCGGGCTCACCTTCCTGCTCGGCATGGCCATCGCGCTCGCCCTGCACTCGCCCCGGATGCGCGGCACCAACTTCTACCGGGTGCTGCTGATCCTGCCGTACGCCATGCCGTCGTTCGCGATGCTGCTGGTCTGGCGGGACATGTTCAACACCGACTTCGGCTTGGTCAACAACCTCTTCGGCCTCGGCGTCGACTGGTTCGGCGAGGCCTGGACGGCGCGGGCCGCGGTGCTGCTGGTGCAGCTCTGGCTGGGCTATCCGTACATGTTCCTGGTGGCCACCGGCGCGCTCCAGGCGATTCCCCGGGAGCTGACCGAGGCCACCTCGGTCGACGGCGCCTCGCCGTGGCAGTCGTTCCGGGCGGTCACCCTGCCGCTGCTGCTGGTCGCGCTCTCGCCGCTGCTGATCGCGTCGTTCGCGTACAACTTCAACAACATCAACGCGATCTGGATGACCACCGAGGGTGGCCCGTTCGCGCCGGACAACCCCACCAACGGCGCGACCGACCTGCTCATCACCTACACCTACCGGCTGGCCTTCGGTGCCCAGGGCGCCGAGTTCGGGATGGCCGCCGCAGTCTCGATCTTCATCTTCGCGATCGTGGCGACCGTGTCGGCGATCAGCTTCCGGCGTACCCGTAAGCAGGAGGAGGTGTACTCGTGACGACGCTCGCGGACGCCCCGGTGGCCGACCGCAACGCCACCGGCCGGCGGCGCAACCGCTGGTTCGCGCAGGTGGGCTGGCGACATGTGGTCGGCGTGCTGGCGGTGATGTTCAGCCTCTTCCCGATCCTGTTCGTGCTCTCGGCGGCGCTCAACCCGCTCGGCACCCTCTCCTCGACCGAGTTGCTGCCGACCGGCGCGTCGTTCGAGAACTTCGCGAACCTGTTCCGCAAGACCGCCTTCGCCCACTGGTTCCTCAACTCGCTGCTGATCGCCGGGATGGCCGCCTTCGTGTCGATCTTCCTCTCGGCGCTCGCGGCGTACGCGTTCTCCCGGATGCGCTTCGCCGGCCGGCGGTTCGGCCTGCTCACGCTGCTGCTGATCCAGATGTTCCCGCAGTTCCTGGCGATCGTGGCGATCTTCCTGATCTTCACCACGGTCACCGACCTGTGGCCGGCGATCGGCTTCAACACCCCGTGGGGGCTGTTCCTGCTCTACATGGGTGGTGCGCTGGGCGTCAACACCTGGTTGATGAAGGGCTTCTTCGACACGCTGCCGAAGGAGTTGGACGAGTCGGCCACCATGGACGGGGCCACGCACGCCCAGGTCTTCTTCCGGATCATGCTGCCGCTGGTGGCGCCGATCCTGGCGGTGACCGCGCTGCTGTCGTTCATCGGCACGATCAACGAGTTCATGATCGCCAACGTGTTCCTCACCAACACCGAGTCGAAGACGCTGGCGGTCGGCATGTTCGGTCTGGTCGCCGGCGAGCGGAACAACAACTTCGGGATGTTCGCGGCGGGAACCCTGCTCACCGCGGTTCCCACGGTGCTGGTGTTCCAACTGCTCCAGCGCTACATCGTCTCCGGCCTGACGGCCGGAGCGGTCAAGGGATAAATCGGATAGGTGGCCGCTCGCCGTCCTGCCCGAGGCGAGTGGTGCCACTCCGAAGCACGCTGCGGCAAGGGCGTCGGGTCGACGTACACCGGAGCAGTCACGGGACGACCGCCGCGGTCAAGGAACCGGCCGCGGCGGGCGGCCCCTCCCTCTCCCCGTCGGTACGACGCGAAAGGTTCGCCATGTCCCTCCAGCCGCACCACGACGGATCCGCCACCTACGTGCCGGAGCAGGAGCCCGCGCTCGGGCGGCGCGTCCCGGTCTTCGTCCGGGTGCCGGTCGGCACCGACGTCCGCCAGGTGCACGTCCGGACCACCGGCGACGGCGAGCCGCGGTTCGCCGAGGCCGTGGTCGACCGCACCGAGGGCGGTGACGTGTGGTGGCGGGCCGACGTCGAGGTCCGTAATCCGGTCAGCAACTACCGGTTCCTGCTCGACGGGCGCGCGGGCCACCGGTGGCTCAACGCCGCCGGCCTGGTCGACCACGACGTGCCGGACCACGGCGACTTCAAGTTGGTCAGCTACGCTCCGCCGCCGGCCTGGGCCCGGGACGCGGTGATCTACCAGATCTTCCCGGACCGGTTCGCCCGGTCCGCCGCCGCCGACGGCCGGACCCCACCGGAGTGGGCGATCCCCTGCGACTGGGACACCCCCGTCATCGGGCGCGGGCCGGAGACGCCGCGCCAGTTCTACGGCGGTGACCTGGACGGCGTCACCGAGCACCTGGACCACCTGGACCGGCTCGGCGTCAACACCGTCTACCTCACCCCGATCTTCCCGGCCCGCTCCAACCACCGGTACGACGCGTCCAGCTTCGACACCGTCGACCCGCTGCTCGGCGGGGACGCCGCCCTCGCCCGGCTGGCCGACGCCGTGCGCGCCCGGGGCTGGCGGCTGCTCGGCGACATCACCAGCAACCACACCGGCGACGCCCACCACTGGTTCACCGCCGCCGCCTCCGACGTCACCGCGCCGGAGCGGGAGCTGTACTACTTCGACGAGGCGACCGCCGACTACGAGTCCTGGAACGGGGTCAAGTCGCTGCCGAAGCTCAACTGGGGCAGCGCCGAGCTGCGCCGGCGCTTCGCCACCGCCGAGGACTCGCTGCTGCGCCGCTGGCTGCGCCCGCCGTACGGGCTGGACGGCTGGCGGGTGGACGTGGCGAACATGACCGGCCGGCGGGGCGCCGACGCGTACACCCACGAGGTGGCGCGCCTGCTGCGCGAGGTGGTGGCCGAGACCCGGGCGGACGGGCTGCTGCTGGCCGAGCACGGCCACGACCACACCGGCGACCTGGACCGGGACGGCTGGCACGGCACGATGAACTACGTCGGCTTCACCGACCCGGTCTGGTCCTGGCTGCGCCACGGCGACGACCCGCTGCCGAACTTCCTCGGCACCCCGGGCGGGGTGCGGCGGCGGGACGCGGGCACCGTGCTCGCCACTATGAACAGCTACCGGTCGCTGATCTCCTGGCGGTCGTACGTGCACTCGTGGCAGCTGCTCGGCTCGCACGACTCGGCCCGGATCCGGACCGTGGTCGGTGACGCGGCCCGGCAGGAGGTGGCCGCCGGGCTGCTCGCCACCATGCCGGGCACCCCGGTGGTCTTCGCCGGCGACGAACTGGGGCTGACCGGCACGAACGGGGAGGGGTCGCGTACCCCGATGCCGTGGCACCGGCCGGAGAGCTGGGACCGGCGCACGTTCGAGGCGTACCGGTCGTTGCTGGCGCTGCGCCGCGGCGAGCCGGCGCTGCGGCACGGCGGCCTGCGCTGGGTGCACGCGGACGCCGACACCCTGGTCTTCCTGCGCGAGGCGCCCACCGGCACGGTGCTGGTGCTGGCCCGCCGTGCGGCCGGCACCCCGGTGCGGCTGGCCGGCCTGCCTGCCGGGGAGAACGCGTACGGCGGCGCACCCGCCCTGCGGCCCGCCGCCGACGGCGTGGTGATGCTGCCCGCCGACGGCCCCACCTTCCAGGTCTGGCGGCTCGCCTGAGGTGTGAGCACCGGCCTCCTGTCAACGGATTCCGTTGCCCAGGGGGCGCCTGCTAACCGCTGACGGGTGACGTGGCGCTGCCGGTGAGGAGCGTGCGGACGCCGGCCAGATAGGTGTGGCGGTCCGGCTGACCGGTCAGGATGCGCTGCATGAAGTAGCCGGGGACCAGGCCGAACAGGGCCGCCCCGGCCGCCTCCGGGTCGGTGTCCGCCGGCAGTTCGCCGGTTTCGCGCGCCCGCCGGGCGATCGCCACGAAGTGGTTCCGGAAACCGCGGTACGTCGTCCGGACGAAGTCGGCCAGCGCCGGGTCCCGCTGCGCCTCGCTCCAGACCTGGATGGCCAGCCGCAGCACGCCGTCCGGGCCGCTCTGGGAGTCGACGTAGGCCAGGGCCCGGGCCAGCGCCTCGGTCAGCGGCAGCGGCGGCTCGTGGCGGGCCAGCTCGGCGAAGACCTGGTCCGCCCCGCCGATCACGGACTGGGCGATCGCGGTGACCAGGTCGTACTTGCTGGGGAAGTAGCGGTAGACCGCCCCGACCGAGAGCCCGGCCTCACGGATCACGTCCTGCATCGAGGTGTTGTGGAAGCCGTCGCGCAGGAAGCACCTCCGGGCCGCGTCGAGGATCTGCTGGCGGCGGGCCGCGAGGTGTTCGTCCGATACGCGTGGCACGACCGACAGTGTAAAGCGAACGTTCGTTCTTGACCGGAGGTCGACCGGGGCGCATCCTCAACCTAAGAGAATGAACGTTCGTTTTAGGAGGCGGAGATGTCCGCTCACCCGTCCCGGGTCCGCTCGCCCTGGCTGTTCGCCGTCCTGCTGGCCGCCCTCGCGGTGGCGGCCCAGGCGCTGCTCGTACCGCTCTTCGCCGCTCCGGCGGCGCATCTCGCCCCCCGTGACCTGCCGGTCGCCGTCGCCGGGCCGGCGCCCGCGACCACCGAACTCGCCGCCCGGCTGGCCACCGCCCGGCCCGGCGCGTTCGAGGTGACCACGCTGCCGGACGCGGCGGCGGCCGACCGGGCGCTCCGCGACCGCGAGGTGTACGCCGCCTTCGTCGCCGGTCCGGACGGGATCGCGCTGCACACCGCCCCCGCGGCGAGCCCGACGGTGGCCGCGCTGCTCACCGAGGCCGCCGCGCAGCTCTCCGGCGGCCGCCCGGTGCCGGTGGAGCAGGTCGTCCCGGCCGACCCGGACGACCCGCGCGGCGCCGGGTTCGCCGCCGGGTTCCTGCCGTTCGCGCTGACCAGCATGCTGGCCGGTGCACTGCTGGTCTTCCTGGTGACCCGCCGCGGCGCCCGGCTGTTGGGGCTGGTGTCCTACGCCGCCCTCGCCGGCCTGGCCGGGGTGGCGGTGCTGCACGGCTGGCTCGGCATCCTGGCCGGGGACCTGTGGCGCGAGGCGGGCGCGATCGGGCTGTTCGCGCTGGCCGCGGCCGGCACCGTGGCCGGACTCGGGGCGGCGCTGGGCGGTCCCGGCATCGGGCTCGGCGCGCTGCTGGTCTTCCTGGTCGGGAACCCGCTCTCCGCGGTCAGCGCGGCGCCGGAGCTGCTACCCCAGCCGTGGGGAGCCGTCGGACAGTACCTGCCGGTCGGAGCCGGCGGCACGCTGCTGCGCGCGGCGGCGTTCTTCGACGGCGCGGGCGGCAGCCGGCCCCTTGCCGTGCTGGCAGGGTACGCGGTGGTCGGTATCGGTCTGGTCCTGGTCAGTCGCCGGCGGGCCGGAGCCGACGGGCGCAGCGCGGCGCCGGGAGCGCGGCCGACCAAGGTCACGGTATGACGGCAGCTGCCGGGGCCGACTACTACAAGCCGTCGTTGCTGGGGCAGGATGGTCGGCGTGGAAGCTCTTCGGCTGGTACTTCTCTACGTCCATCTGATCGGGTTCGCGATGCTGCTCGGCGGCTCGATCGCCCAGTACGTCAGCGGCCGGCTGCGGATCAACGCGGCCATGCTCTGGGGCTCGGTGATCCAGGTGCTGACCGGAATCGGTCTGTCCGCCCCGCTGCGCGACGGGCACGAGCCGGCACCCGCCAAACTTGTTACCAAGTTGGTGCTCGCGCTGCTGATCTTCGTCATGGTCTTCTTCTCCCGCAAACGGGAGTCGGTCAACCGTGGCCACTTCCTCGCCATCATCGCGTTGACGCTGGTCAACGCGGCGGTGGCGGTCTTCTGGCGGTAGCCCGTCAGCAGTGTGAACGCCACCGGAAAACGGACTTTGGTGACGCCTCTCCGGAGGCCCGTCGGCACGGGAAGTGATCTGCCCCACCCAACGGTTACACCGGGGTAACGGACGCCCAACAGTCGTGCACGATTGTCGGCCGGTGGGTGGGCGCGGGCGTACGCTCCCGTCCGTAACGTGGGACGCCGGCGGGCACACCGCAGGCCGGCGAAAGGGCTGCCACCGCGCACAACGCGGTGTGCAATGGGAAGGAGACGTCTTGCGCTCTGTGCGTGGGATGCGGATCGTCGCCTCCGCCTTCGTGGCGGGTGGCCTCGTGCTGGGCGCCGCCGCGTGTGGTGAGGCCCCCAAGGACAACAACGGCGCCGGTAGCGGTGCCAAGAAGTACAGCGCCTGCATGGTGACCGACGTCGGTGGCATCGACGACAAGTCGTTCAACACCTCCGCCTGGGCGGGTCTCCAGGAGGCCAAGAAGGCCAACGACAACATCGACATCAAGTACGTCGCGTCGAAGGCCGAGGCGGACTACGAGGTCAACCTGACCGGGTTCGTCAACCAGAAGTGCGACTTCATCCTGGCCGTCGGTGGCCTGATGTCGGACGCCACCAAGAAGGCCGCGACCGCGAACCCGAACCAGCAGTTCGGCATCGTCGACTCGAACCCGGGTGTGGCCAACGTCTACCCGATGCAGTTCGACACCGCGCAGGCCGCCTTCCAGGCCGGCTACCTCGCGGCCGGGATGAGCAAGACCGGCAAGGTCGGCACCTACGGCGGTCTACCGATCCCGCCGGTGACCATCTTCATGGACGGCTTCGCCGACGGCGTCGCGTACTTCAACAAGACCAAGAGCAAGAACGTCCAGGTGCTCGGTTGGGACAAGGCGACCCAGAAGGGCTCCTTCACCAACGACTTCACCAAGCAGGACGAGGGCAAGAAGGTGTCCGACGCGCTGGTCGCCCAGGGCGCGGACATCATCATGCCGGTCGCCGGCGGCGCCGGCCTCGGCACCACCGCCGCGGCCCAGGCCTCCGGTGGCAAGTACTCGGTCATCTGGGTCGACACCGACGGCTGCAAGAGCACCCCGAACTGCCCGGCGCTGGTGACCACGGTCGTCAAGAACATCCAGGACGCCGTCAAGGACGCCGTGCTCAAGGCCGCCGGTGGCGAGAAGCTCCAGGCCACGCCGGGCTTCGTCGGCACCCTGGCCAACAACGGCGTGTCGATCGCCCCGTTCCACGACTTCGACAGCAAGGTCCCGGCGGACCTGAAGGCCGAGGTCGACAAGATCAAGGCGGACATCGCCGCCGGCACCATCACGGTCACCTCGAAGGCCCAGCCGACCAAGTGACCCGTTCGCCGGCCGCCGCGGATCATCGGCCGCGGAGGCCGGCGGGCACCACGCACGACGATCCGGCCGCCTCGGCGCACGTGGGGACATCTCCCGCGCCCGCCGGGGCGGCCGGTCCGCACCATCCCCGGCCCGGTCAGGCGGCCGTCGCGGCAGCGGCTACGCTGCACCATCGCTCGCACTCCAGGAGGTTGCGCTGAGACTCGAACTGCGCGGCATCACCAAACGGTTCGGTGATCTGGTCGCCAACGACCACATCGACCTGACGGTGGAGCCTGGAGAGATCCACGCCCTGCTCGGCGAGAACGGCGCCGGCAAGTCGACCCTGATGAACGTGCTCTACGGGCTCTACCAGCCCGACGAGGGCGAGATCCTGGTCGACGGCCGGCCGCTGAAGCTGAAGGGCCCGTCGGACGCCATCGCCGCCGGCATCGGCATGGTGCACCAGCACTTCATGCTGGTGCCGGTCTTCACCGTGGCGGAGAACGTCATGCTCGGCGCCGAGCAGGTCAAGGGCGGCTTCACCGGCTTCCTGGACCGGCGGCGGGCCCGGCGCGAGGTCGCCGAGGTCTCCGAGCGGTACAACCTGCGGGTCGACCCGGACGCGGTGATCGAGGACCTGCCGGTCGGCATCCAGCAGCGGGTGGAGATCGTCAAGGCCCTCACCCGCGAGGTCGACCTGCTGATCCTCGACGAGCCGACCGCGGTGCTCACCCCGCAGGAGACCGAGGAACTGCTCGCGGTCATGCGGTCGCTCAAGGCCGCCGGCAAGTCGATCGTCTTCATCACCCACAAGCTGGGTGAGGTCAAGGCGATCGCGGACCGGATCACGGTGATCCGCCGCGGGAAGACCGTGGGCACGGCCTCGCCGAGCGCCAGCCGGGACGAGCTGGCCGCGCTGATGGTGGGCCGCAGCGTCCGGCTGACCGTCGACAAGAAGCCGGCCACCCCGGGCAAGCCGATCCTCGAGGTCGCCGGCCTGGTGGTGGACGACGACCGGCAGGTGCGCGCGGTCGACGGCGTGGACCTGACCGTGCACGCCGGTGAGGTGCTCGGCATCGCGGGCGTGCAGGGAAACGGCCAGACCGAGCTGATCGAGGCCGTCATGGGCCTGCGGCCGGTGCTCGCCGGCACGGTGACCCTGGACGGCGAGGCCGTGCACGGCTGGCCGACCAAGAAGGTGCTCCGCGCCGGCGTCGGGTACGTGCCGGAGGACCGCAGCGTCGACGGCCTGGTCAAGGAGTTCTCCGTCGCGGAGAACCTGGTGCTGGACATCTACGACCGGCCGCCCTTCGGCAAGGGCCTGTCGCTCAAGCCGGACGCCATCGCGCAGTCGGCCAAGGAGCGGATCGAACAGTTCGACGTCCGTACCTCCTCGGCGGACGCGCCAGTGGGCACGCTCTCCGGCGGCAACCAGCAGAAGGTGATCGTGGCCCGGGAGCTGTCCCGGCCGCTGAAGCTCTTCATCGCCGCGCAGCCGACCCGGGGCGTGGACGTCGGCTCGATCGAGTTCATCCACAGCCGGGTGATCCGCGAGCGGGACATCGGCACCGCCGTCATGGTGGTCTCCAGCGAGCTGGACGAGGTGATCGGGCTGGCCGACCGGATCGCGGTGATGTACCGCGGCCGGATCATCGGCGTCGTCAGCCCGGACACCCCGCGCGAGGAGATCGGCCTGCTGATGGCGGGCATCACCCCGGACACCGCCGCGGCGGCCCCCGAGGGCCCTGGCAACGAGGACAACGCATGAGCGAGCGCCAGCGAGCGAATCATCAGTACAGCGCAGTGGTGCCTCATGCCGGCGCCGAGCGCAGCGAGGTGGCGGCATGAGCAACCCGAACCCGGTGTCGGGCTCCCCGGACAAGGAGCCGGCGACCGAGGCGCAGGAGGCGCGGAGCGAGGCGCGGGCGAACCCGACCGCGCCCGCGGGCGACTCCGAGCGTGCGGTGGCCGCCACCGCCACCAAGGAGCCCCCGGCCGAGCCCCGCCCCTCGCTCGGCCGGCTGTTCCTGGACAACCTCTGGGCGGCGAACACGGTCACCGTGACGGTGCTCGCGGTGCTGCTGGCGATGCTGGTCGGCGCGGTGCTGATCATCGTGTCCGACCCGGCGGTGCTGGCCACCTACGGCTACATCACCGCCCGGCCCTCGGACGCGATCAACTCCAGTTGGACCGTGGTCAGCGAGGCGTACGCGAACCTGTTCAAGGGCGCGATCTTCGACCCGGAGGCGTCCGGCTTCACCGCCGCGCTGAGCCCGATCTCGGAGACGCTCACCTACACCGCGCCCCTGGTCTTCACCGGCCTGTCGGTGGCGCTCGCCTTCCGGGGCGGCCTGTTCAACATCGGCGCCCAGGGGCAGGCGACCATCGGCGTCATCCTGGCCGCGGCGGCCGGCTTCGCGCTGCCGCTGCCGCCGGGGGTGCACCTGCTCGTCGCGCTGATCGCCGGTGCGGCCGGCGGCGCGATCTGGGGCTTCATCCCGGGCATCCTCAAGGCGCGGACCGGGGCCCACGAGGTGATCAACACGATCATGCTCAACTACGTCGCGGTCTACTTCCTGTCCTGGATCATCATCCAGAACGGGGTGCAGAACCCGCGGCGGGCCGACGCGATCAGCAAGCCGGTCGAGGCCTCCGCCCAGCTGCCCCGGCTGCTCGGCGACAACCTGCGGGTGCACGCGGGCATCCTGCTCGCGGTGCTGGCCACCTGGTTCGTGGCCTGGCTGCTGAACCGCTCGACGCTCGGCTTCGAGCTGCGCGCGGTCGGCGCCAACCCGGACGCCGCCCGCACCGCCGGCATCAGCGTCACCAAGACGTTCGTGCTGGTCATGGTGATCGCCGGCGTGCTGGCCGGGCTCGGCGGCTCGAACATGGTGCTCGGTTCCACCGCGGACGCGCTCACCCCGCAGGTGGTCGCCCAGATCGGCTTCGACGGCATCCTGGTCGCGCTGCTCGGCCGGGTGAAGCCGTGGGGTGTGCTGATGGCCGCGCTGCTCTTCGGCGCGCTCCAGGCCGGCGGCAACCGGATGCAGTCGTACTCCGGGATCTCGCTGGAGCTGGTCACCGTGCTCCAGGCGCTCATCGTCATCTTCATCGCCGCGCCGGCCCTGGTGAAGGCGATCTTCCAGCTCCGGGCGGCCCGCGCGGCCCGGCTGCAGACGAGCCTCGCGAAGGGCTGGTGAGGCATGTCCACCATGGCTGTCCCCGAGGTCGCCGTCACCGCGGTCGACGAGGGTTTCTGGACGCGTACCCGCAAGGCCGGCGCCGTGGTGCTGGCGCTGGGTCTGCTCGCGGCGGTGCTCTTCGGCGCGCTCGCCACCGATCAGCAGGCCCGGTTCACGCTCAGCGAGACCGAGGGCGGCGCGGCGCTGGAGATCAACGGTACGGTCGGGGCGATCCTGTTCGGGCTGATCGCCGCCGCGGCCGGCGCCGCGCTGCTGGCCGGAGTGCCGAAGCGCTGGTTCACCCTGCTGCTCGGCGTCGGGCTGGTCGGTTTCGTGCTCAGCTTCCTCTGCTGGCAGGTCTCCGCGGCGCCCGCGGGGAGCAACTTCATGCCGCTGGTCAACGTCGTCCGCAACACCTTCGTCCTGGCGCTGCCGCTGATCTTCGGCGCGCTGGCCGGCGTGCTCTGCGAGCGGTCCGGCGTGGTCAACGTGGCGATCGAGGGCCAGCTGCTGATGGGCGCCTTCTCCGGCGCGCTCTTCGGCAGCATCTCCGGCAGCGTCTGGGTCGGTCTGGTGGCCGCCGCGATCGGCGGCGCGTTCATCTCCCTGCTGCTCGCCGTGTTCGCCATCCGCTACCTGGTCGACCAGGTGGTCATGGGCATCGTGCTCAACCTGCTCGCGGTCGGCATCACCGGCTTCCTCTACGAGCGGCTGATGCAGACCGACGCGACCAAGTACAACAGCGCCCCCCGGTTCGGCACCTGGGAGATCCCGCTGCTCAAGGACATCCCGCTGATCGGTCCGGCGCTGTTCCGCAGCAACATCTTCCTCTACCTCGGGCTGCTGCTGGTGCTGGTCATCCACTTCGCGCTGTTCCGTACCCGGTGGGGGCTGCGGACCCGGTCAGTGGGCGAGCACCCCACCGCCGCCGATACCCTGGGCGTGAAGGTGCTGCGGCTGCGGTACCGCAACGTGATCATGGCGGGGCTGGTGGCCGGCGTGGGTGGCGCCTCGTACACCCTGGCGCTCTTCTCGTTCACCAAGAACATGATCGGCGGTAAGGGCTTCATCGCCCTGGCCGCGCTGATCTTCGGCCGGTGGAGCCCGACCGGCGCGCTGCTCGCGGCGCTCTTCTTCGGCTTCGCCGACCAGCTCGCCACCTACCTCGGCGCGATCGGCAGCAGCATCCCCAGCCAGTTCCTGGCGATGCTGCCGTACCTGGCGACGATCCTGGCCGTGGCCGGCCTGGTCGGCAGGGTCCGGGCGCCGGCGGCGGACGGCAAGCCGTACATCAAGGGCTGACGGAGGTAGCACGTGGAGATCGACTGGGAGCGGCTGCGGGCCGCCGCCACCGAGGTGATGCGGCACGCGTACGTGCCGTACTCGAAGTTCCCGGTCGGGGCGGCGGCCCTGGTCGACGACGGCCGGGTGGTGGTCGGCTGCAACGTGGAGAACGCCGCCTACGGCGTGGTTCTCTGCGCCGAGTGCGGCGTGGTCTCCTCGCTGCACGCCACCGGCGGCGGCCGGATCGTCGCCCTCTCCTGCGTCGACGCCACCGGCGAGCCGCTGATGCCGTGCGGTCGGTGCCGGCAGCTGCTCTGGGAGAACGGCGGCCCGGAGTGCCTGATCGAGGCGAAGGGCGGCCCGCTGCGGATGACCGAGCTGCTGCCGCACGCGTTCGGCGTCGAGGACCTGGAGGCGGTGACCGGCGAGACGCCGGTGCCGGTGGTGCCGGAGCGGCTGGCCGCCTGGCGGGGGCGGGGCACGGTCTTCGTGCACCCGGACCTCTCCGCCGGGCAGCAGGTCTGGACGGCGTACTGGGAGCGGTCGGCCGGGGACACCGAGGGCGCCGAGACCGGTGTGCTGGAGGAGGGCCCGACCTGGGACGAGCCGGCGGAGGCGATCACCTGGGGGCTGGCGCGGACACCGCGTGTGGTGGTGGTGGACGCGTCGGGCACGATCTTCTGGGCTGGTGAAGGTGAGCCTCCTCTGGAGATCCCGGTTCGCTGGGAGTCGAGCTAGGGGGATCGGGCCGACCCTGCCCGGCTCCGGGCGGTCAGGCTTGATCCCTCCGCCGGTCACGGTCGGCCCGATCCCTCGGTGGTCACCGCCGTCGGTTTTCGTGCCCGACGCGGCTGTCGAACTATTGATAGGAACTTCTGGTGAGTGCTTTTACGGCGGTTGATGTCATCCGGACCAAGCGGGACGGGGGTGTGCTGAGCGACGGGCAGATCGACTGGGTCGTCGACGCGTACACCAAGGGGCTGGTCGCCGACGAGCAGATGTCGGCGCTGGCCATGGCGATCCTGCTGCGCGGCATGACCGGGCCGGAGATCGCGCGGTGGACCGCCGCGATGATCGCCAGCGGCGAGCGGCTGGACCTCTCCACCGTGGCCCGGCCGACCGCGGACAAGCACTCCACCGGCGGCGTCGGCGACAAGATCACCCTGCCGCTGACCCCGCTCGTCGCCGCCTGCGGGGCGGCGGTGCCGCAGCTGAGCGGCCGGGGTCTCGGCCACACCGGCGGCACGCTCGACAAGCTGGAGTCGATCCCCGGCTGGCGGGCCGCGCTGAGCAACGACGAGTTCATCGCCCAGCTCCGCGACGTCGGCGCGGTGATCTGCGCGGCCGGCGACGGGCTGGCCCCGGCCGACCGCAAGCTGTACGCGCTGCGCGACGTCACCGGCACCGTGGAGGCGATCCCGCTGATCGCCAGCTCGATCATGAGCAAGAAGATCGCCGAGGGGACCGGCGCGCTGGTGCTCGACGTCAAGGTCGGCTCGGGCGCGTTCATGAAGAACGTGGACGACGCCCGCGAACTGGCCCGGACCATGGTGCAGCTGGGCAAGGCGCACGGCGTGCGAACCGTGGCCCTGCTCACCGACATGTCCACCCCGCTCGGTTTGGCCGTGGGCAACGCGGTCGAGGTGACCGAGTCGGTCGAGGTGCTCGCCGGCGGCGGCCCGGCCGACGTGGTCGAGCTGACCCTGGCGCTGGCCCGGGAGATGCTCGACGCGGCCGGCCTGCCGGACGCCGATCCGGCGGCGGCGCTGCGCGACGGCCGGGCGATGGACGCCTGGCGGACGATGATCCGGGCACAGGGCGGCGACCCGGACGCCCCGATGCCGACGGCCAACGAGGTCGAGGTGGTCCGCGCCGCCGAGGACGGCTACGTCGCCGAGGTGGACGCGTACGCGATCGGCGTGGCTGCCTGGCGGCTCGGGGCCGGCCGGGCCCGCAAGGAGGACCCGGTGAGCATCCCGGCCGGCGTGGTGCTGCACAAGCGCCCCGGCGACCGGGTACGCGTCGGCGAGCCCCTCTACGAGCTGCGCGCCGAGCACGCGGAGCGGATTCCGGCCGCGCTCGCCGAGGCGCAGCGGGCGGTCCGCATCGCGCCGGACGCGCCGGCCGCGGCACCGCTGGTGATCGACCGGATCGGCTGAGAGTCCGGCCCGGCTCCGGCCGTGGTGCTGAGCCCGCCGAGCCGCTATCCTCCCTGGCCAAGGGGGGGATAGCGACCGGCGATGAGCCGATGCGAGCAGACAGGACCCTGAGCCGTGCGCGTACCCGCCCCTGACCCGCGGGCCGTCCGTGAGGCGAGCCTCGACGAGCTGTCCCGGCTGGGCCTGCCGCTGCCGCCGCCACAGTTCCCGCTGGTGTGGGAACCGGGCGACGAGATCGAGCTGCGCCCCACCGCCGAGATCGAGGCCCGGATCGCGATCCTGCACGTGATCCTGGCCCGGTGCTTCGGGATGCCGGCGCAGGCCGCCATGAGCTGGCTGCTGGAGTCGCACCTGGTTGACCTGGTGACCCCGCCGGAGTGGCAGTTCGTGATGGGTGGCAAGGGCGACCACCGTTCGTTCGTGCTGCACCACGACGCGCTCTTCTCGCTGGCCTGGGTGCTCGGACTGGCCAAGGAACTGGACCCCACGGTGCCGGTGGACGAGCGGCTGGTGGAGCGGATGCCCAATCTCGTCGCGGGGGAGACCTTCCCGCAGTGGCGGGCCCGGATCCTGGCCGCCCCGCAGCACCCGGCCGACGCCGCCGCCCTGCTCGACCTGCACTACTGCCTGGACTGGGCGTACCTGGAGACGGAGCAGGCCGGGCGGGCGCTGCCCGGGCTGGTCGACGCGAACGCCATCGGACAGCGCCGGTGGGCGCTGGAGTGGGCGGTGGTGCTGCGCGGGCCGTACCACGACGAGCCGCCCGGCTGGGAAGAGGTCGACCTCTCCACCTAGGAGACGGTCAGCACGGCCGGTACCGGCCGAGGCGGATCGCGAGGGTCACCGGCACCGGCTCGGGCAGCGCGGCGATGCGCTCGGCGAGCCGGGACGGGTCGGTGTGCCAGGCGCTGGGGCCCATCCCGACCAGGGTGGCCACCTCGGGCCGGGTGAGCGCGAGCCGGGCCCGGTGCACGGTCGCCGACTCCTCGACGAAGTGGCTGCCGAGGCTGCCCGCCACCCGGTCGGCCTTGACCGGGTCGACCCGGAGCAGGTCCAGCGCGGCCACCAGTTCGGCCAGGTGGTCCTCGGCGGGGGTGACCACCAGCAGCGCGCCCGCTGGGTCCAGCACCCGGTGGAACTCCGGGCCGTTGCGCGGCGCGAAGACGTTGAGCAGCACGGCGGCCGAGGCGTCGGCCAGCGGGAGCCGCTGCCAGGTGTCGGCGAGCGCCGCCGCGGCGCGCGGATGGGCGCGGGCCGCCCGGCGCAGCGCCGGCTTGGCGACGTCCAGGGCCAGGCCGACGGCGTCGGGGAGCGCCGCCAGCACCGCCGCGAGGTACCAGCCGGTCCCCGCGCCGGCGTCCACCACGAGCGGGCTCGGCGCCGCCGCCGCGCTGGTGTCGTCCGCGCGACGGTCATCCCGCGTCGTCGCCGCGTCCGTGGTGCCGCGTACCCGGTCGACCACCTCGGCGGCGGCTGCGGCGAGCGCGGTGGCGACGGTGTCGTAGTGGCCGGCGGCGAGGAAGTCGGCCCGGGCGGCGACCATGTCGGCGCTGTCCCCGGAGTGCGGCGTGCGCCCGGCGAGCAGGTTGACGTACCCCTGGCGGGCGAGGTCGAAGCTGTGCCGGCGCGGGCAGCGCAGCGCCCGGGTGGTGCCGGCGGTGGTCTCCGCGAGCGGTTCGGCGCAGACCGGGCAGCGCAACCGGTCGAGGATGCGATGGTCCATGTCAGGCCTCCGGGACGGCCGGACGCCCGGCGAGGCGGTCGACCACCCGCTGGGTGAGCGCGCCCAGCGCGGTGACCTCCTCCGGGGTGAGCAGGTCGATCAGGTGCCGGCGGACGGCGGCGACGTGGCCCGGCGCGGCGGCCGCGATGGCGGCCCGGCCGGCCGGGGTCAGCGCGACGATCGATCCGCGACCGTCCGAGGGACACTCCTCGCGGGTGACCAGGCCGCGCTGCTGCATCCGGGACAGGTGGTGGGAGAGCCGGCTGCGGGACCAGAGCATGCGGTCGGCGAGCTCGCTGAGCCGTAGCCGTTGCTCGGGCGCCTCGGAGAGGTCGGAGAGGACGTCGTAGTCCGGCTCGGAGAGGCCCGCGTCCTGCATCAGCTCGCGGGCCAGCGTCAGGTCGAGCAGCCGGCGCATCCGGCGGTAGCCGCGCCAGGCGCGGTCCTCCCGCTCGTCCAGCCAGCGTGGTTCGTCCATACGGCGATCCTACCCGACTGGTTGACATGTCACCGAAGTCGCCCTACGGTCGATGACATGTCAACCGAACTCTGGGAGCTGTTCGGCGAGCGGGGGCGCGGGGTGCTGGTGACCCTGCGCCGGGACGGCCGGCCCCAGCTGTCGAACGTGGACTACCTGGCCGAGCCGGGGCTGATCCGCTGCTCCACCACCGGCGACCGGGCGAAGGTACGCAACCTGCGGCGCGATCCGAGGGCGAGCTTCCACGTCACCACCCCGGACGGTGGGGCGTACGCGGTCGCGGAGGGAACCGTGACCGTCACCCCGCCGGCCGCGGCGACCGACGACGCCACGGTCGACGAGCTGGTGGAGGTCTACCAGCGGATCCGGGGCGAGCACCCGGACTGGACGGCCTACCGGGCCGCGATGGTCGCGGACGGCCGCCTGGTGCTCCGCCTCGCCGTCGAGCGGCTGTACGGCTGGCGGCCCTGAGCCGGCCCCGTCCCGCGCCGCGCGGTCGGTGACTAGGGTCTGTGCATGGTCGCAATCCGGTACGAGGACATCATCAAGGTCCCGAAGGCGCTGCTGCACGATCACCTGGACGGCGGTCTGCGGCCGGCGACGGTCGTCGAGCTGGCCGCCGAGGTCGGCCACGAGCTGCCCACCACCGACCCGGAGGCGCTGGGCCGCTGGTTCGTCGAGTCGGCCAACTCGGGCTCGCTGGAGCGATACCTGGAGACCTTCGCGCACACCGTGGGAGTCATGCAGACCGCGCCCGCACTGCGCCGGGTGGCCCGCGAGTGCGCGCTGGACCTGGCCTCCGACGGGGTGGTCTACGCGGAGGTCCGGTTCGCCCCCGAGCAGCACCTGGAGCGGAACCTGACCCTGGACGAGGTGGTCGAGGCCGTGGTGGCCGGCTTCGTCGAAGGCAGCGCCCTGGCCGCCGAGGCGGGCACCCCGATCCGGATCGGCACGCTGCTCACCGCGATGCGGCACGCCGCCCGCTCCCAGGAGATCGCCGAGCTGGCCGTCCGGCACCGGGACACCGGGGTGGTCGGCTTCGACATCGCCGGCGCGGAGGCGGGCTTCCCGCCCACCCGGCACCTGGACGCCTTCGAGTACCTCCAGCGGGAGAACTTCCACTTCACCATCCACGCCGGCGAGGCGTTCGGGCTGCCGTCGATCTGGCAGGCGATCCAGTGGTGCGGCGCCGACCGGCTCGGGCACGGCGTCCGGATCGTCGACGACATCACCCCCGGGTCGCCGCCGGTGCTGGGCCGGCTGGCCGCCTATGTCCGGGACAAGCGGATCCCGCTGGAGCTCTGCCCGTCGTCGAACGTGCAGACCGGGGCGGCGCCGTCGATCGCCGAGCACCCGATCGGGCTGCTGCGCGACCTGCGCTTCCGGGTGACCGTCAACACCGACAACCGGTTGATGAGCGGCACCTCGATGTCCCGGGAGATGGCGCTGCTGGTGGAGGCCTTCGGCTACGGCTGGAAGGAACTCCAGTGGTTCACCATCAACGCGATGAAGAGCGCCTTCATCCCGTTCGACGAGCGGCTGGCGATCATCGACGAGGTGATCAAGCCGGCGTACGCCAAGCTGATCGGCTGATCACGGATGCTGGTGCGGGTGGCCGGCGAGCAGCGCGGCCACCCGGCGCAGCACCTCGCCGGCCCGGGCCGCCTCGGCGCCCAGCCTGGTCTGCCGGCGCAGCACCGCGGGCTCCGCGCGGAGCAGCGCCACCCCGCGCCGGATCAGCACCCGGGGCGCCTTGCGCTGCTCGGAGAGGTCGCGGGCGAGTCGGCGGACGAAGGTCGCCCCCCGCGGCCGGCGCAGCGCGTACGCCCCGGCGAGCAGGCCGCGGCGCCGGCACTCGTCGACGATCTCGGCGGCGAAGATCCCTTCGGCCACGAAAAGTGGCGATCCGGCGAGATCAAATGGCTGGGTGGCCACCTTACGGTCTGCGCCGATCGCATAAACCGGCACTTCGGCCTTGCCGTCCCGGGCCAGTCGGGCAATCGTGTCCACCGCTGCGTCCGCGTCCCACGACAGGGGCGACTCCCAGTCGGCCTGTCCGTTCCGGCGCGGCAACGTAGGGTCATCGCCGTCCTTGTAGAAGTCGTCAAGGCAGAGCACAGGAAGTCCGGTTCGCTCGGCTATGTACGACTTTCCGGAGCCGGAAGGTCCAGCGAGGAGGACGACGCGGTGAGGGTGTTCCATTACTTTCAGTGACTCCGGCCAGACAGATTGCTGCCAAATTGCATCAACATCTCATCACACCAACGGCGACGGACAACCTGGGCTTTCCGTTTGCCGGGCGGCGTGATGGAATCTCGGAGGTCCGACCCGCCGGGTCGGTCGCTCGGCGTTGCCCAACGGCGACGTCCGGACGCGGTAATGCGAGGGCGGTGACGTGAGCAAACGGCCAACGACGGCGGGCTCCTTCCTGTCGCGGCTGCGCCGGCCGGCCAGCCGGCTCCGCGACATGCCGATCTGGTCCAAGCTCGGTCTGATCATGATCGTGCCGACCATCGCCACGGTCGTGGTCGGCACCAGTGGTCTGGTCGACCACCTGGGGACGCTCAACAATGCCAACCGGGCAGGCAACCTGGCCAATCTGATCGGCTACTCGGGTGATCTGGTCGACACCCTGCAGGACGAGCGGGTCAACGCGGTGCTGTGGCTCGGCTCGAGCCAGGTCCAGACCAGGGCCCAGTACGAGGAGGCCTACAACCGGGCCAACCAGCGCGTCGACCAGGTGAAGACGCCCTACCGGCAGGAGCGGAACGCGATCGACGGCCTGCCGGCGAACTTCGATCGCCTGCTCGGCAAGATCGACAAGAGTCTCTCCGACCTGCCGGGGACCCGGAGCCAGGTGCTCAACGGCAAGATGACCATCAGCGACGCGCAGCAGGCGTACGAGGGACTGATCAACGACCTCATCTCGATCCGGGACTCGGCCACCCAGCTCGCCGGCGACAACGACCTGAGCGACCGGATGCGGGCCGGTGCCGCCGTCGCCCGGGAGAAGGAGTGGCTGTCCCAGCGCCGCCTGGTCGTTCACCAGGCCCTGCTGGGCAGGGCCCTCACCCCGGCGCTACGCGACAAGTTCATCGCCACCGGGACCGGCGGGATCCAGGCGCAGGAGAACTTCAAGGCGATCGCCAACCAGGCCGACGCCGCGTTCTACGAGCAGACCGTCTCCGGCCCCGACCTGCGCGAGTCGCTCAACTACCAGCGTCAGATCAGCAGCGCCGCGAAACTGTCCGATGTCCAGGTCAACACGGACCAGTGGGACAAGGCCATGGTGGCCAACGCCAAGCTGCTCCGTACCGTGGAGAGGCGGCTCGACGGCAACGTGGTCCGGCAGGCCGACAGCCTGCGCTCGGACACCAAGCGCCAGGTGATCCTGGAGACCGTGCTGCTGTTCAGCATGCTGCTGCTGGCCATCCTCTTCGCGTACCTGGTCGCCCGCTCGATGGCCCGCTCGCTGCGCGACCTGCGGCAGGGCGCCCTCTCGGTGGCCCAGTACGGCCTCCCGCAGGCGGTGGCCCGGCTGCGGGACCCGCAGGTCACCGGGCAGCTCACCCCGGTGCAGTTGGCCAACCAGATCGCCGAGCCGCTGCCGGTCCGCAGCAAGGACGAGTTCGGCCAGGTGACCGAGGCGTTCAACGCCGTCCACCTGGAGGCCGTCCGGACCGCCGCCGAGCAGGCTGCCCTCCGGGCGTCCGTCGCGACGATGTTCGTCAACCTGGCCCGCCGGTCACAGATCCTGGTCGACCGGCTGATCGGCCACCTCGACCGGCTGGAGCGCGGCGAGGAGGACCCGGACCGGCTGGCCGAGCTGTTCCAGCTCGACCACCTCGCCACCCGGATGCGCCGCAACGACGAGAACCTGCTGGTTCTCGCCGGTGCCGACTCCACCCGCGTGCAGCGCGAGCCGGCCGCCCTCATCGACGTGCTCCGCGCCGCCCAGTCCGAGGTCGAGCACTACACCCGGATCGAGTTCGGCGTGATCGACCGGGACATCGAGGTCGCCGCGCACGCGGTCAACGACCTGGTGCACCTGGTCGCCGAGCTCTTCGACAACGCCACCGCGTTCTCCCCGCCGGACTCCCACGTCATGGTGGAGGCCCGCCGGGTGGGCGACCGCGCGACGCTGTACGTGGAGGACCGGGGCATCGGCATCAGCGCCGAGCAGCTGCGCGAGCTGAACGAGCGGCTCGCCACTCCGCCGCAGGTGGACGTCGCGGTCTCCCGGATGATGGGCCTGGTCGTGGTCGCGCGGCTCGCCGCCCGGCACGGCGTCAAGGTCGAGCTGCGGCCCGGCGGCGACCGGGGCATGGTGGCCGACGTCGCGCTGCCGACCTCGGTCCTGGTGCCGCGCGCCCTCTCCGGCCGGGGCCACCCGGCGCCCGCCCTCCCGGCCGGCGCGGCCGGCCCGCAGCAGGGCGGCGGCCTGGCCGCCGCATTCGGCGCCGTGGCCGCGCTCAACAACGGCCCGCAGACCCCGCCGGCCCCGCGCCCGGGCTCGTCCGGCAACCAGGTGACATTTGGTGGGCGGGCCTTCGACGCGGCGCCGCGCAACGGCGCCGGCACCCCGGCCGGCCCGGGTGGCGCGCGCTCGATGCCGGCCTGGTCCGACCTGACCGGGGCCAGCGGCGTCTCCGGTGGTGACGGCTACACCCCCCGCACGTCGAACGGCCAGCCGGTCGACCCGCTGCCGCAGCGGCGCAGCCCGGCCGACGGCGACCCGGCCAGCACCGGCCAGCAGCCGCCCATCCCCCGGCAGCTGCCGAGCAGCCCGGAGGCGTGGCCGTACAGCCCGCCGCCGGTCTCCGGCCCGCCGTTCCCGCCGGTCTCCGCGCCGCCCCTGCCGCCGGTATCCGGCGCACCCGTTTCGGCCTCGCCGGTCTCGGGCCACCCCGTCTCGGCCGCGCCGGTCTCGGCGCAGCCGGTGTCGGCCTCGCCCGCCCCCGGCCAGCCGGTCTCCGTGCCGCCGGCGAGCCACCTGCCGCGTCCGGCCCCGCCGACCCCCGCGCCCAGCTTCGGCGCCCCGCCGGCGTGGCCGCCGGTTCCCGCGCCGGACCCGGCCGCCGCACCGCCGGTGCCGGAACGCCTCGCCGCCGGCCTGGACATGACCACCGAGTTGCCCCGGGTCGCCCGGCCGGAGACGCCGCCGGCGCTCAGCCGGCCCGCGTCGGCCCCCGCGCCGCGGCCGACCACGCCGCAGTCGACGGCCAACCGCCAGCGGTACGCGGACGAGACGATGGAGCTGCCGATCTTCCGGGAGCTGGAGTCGGCCTGGTTCCGCACCCGCAAGCCCGGGCCGGAGGAGACCGCCGCAACGCAGGGCCCGGCGGCGAACGGTGCGGCCACCCAGCAGTTCGCCAAGGTCGACGCCGCCGGTCAGGCCGTCCAGCAGACAACACCCGGGACGACAGGTAACACACCGATGGCACACACTCCGACGGCTGGCGGAGCACCTCGCGACAACGGATCGGCGAACGAAGGCGTCCGTCCCGGTCACACCGAAGCACTGCCGAGCCGGCGGCCGCAACAGCCGTCTCCCGGCTGGCAGACCGCGGCCGACGACGGCTGGCGGGCCGCCTCGGCGGCCACCGAGGTCCCGGTCGCCGAGACCACCCAGAAGGGCCTCCCCAAGCGGGTGCCGATGGCGCAGCTCGTGCCGGGCGGTATCGAGAAGCCGTCCGCCTCGGTGCAGCGCCGGACGCCGGAAGGCGTACGGGGCCTGCTGTCGGCCTACCACCGGGGCGTGCAGCGGGGGCGTAACAACCCGACCGACAGCAACTCGGCCGGCTCGGAGGGCACTCCGGACGGTCAGCAGTCCTCGCAGTCTGGCTCAGGCGCGTGGCCGGGAGCGGACAGAAGGAGCAACAACGATGACTAGTACGCAGGATCTCGGATGGCTGCTCGCCAACTTCGCCGACCGGGTGCCCGGTGTGGCGCACGCGGTCGCGGTCTCCGCCGACGGCCTGCTTCTCGCCTCGTCCCGTGACCTTCCGCGGGACCGCGCTGACCAGCTCGCGGCGATCGCGTCCGGCCTGGTCAGCCTGACCCAGGGCGCGGCGCGCTGCTTCGAGGGCGGGGCGGTGCTGCAGACCGTCGTCGAGATGGACAACGGCTTCCTGTTCCTGATGTCCATCTCGGACGGCTCGTCGTTCGCGGTACTCGCCGCACGCAGCTCCGACGTGGGGCAGGTCGGCTACGAGATGGCCCTGCTCGTCGACCGGGTGGGCGACGCCCTGACCCCGCAGCCGCGTACGGCTGTCGGGATGATGGGCTGATCGACGCGCTGACCGGTGGGTCAGAAGCGGGAACGACTACGACAACGACGAGTTCCACCGGGGCGAGCCGGTGCCGGGTACGAAGGAGGTGAGCGGCGACATGGCCGATCGTGACGAGCCGACCGGAGCGCTGGTCCGTCCATACGCCGTGACCCGCGGTCGTACCCGTCCCCGACTCGAGATCGCTCTGGAGGCGCTCGTCGAGACGACGGTGCGCGGCCGGGCCGTTGCCAATGGCAATGGCGGCCAGGGTCGTGAGCACCAGTACATCGCTGCGCTGTGTGACGGACGCGTGCAGTCGCTCGCCGAGATCGCGGCGCGGATGCAGCTTCCGCTCGGCGTGGCCCGGGTGCTCATCGCCGACATGGCGACGGACGGCCTGGTCGCGGTCCACGAGCCGACCATTCTGGACGACTCCGACGACGCGGTGGGCACTGAACTGCTGGAGAGGGTGCTGAGTGGACTTCGCAGGCTCTGACATGTCGCACCGGCCGCCGGCCCCGAGTGGGCGCGTGACGTCGGCGAAGATCGTTATTGCCGGTGGGTTCGGCGTCGGCAAGACGACGCTGGTCGGTTCGGTCTCGGAGATCACGCCGCTGACCACCGAGGCGATCATGACCTCCGCCGGCGTGGGCGTCGACGACACCCGGCAGGTGCCGGGCAAGACGACGACCACGGTGGCGATGGACTTCGGTCGTATCTCGATCGATCGCGACCTGATCCTGTACCTGTTCGGTACGCCGGGTCAGACGCGGTTCTGGTTCATGTGGGACGAGCTGGTCCGGGGTGCCATCGGTGCCGTGGTGCTGGTCGACACCCGCCGGCTGGCCGACTGCTTCGCCGCGATCGACTTCTTCGAGCACCGGCGGCTGCCGTACCTGGTGGCCATCAACTGCTTCGACGGCATGCAGTACCACGACCCGCAGGACGTCCGGGACGCGCTGGCCATCTCCAGCGAGGTGCCGGTGGTGGCCTGCGACGCCCGCAACCGGGAGTCGACCAAGCATGTGCTGATCTCGCTGGTCGAGTATGTGCTGACCATGCGGCGTTCCCGGGCGGTAGCCCCCGCCTGACCGGCGTTACAGAAGCGGGGGGGGGGGGGGGGGGCCCCCCCGCGGGGGCCCCCGCCCCCCGGGGGGGGCCCCCCGCCCCCCGCCCCCCCCCCCCCGCGGGGCGCGCCCCCCCCCCCCAAACAGCGCGGGGGCCCCCCCCC
>NZ_JBIAFE010000018.1:122804-162630 GCF_042869115.1 Micromonospora sp. NPDC007230 | reverse complement strand
GGGGATCATTCCACCCGGGCTCTCGGGGGCCGGCCCTGGGGTGCTGCTCGGGCGGCCGGGGGGTGTAACGACCGGGGGCTGGGGATCATTCCACCCGGCTTCCCGGGACTTGCCCGAGGCCTCGCGGCCTGCTGGACGGCCCGGGGATGTAACGACCGGGGGCGGGGGATCATTCCCGGGGACCGGCTGGCGGATCCGGGGGATCTGCTGTGCGGCCCGGGGATGTAACGACGGCCGGGGGCCGATCATTCCGCCGCGGCCGGGGCCACCATCGGGTCGCAGATCCGGCGCGGTCAGCCATGTTCAACGCCTCCGGCCCGGCCAACATTCCGCCGCCGGGCCTGGGCCACCGAGACACCCGCCCACGAACCGGACAGCCGGGTACACCCCACCCTCGCCGAACCGGACACCACACCCAATGCGCGCTTCGAGGACCGCCGAGTGCTCGCACCGCCGTTGAGCCGCCACCTCGCCGATGAGGCGGTAAACCCCGTCGACCGTCCCGCCACCTCGCCGACCTGGGCGGCCCCTCCCCGGGCCGACACCGCCACCTCGCCGACATGGGCGCCCTGGCCGACACCGGCACCTCGCCGACATGATGCCGCTCCGCCACTTAACGGACGCCGAGACATCGCCCTCGCAATATCGGGGAAGTTGCTGCCTTCCGGCGCCGGAAGGCAGCAACTTCCCCGATGCTGTGCGGATCTTGGACGCGGCGCGGCGCGGCGCGCCATGGCGTGGGTGGGTGTGGGCGGGTCAGGTGGTGTGGGGCGCCTCGTCCCGGGAGCGTTGGGTCGGGATCGGGTGGGTGGGCGTCGCCGGCCAGGGGATCTCCGGGGCGGGATGGAAGGCGATCCCGGCGGTGGTCCAGCGCGGGCCGTGGCCGGCCAGCCGGTCCCGGAAGGCGGCCCAGTCGTGCGTCGACCGGGGGGACCAGCCCAGCTCGGCGATGGCGGGCAGGCGCGGGAAGAGCATGAACTCCACCTCGGCCAGCGTGGTGACCGTCTCCGTCCAGAGCGGCGCCTCGACTCCGAGCATGGCCTCGGCCGGCACACCGGTCAGGTGCGTCCCCGGGTCCCAGTCGTACGCCCGCCGCACGTCGATCAGCCCGGCCCAGTCGTGCCCGATGGGGGTGTCCGGGGCGTACTTCATGTCCAGGTAGACGCGGTTGCCGGGGGAGAGGATCACGCGGGCGCCACGGCGTACCGCGTCGGCGGTCTCAGGATCGTCGCCGTTGGTGCCCCACCATTGGAGCACCCGCCCCTCGGCGTGCCCGGTCGGGGCGAGCTGGTGCCAACCGATCACGGTCTTCCCGGTCGCCGCCACCAGTTCCTGCGCCCGCTCGATGAAGCCGCGGTAGGTGTCGGCCGGCACCTTGAACGCCTCGTCCCCGCCGAGGTGCAGCCACGGCCCGGGGGTGAGCGCGGCCACCTCGCCGACCACGTCCGCGACGAAGGCGTACGTCCGCTCGTCGGCGGGGTCGACGTAGCTGAAGCCGACCTCGGTGCCGGTGTACGGCGGCGGCGGTGTCTTGCCCGGCGCCAGTTCGGGGTATGCGACCAGCGCCGCGTTGGTGTGCCCGGGCAGGTCGATCTCCGGCACCACGGTGACGTGGCGGCGGGCCGCGTACGCGACGATCCGCCGGTAGTCGTCCTTGGTGTACCAGCCGCCGGGCCCGCCACCCACCTCGGTGGTGCCGCCGACCTCGGTGAGCTTCGGCCAGGAGTCGACCGCGATCCGCCACCCCTGGTCGTCGGTGAGGTGCAGGTGCAGGTGGTTGAGCTTGTAGCGGGCCAGGTGGTCGACCACCCGCAGCACGTCGTCGACGGGGAAGAAGTGTCGGGCCACGTCGAGCATCGCCCCTCGGTACGCGAACCGCGGCCGGTCGACGATGGTGCCGCCGGGCACCACCCAGCGCTCGGCGACCGGCGTGGCGCTCTCCACCGCCGCCGGGAGGAGCTGCCGGAGCGTCTGCACGCCGTGGAACAGGCCGGCGGCGCTGCCGGCGGTGATCCGGACCTCGGTGGCCGTCACGTCGAGCCGGTAGCCCTCGTCGCCCAGCGCCTCGGCGGTCGCGCGGCCCGTCCCGGCGGCGCTCGCGCCAGCCGGCGCCGATGCCGCCGCGCCGACGGGGCCCGCTGCGCCGACGGGGCCCGCTGCGCCGACGGGGCCCGCTGCGCCGCCGGAGCCCGCTGCGCCGACGGGGCCCGCTGCGCCGACGGAGCCCCCTGCGCCGACCACGCCCGCCGCGTCGGTGGACGTCGCCACGCTGGTCAGGGTGAGCGCGAGCGAACCGTCGGCCCGGGCGGCGGAGTCGGCGACCGGGAGCGGGTAGCCGGTCGCCGGGCGGAGTAGCCCGGCGAGCTGCTCGGCAATGTCCCGGGCAGCCGGGTCGGCGTCGACGCGGATCACCGCGTCCTCGGCGAGCACGAAGTCGGCCGCCGGGTCCGGCGTGACCAGCTCGGGGGCGGGCACCACGTCGGCCAGCCGGACCGGCGCGGGCGGGGTGAGCAGCCCGCCGGCCGCGCGGGCGGCGCTCCGGGCCAGCTCGGCGGCGGCCGGCTGGCGGGCGGACAGGCCGACCGCGTCGAGCGGCTCGGGACCGGTCTCGGACGGGGCGGCGGGGGTGGTCGGCACGGTGACGGCTCCCGGGTGTATTTGCGCTGGATATGGCAAAGGTGAGGTTCAGTGAAACCAGTGCCGTCAAGCGTACGAGGGGACCGGGGAATTGCGTGATCCTGCACATGGAAGCGTTCCCAAAAACCGGTACGGACGCGGATAGTGGTGACGGTTGTGCCAATAGTCACCGAACGGTCCCAGCCCCCTCGATGTTCGCTTAACCTTCGCCCACCGGCCGCTGACCACACCGGGATTACCGGTGGACGGTCTCGGGGTATGTCCGAACTGAACCTTCGTTAAGTGTCAATTCCGGCGCGCGTGGGAGGCTCTGGTGGCAGCGCAAGAGACGGTCGATCACAAGTACGTCTACGACTTCGCCGAGGGCAACAAGGACCTCAAGGACCTGCTCGGCGGCAAAGGGGCCAACCTGGCCGAGATGACCAATCTCGGGCTGCCGGTGCCGCCCGGCTTCACCATCACCACCGAGGCCTGCAAGGCGTACCTGGCGACCGGCCGGGAGCCGGATGGGCTGGCCGGCCAGATCGAGGCGCACCTGGAGGCACTGGAGCGGGAGATGGGCCGCCGGCTCGGCGACCCGGACGACCCGCTGCTGGTCTCGGTCCGCTCCGGGGCCAAGTTCTCCATGCCCGGCATGATGGAGACCGTCCTGAACGTCGGCCTCAACGACCGCAGTGTCATCGGACTCGCCACCCGGGCCGGCGGCAACGACCGGTTCGCCTGGGACTCCTACCGCCGCCTGATCCAGATGTTCGGCAAGACCGTCTGCGAGGTGCCGGGCGAGGAGTTCGAGCACGCCATCGACGACGCCAAGCGCGCCAAGGGTACGGACAACGACCTCGACCTAAACGCGGACGACCTGCGCGGCCTGGTCGACACGTTCAAGAAGATCTTCGCCAAGCACACCGGCCGGGAGTTCCCGCAGGAGCCCCGGGAGCAGCTCGACCTGGCCATCCGTGCGGTTTTCGAGTCGTGGAACGCCGAGCGCGCGGTGGTCTACCGGCGGCAGGAGCGCATCCCGGCCGACCTGGGCACCGCGGTCAACGTGGTGGCCATGGTCTTCGGCAACCTCGGCGCCGACTCGGGCACCGGCGTCGCCTTCACCCGCGACCCGGGCAGCGGCGCCCAGGGCATCTACGGCGACTACCTGGCCAACGCGCAGGGCGAGGACGTGGTCGCCGGCATCCGCAACACCGTGCCGCTGGAAGAGCTGGAGCGGATCGACAAGAAGTCCTACGACGAGCTGCTCGACTACATGGCCCGGTTGGAGGAGCACTACACGGACCTCTGCGACATCGAGTTCACCATCGAGCGCGGCAAGCTCTGGATGCTCCAGACCCGGGTCGGCAAGCGCACCGCGGCGGCGGCCTTCGTCATCGCCGGCCAGCTCGTCGACGAGGGTCTGATCGACCTGGACGAGGCGCTGCACCGGGTCAACGGCGCGCAGCTCGCCCAGCTGATGTTCCCCCGGTTCCAGCTCGACCACGAGTACGAGCCGGTGGCCAAGGGCATCGGGGCCTCACCCGGCGCGGCGGTCGGCAAGGCGGTCTTCACCTCCGCCCGGGCGGTCGAGTTGGCCGCCGAGGGTGAGGCGGTGATCCTGGTCCGCCGGGAGACCAACCCCGACGACCTGAACGGGATGATCGCCGCCAAGGGCATCCTCACCTCGCGGGGCGGTAAGACCAGCCACGCGGCCGTGGTGGCCCGGGGCATGGGCAAGACCTGCGTGTCCGGCGCGGACGAAATCGAGGTCGACGTCCCGGCGAAGCGGTTCAGGGTCGCCGGGCAGACCGTCAGCGAGGGCGATGTCGTCTCCATCGACGGCACCACCGGCAAGGTCTACCTCGGCGAGGTGCCGGTCATGCCCTCCGAGGTGGTGCAGTACTTCGAGGGCACCCTCGACGCGGAGCGGACCGACGACCCGCTGGTCCGGGCCGTACACCGGATCATGACCCACGCCGACGCCAAGCGGCGGCTCGCGGTCCGGGCGAACGCCGACACCGGTGCGGACGCGGCCCGGGCCCGGCGGTTCGGCGCCCAGGGCATCGGCCTGTGCCGCACCGAGCACATGTTCCTCGGCGACCGGCGGGAGCTGGTGGAGCGGCTGATCCTGGCGTCCGGCGAGGCGGAGCGGGAGGCGGCGCTGGGCGCGCTGCTGCCGCTGCAGCGGGAGGACTTCGTCGAGATCTTCCGCGAGATGGACGGCCTGCCGGTCACCGTGCGGCTGATCGACCCGCCGCTGCACGAGTTCCTGCCCCCGCTGGAGCAGCTCGCGGTCAACGTCGCGGTCGCCCAGGAGCGCGGCGAGGACGTGGCCAAGGAGGAGGCGCTGCTCGCCGCCGTCCGGCGGATGCACGAGGAGAACCCGATGCTGGGCCTGCGCGGCGTACGCCTGGGTCTGGTCATCCCCGGCCTGTTCGCCATGCAGGTCCGTGCGATCGCCGAGGCCGCTGTGACTGTCGTCCGGGCCGGCGGGTCGGCCTGCCCGGAGATCATGGTCCCGCTGGTCGGCGCCGTGCAGGAGCTGGAGACGGTACGCGCCGAGGCCGAGAAGATCATCGCCGAGGTGGTCGGCGACAGCGGCGTCGAGGTGCTGATCGGCACGATGATCGAGGTGCCCCGGGCGGCGCTGACCGCCGGGCAGATCGCCGAGGCGGCGCAGTTCTTCTCGTTCGGCACCAACGACCTGACCCAGATGGGCTGGGGCTTCTCCCGGGACGACGTGGAGGGCGCCTTCTTCTGGCGCTACCTGGAGCTGGGCATCTTCGGCATCTCGCCGTTCGAGTCGATCGACCGGGACGGCGTCGGCCGGCTGGTCCGGATCGCCGCCGAGGAGGGCCGGGCCGCCCGACCCGGGCTGAAGCTCGGCGTCTGCGGTGAGCACGGCGGCGACCCCGAGTCGGTGCACTTCTTCCACGAGGTCGGGCTCGACTACGTCTCCTGCTCCCCCTTCCGCGTCCCGGTGGCCCGCCTGGAGGCCGGCCGAGCCGCGGTGGAAACCCAGGGCTCCGACTCCCGCTGAGCGCGGTCGGGGGCCGCCGGCGCGCCGGCTGGCGGCCCCCGACGGGTTCCCCGCCTCGCCCGGCGCGCCGTCCGGCGGCTCCGGGCGTAACCTGGGCTCGCTCGTGTCGATCAGCAGAAGGGTTGGCCGCATGACCAGCGTCTGGGAGAACCTGACCGTGGACGCCCAGGACCCGTCGCGGCTCGCCCACTGGTGGGCCGAGGCGCTCGGCTACCAGGTGGTGAGCGAGAAGCCGGACGAGGTGGAGATCCGCCGGGCGCCGGACCAGCTCCCCGGCATCGTCTTCGTCCCGGTCAGCCAGGCGAAGGAGAGCAAGAACCGGCTGCACCTCGACCTGCGCCCGGCGAACCAGGAGGCGGAGGTCGAGCGGCTGGTCGACATGGGGGCCCGGCACGTGGACATCGGCCAGGGCGACGTCGGGTGGACCGTGCTGGCCGACCCGGAGGGCAACGAGTTCTGCGTGCTCCGTGAGCGCGAGGAGTGAGCCGGGTCCCGGCGCTGAGGACGGAGGGCGCTTCGTCGTCGAGCCGCCCAAGGACACCGGGTACGGGCGGTCACCGTATGAGCGGGACCGGGCGCGGGTGCTGCACTCGGCGGCGTTCCGCCGGCTCGCCGCGAAGACCCAGGTGCACACCGCGGGCACCGACGACTTCCTGCGTACCCGGCTGACCCACTCGCTGGAGGTGGCGCAGATCGCCCGGGAGATGGGTGCCCGGCTCGGCTGCGACCCGGACGTGGTGGACACCGCCGGGCTGGCCCACGACCTGGGGCATCCGCCCTTCGGGCACAACGGCGAGGACGCCCTGGACGTCCTCGCCGCCGGTTGCGGCGGCTTCGAGGGCAACGCGCAGACGCTGCGGGTGCTCACCCGGCTGGAGGCCAAGGTGCTCGGGCCGGACGGCCGTTCCGCCGGGCTCAACCTGACCCGGGCCTCCCTCGACGCGGTCAGCAAGTACCCCTGGGAGCGCCGGCCCGGTGAGCGCAAGTTCGGCGTGTACCCCGACGACCGCCCGGTCTTCGACTGGCTGCGCGCCGGGGCCCCGCCCGGCGGCCGGCGCTGCCTGGAGGCGCAGGTGATGGATTGGGCCGACGACGTGGCGTACTCGGTCCACGACGTCGAGGACGGCATCCACGGCGGATACGTCAGCCTGCGGCCGCTGCTGGCCGACCCCGAGGAGCGGCGGGCACTCTGCGCCGACGTGGCCGCGACGTACTCCGGGGAGGCCCCCGAGGACCTGCACGAGGTCCTGGTCGAACTGCTCGCCGAGCCGGCGCTCGCCCCGCTCGCCGCGTACGACGGCAGCCACCGGGCCCTGGCGGCGCTGAAGGCGACCACCAGCGTGCTCACCGGCCGCTTCGTCGCCACCGTGGTGGCCGCCACCCAGGAGCGGCACGGCCCCGGCCCGCACCGCCGGTACGCGGCCGATCTGGTGGTGCCGCGTCGGATCCGGGTGCAGTGCGCGCTGCTCAAGGGCATCGCGCTGCGCTACGTGATGCGCCGCCCCGGCGCCGGCACCCGGTACGCCCAGCAGCGGGAGATCCTCGCCGAACTGGTCGCCGTCCTGGTCGACCGGGCGCCGGACGCGCTCGACCCGGTCTTCGCGCCGCTGTGGCGGGAGGCGCCCGACGACCTCGCGCGGCTGCGCGTGGTGATCGACCAGGTGGCCTCGCTCACCGACCCGGCCGCCCTGGCCTGGCACGTCCGCCTGGTCCGCAGCTGACCCGCCCCGCCCCACGCGGAAGGGTTCGGGCAACATGCCGGAAGTTGCTGCCTCTCCGTGTCGGCAAGGCGCACCATCCCCGATTTTGTCCGGATCTCGCCAGGCCCTGGCCTGCGGAGGGACACGGGCGGAGGCGGCGAGGCTGGCGACTTAGGCTAGCCTAAGTGGCATGACGCAGCGCCCGAAGAAGGTCACCGCCGCCACGGTCGTACGGACCGAGCGGCCCACCCCGCACCTGATCCGGCTGGTGCTGGGCGGGGAGGAACTGGCCGGCCTGCCGGTGGGCGCGTACACCGATCACTACGTCAAGTTCGTCTTCCCGCCGGCCGGGGTGGCCTATCCGCACCCGACGGACCTGGCCACCATCAAGCGGGAGTTCCCGGCCGCGCAGTGGCCGCGGCTGCGGGCGTACACGGTGCGCGCCTGGGACGCGGCGGCCGGCGAACTCACCGTCGACGTGGTGTACCACGGCGACCAGGGGCTGGCCGGGCCGTGGGCGGCCGGCCTGCGCCCCGGCGACCGGGTGCTGTTCACCGGCCCCGGCGGGGCGTACGCCCCGGACCCGACGGCCGACTGGCACCTGCTGGTGGGGGACGAGAGCGCGCTGCCGGCGATCGCCGCCGCCCTGGAGCGGCTGCCGGCCGGCGCGCCCGCGAAGGTCTACCTCGAGGTCGGCGGCCCGGCCGACGAGCTTCCGTTGACCAGCCTGGGTGCGGTCGAGCTGTGCTGGCTGCACCGCGCCGGCCGCCCGGTGGGCGAGGCGCTGGTCGAGGCGGTCCGGGCGCTGGACTTCCCGCCCGGCCGGGTGCACGCCTTCGTCCACGGCGAGGCCACCGCCGTCAAGGAGTTGCGCCGGCTGCTGCGCGTCGAGCGCGGGGTGCCCCGGGAGGCGTTGTCCATCTCCGGCTACTGGCGGCGCGGCATGGACGACGAGGGCTGGCGCTCCACCAAGGCCACCTGGAACGCGCAGGTGGAAGCCGACGAAGCCAGCGTCGCCCTGCCCGCCTGAGTCCGCCTCTCGGCGTGCCGGGGCCGCCGATCGGGTTTGCAGCGGCCAACCCTCGTGATCAACCAGCCACCCGCGAGGGCTCGGCGAGCGAGCGGGTGGTGAGGACGGTGCCCACCTGGGCGGCGGAGCGGGCGACGCGGCGGCGGATTGCGCGCAGATGCCCGGCGACCGAGGCGGTGGCGACCACCACCGCGACCATTGTCGCCAGCCAGACCGGCCCGCCGAGCAGCAGCACCGCCATGGTGGCGGCCAGGGCGACCAGCACGCTGTTCACCAGCGCGATCATGCCGGCCTGGCTGACCAGGTCGCGGAACCAGTGCCGGTGGAACGGCTCGGGCGCGAACGGACCCGCGTCGTCCAACGTCGGCATGATGATGAACGGGGTCAGGCCGGGCGCGCGGCGGGCCAGGTAGGTGCGGAGCACGGTGGCCGCGACCGCGTACCGGCGGCCCCGGTCGTTCAGCTCGACCTGGCGGGCGAAGACGAAGACCCCGAGCAGCAGGACCAGCAGGCCGAGCCCGGCCAGCACCGCCGGGCGGATCTGGCCGTCGGGCCGGCCGGTGGTGATCAGCCCGGCCGATACGGCGGTTGCTCCCGACGCCACCGCCAGGAAGAAGGTGAACCGGGCGCTGGACTGGTCGTGCACCGTGCGGCTCAGCTCGCGCAGGTGCTCGTACTCGGCGAGCGCGATGGTCAGCTCCGTGTCGTCGGCCATCCGGCGGTCCCCTCCCCGATCGCGGGTATCACCGTAGCCAAGATCGGCGAGAGTGGTGGGGCTGGCCTGTCGTGCTTCCGACGGGGGAGCGGGTGTGCCTCGACATGTAGCAGGGATGCTACATTTCGCGGTATGACTGCGGTCGAACTGCCGGGAGTCGCTCCGACTCCCCACCCGCCCGACGAGGAACTGGTCCTCGACGTCCGCGACCTGCGCATGCGGTACGGCACCGTCGACGTGCTGCACGGGGTCGACTTCACCGCCCGGCGCGGCGAGGTGCTCGCCCTGCTCGGGCCCAACGGTGCCGGCAAGACCACCACGATCGAGATCCTCGAGGGCTTCCGGATGCGCTCGGCCGGGGAGGTCCGCGTCCTCGGCGTCGACCCCGGCCGGGGCGACGAGCGCTGGCGCGCCCGGATGGGGGTGGTGCTCCAGTCCTGGCGGGACCACGGCAAGTGGCGGGTCCGGGACCTGCTGGCCCACCTGGGCACCTTCTACGCGCCGTACGCCTCGGACCGGATCAGCCGGCCCTGGCCGGTCGATGAGCTGCTGGACGCCGTCGGGCTCACGCCGCACGTGGGCAAGCGGGTGCACCAGCTCTCCGGCGGCCAGCGCCGCCGGTTGGACGTGGCGGTCGGCATCGTCGGCCGCCCGGAGTTGCTCTTCCTGGACGAGCCGACGGTCGGCTTCGATCCGGCCGCCCGGCGCGAGTTCCACGAGCTGGTGCACCGCCTCGCCGACCTGGACGAGACCACCATCCTGCTCACCACGCACGACCTGGACGAGGCGGAGAAGCTCGCCGACCGGATTCTCATCCTGGCCGGCGGCCGGATCATCGCCGACGGTTCGCCCGACGAGCTGGCCCGCCGGGTTGCCGGGGACGCGGAGATCCGGTGGACCCGGGACGGCGAGCGCTTCGTGCACGTCGCGGCCGACGCCACCGGCTTCGTCCGCGACCTGCTGAACGAGCACGGCGACGGCGTGCAGGAGCTGGAGATCCGCCGGGCCAGCCTGGAGGACGCGTACATGGCACTGGTCTACGAAGAGGAATCCGGGGTCCGGGCCGGCACGGCGGCGGCCTCGGTGTGGCGGCAGGGGAATACGCGATGAACCCGACCACGGCGGCCGTCCGGTCCGGCGTCCAGCGCGGCGCGATCGAGCTGCGCAACACCTTCACCAACGCGCAGGACCTGTGGAACTACTTCTTCCCGACCGTCATCCTGCTGGTCACCATGTTCTTCATGCGCGGGGCCTCCGTGCCCGGCACCTCCTTCTCCCTGGGCGCGCGTACGCTGCCCAGCGCGCTCGGCATGGGGCTCGCGTTCGGCGGGCTGCTCGGGCTGTCCCAGCAGCTCATCGTCGACCGGGAGGACGGCACGCTGCTGCGGGCCAAGGCGACGCCGAACGGCATGCTCGGCTACCTGATCGGCAAGATCGTCATGCTCTCGGCGGTGGCGATGATCGGGTTCGCCCTCCAGCTCACTCCGGCGCTGTTCTTCCTGGACGGGATCCGGCTCACCGATGGCGGCGCCTGGCTCACGGTGGCCTGGGTGGTGCCGCTCGGGCTGGTGGCAACGCTACCGCTGGGCGCGGTGATCGGCTCGTTGATCGAGAACCCTCGCAACATGGGCCTGGTGGTGCTGCCGATCTTCGGCCTCATCGCGCTCTCCGGCATCTTCTACCCGATCAACGGCTACCCGGGCTGGCTCCAGGCCGTCGCCCAGGCCTTCCCGATCTACTGGCTAGGGTTGGGGATGCGCTCGGCGCTGCTGCCGCCGGAGCTGGCCGCCGTCGAGCTGGGCGGGTCCTGGCGGCACCTGGAGACGTTCGGCGTCCTGGGCCTCTGGACCGTGCTCGGGCTGACCCTGGCCCCGGTCGTGCTGCGCCGGACGGCCCGCCGCGAGTCCGGTTCCCGGGTCGCGGCGCGCCGGGAGAAGGCCATGCAGCGGGTGGGGTGAGAGGGCGTCGATGAGTGAGACCGTGCACAACCGCATCGCGGTGCTGCGCGCCGAGCGGGGCATCTCCCGGCGGCAGCTCGCCGACGCGCTGGGCGTGCACTACCAGACCGTGGGCTACCTGGAACGGGGCGAGTTCCGGCCCAGCCTGCACCTGGCGCTGCGGATCGCCGCGTACTTCGAGGTGCCGGTCGAAGTGGTCTTCTCCATCGAGCCGTTCCCGCGGATCGGGCAGGGCGCGGGGGCGGGCCGGTCGGCCTGACCCGCCCGCTCTGGCCGGACCGGCGAGATCGCCGACGACGCCGGGCCGGCCCGCGGGACGTAACCGCCGAGCCCGCGCGGCATTCGCCACACCGGGTGTCCCCCGGCCGCCGGATCGTCGGTCCCGCAGGGCAGGATGTACGCCGAGGGGGTGGCGGAGATGGCGGGGCGGATCCGGGACGAGGACATCGCGCTGGTCCGCGAGCGCACCTCGATCGCCGAGGTCATCTCCGACACGGTGACCCTCAAGTCGGCCGGCGGCGGCAACCTCAAGGGGCTGTGCCCGTTCCACGACGAGAAGAGCCCGTCGTTCAACGTCTCGCCCGCCCGCAACGTCTGGTACTGCTTCGGCTGCGGGGCCGGTGGCGACGCCATCAAGTTCCTGATGGACGCCGAGCACCTGAGCTTCGTGGAGTCCGTCGAGCGGCTGGCCGACCGCGC
Organism: Micromonospora sp. NPDC007230; assembly: GCF_042869115.1. Taxonomy (NCBI): domain Bacteria; kingdom Bacillati; phylum Actinomycetota; class Actinomycetes; order Micromonosporales; family Micromonosporaceae; genus Micromonospora; species Micromonospora sp. NPDC007230. The sequence goes on along the minus strand of NZ_JBIAFE010000018.1, from coordinate 150,869 downwards.
CGGCATCCAGCTCCGCTACGTGGAGGACGACCGGGCGGCCCCGCGTAACCGGTCGCAGCAGGGGCAGCGGCAGCGGCTGGTCGCCGCGCACGCCGCCGCCGTCGACTTCTACCGCGCCCAGCTCAGCACCGCCGGCGCCCGCCCGGCCCGGGAGTTTCTGGCCCGGCGCGGCTTCGACCGGGCCGCCGCCGAGCGCTACGGCTGCGGCTTCGCCCCCGACGCCTGGGACCTGCTCACCAAGCACTTGCGGCAGCAGGGCTTCACCCACGACGAGCTGGTCACCGCCGGGCTGTCCCGCCCGGCCCGCTCGGGCAGCCTGATCGACCGGTTCCGCCGCCGGCTGCTCTGGCCGATCCGCGACCTCACCGGCGACGTGATCGGCTTCGGCGCCCGCAAGCTGTTCGACGACGACGACGGCCCGAAATACCTCAACACCCCCGAGACGCCGATCTATAAGAAGTCGCACGTCCTCTACGGCATCGACCAGGCCAAGCGGGAGATCGCCAAGCAGGGCAAGGTGGTCGTGGTCGAGGGCTACACCGACGTGATGGCCTGCCACCTGGCCGGGGTGAGCACCGCCGTGGCGACCTGCGGCACGGCGTTCGGCGCCGACCACATCGGCGTGCTGCGCCGGCTGTTGCTGGACACCGACGCGGTGGCCGGCGAGATCATCTTCACCTTCGACGGGGACGCCGCCGGCCAGAAGGCCGCGCTGCGCGCCTTCGAGGACGACCAGCGTTTCGTCGGCCGGACCTTCATCGCGGTCAGCCCCGACAACATGGATCCGTGCGAGCTGCGCCTGGCCAAGGGTGATCTGGCGGTCCGCGACCTGGTCGCCCGCCGCGAGCCGCTGGTCGACTTCGCGCTCCGCCACGTGATCAACCGGTACGACCTGGACACCGTCGACGGCCGGGTGGAGGCGATGCGTCGGGCCGCCCCGCTGGTGGCCAAGATCAAGGACCGGGAGAAGCGCCCCGAGTATGTCCGCAAGCTCGCCGGCGACCTCGGCATGGAGATCGAGCCGGTGCAACGCGCGGTGCTGACCGCCGCGTCCGGGCCGGCCGGCGAGGCGGCCGCTCCGGCCCGCTCCGGCCCGGCCGCGCCGACGGTGGACAGCCCGCAGTCGATGGTCGAACGGGAGGCGCTGAAGCTCGCCCTCCAGGAGCCGGTGCTGGCCGGCCCGATGTTCGACGCGGTGGAGGCGGGCGAATACCGGCACCCGGTGCACGTGGCGGTGCGGGCGGCCATCGCCGCGGCCGGCGGGGCGGCGGCGGCCACCGGCGGCGCGGTCTGGATCGAGCAGGTCCGGGACGCCTGCGACGACCTGGCGGGCCAGGCGCTCGTCGGCGAGCTGGCCGTCGAGCCGTTGCGCATCGACGGCGAGCCCGACCCGCGCTATGTCACGGTGACCCTGGCCCAGCTCCAGTGGGGCTCGGTGACCGGCCGGATCAAGGACCTCAAGTCGAAGATCCAGCGGATCAACCCGGTGAGCAACAAGGACGAGTACTTCGCGCTCTTCGGTGAACTGCTCTCGCTGGAGCAGCACGCGCGGGCGCTACGCGAGCAGGCCGCCGGAGGGCTGTGAATGGGACTGTTCAACCGCAAGCCGAAGCTGCCGCCCGCCGCCCGCCCGCCGCTGGCCGCCGAGGAGCGGGTGCTCGCCTGGGCCGCCGCCGGCAACGGCGAGGGCGACGGCGTGCTGGTCGCCAGCAACCTCGGCCTCTGGCTGCCCGGTCGGGGGCACCGGATCGGCTGGCACGACATCCTCAAGGCGGTCTGGTCGGGGCGTGAGCTCACCGTCACCCTGGCCGAGCGGGTCGCCGAGCGGGACGGCTACCTGGTGGTGGCGGACTGCCCCGCCGAGACCTACCTGCTGCTCGACCCGGGCGACCTGCCGCACCAGGTGCGGGCCCGGGTCACCCGCTCGGTGGCGTACACCAGTCACCACCCGGTGCCCGGCGGCGCCGGCCGGATCGCCGCCCGCCGGGTGCCCGGGGTGGACGGGCTGACCTGGACGGTCCGCTACGACCCGGGCACGCCCGCCGACGACGAGGCGGTGGCCGCCGAGACCGACCGGCTGGTCGCCGCCGCCCGGTCGGCCACCGCCCCCGCCGACGTCTGAGCCTCAGCCGGTGCGGTAGTAGCGGGCCGCGCCCGGATGCAGCGGGATCGGGTCGGTGCCCGCCGCGCTCTCCCGGGTGAAGTTGGCCGCCTCGGGGTGCACCCTGATCAGCTCGTCCTGGTGCGCGAAGAGCACCCGGGTCAGGTCGTACGCGAGCTGGTCCGGCATGTCCGCGGCGACCAGGATCACGTTCGACACGGTGATGGTCGGGGTGGCCGCCGGGGTGCCGTAGGCCTCCTTCGGCAGGATCGCCGTGGTGTAGACCGAGCCGTACCGGGCGGCGAGCGGCTGGACCAGGTCGGTGAGCGGGAGCAGTTGGAACGTCCCCGGCGCGCCGGCGAGCAGGTCCTTGATGCCCGGGGTGGGCAGGCCACCGGAGAAGAACATCGCGTCCAGGGTGCCCGCCCGCATCCGCTTCACCGTCTCCGGCAGCGACAGGTTGGCCCGCCGGATGTCCCGGTCCGGGTCGATCCCGGCGGCGGCCAGCAGCCGCCCGGCGATGATGTCGGTGCCGGACTTCGGCGAGCCGGTGGAGACCCGCTTGCCGCGCAGTTGGGCGAAGCGGTCGATCTTCCCGCCGGTCCGGACGATCACGTGGGTGTAGTTGCTGTAGACCCGGGCCAGCGCCCGTACCGGCTGCGGTTGGCCGTCGAACACGCCCCGCCCCTTGACGGCGTCCGCCGCCGTGTCGACCAGGCTGAAGGCGATCTCCATGTCGCCGCCGGCGAGCCGGTTGATGTTCTCCACCGAGGCACCGGTGGGTTCCGCCCGTGCCTCGTAGCCGGGCAGGTGCCGGCTGATCAGGTCCGCGTAGCCGCCGCCGAGCTGGTAGTAGACGCCGGTGGTGTTGCCGGTGGCGAGGAAGATCCGCCCGCCGTGCCACGCCCGCGGCCCGGGGTCGGCCGTACCGCAGCCGGCGACCAGAGCGGCCAGCAGCAGGGCGGCCGCCAGCCGAAGCGGGCGGCCGGTCACGGGCGGGCCGCCGGTTCCAGCGCCTCCGCCACCCGCTGGACCAGCATCGCCGTCTCGTAGCCGACCTGGCCCAGGTCGCAGCCGGGCGCGGCGAGCACGCCGAGCAACGCCCGCTCGCCGACCGCCATCACCAGCAGCACCCCGCCGTCCATGTCGAGGATCTGCTGGCGTACCCGGCCGGCGGACATCAGCCGGGCGGCGCCCACGCCCAGGCTCGCCAGCCCGCTGATCACGGCGGAGAGCTGGTCCACCTGCTCGACGGAGAGGTCGGGGGAGGCGGCCAGCCGCAGCCCGTCCTGGGACACCGCGAGGGCGTGCGACACGTCCGGCACCCGTTCGGCGAAGTTCGCCAGCAGCCAGTCGAGTCCGGCGGTGACGGATGAGGTCATGGGTTTCTCCCGGTGGGTGTGGTGTTCGGGGTACGCCGCGTCGCGCTGGCCACGCCCTCGGCGAGCGCGGACAGGCGGGCCCGCACCACCTCCGGGTCGAGCAGGTCGTCGGCGGGTCGGGGCGGCGGGCTGGTGACGGGCAGGGGTGCGGGCAGCTGATCGCCCCGGGGAATCCGGCGCGGCAGCGCGGCCCCGGTGGTCGGTGGCGACGCCGACGGGGTGCCGGATGCTCGGACCTGGGCGGCTTCGGGCGCCAGCTCCGTGGTGCCGGGCGGTGGTACGGCGGCGACGCCGCGCGCGAGGCCGGTCGCGGTCCCCGGCACCGGGCCGGCGTCGCTGGCCGGCGCTGGCGGGCGAGCCCCGACCACCGGCACGGCGACGGTGGGGGCGCGGTGCAGGGCGGCCGGGTCGAGCGGGGCGGTGTCCAGTTCGGGCGTCGCCGCATCGGTCGCGGGGCGGCCCGGCGCGGGCCCGGACCGGAACCAGGGGGCGTCGCGGCCGGCGGTCGGCCGGCGGTCGGCCCGCCGGGTCGCCGACTCGACCCGGGTCAACGCGGACTCGGGCACCTCCACCTGGGCGACCGTGCCGGTGTCGGTGTGGTGCAGCTGCACCCGGATCCCGTGCCGGGCGGCCAGGTGGGCCACCACGTGCAGGCCCATGCTGCCGGCCGCGGCGCTGGAGAGCGTGGCCGGTGCGGCGAGCCGTACGTTGATCTCGGCCAGCCGGCTCTCGCCGATGCCGATGCCCTGGTCGTGCACCCGCAGCGTGACCCCGTCGACGGTGCGCCGCCCGTCCACCAGCACGGGCGCGTCCGGCGGGGAGTAGACGGTGGCGTTCTCCAGCAGCTCGGCGAGCAGGTGCACAAGGTTGCCGACCGCCGCGCCGTGCACCGCCGCGGTCGGCACGTCCACCTCCACCCGGGGGTAGTCCTCGATCTCGGAGGCCGCCGCCCGGACCGCGTCGTCGAGGAGCAGCGCCCCCTCGTGCCCGCGGCCCGGCTCGCCGCCGGCGAGGACCAGCAGGTTCTCCCCGTTGCGGCGCAGGCGGGCGGCGAGGTGGTCCAGCGCGAAGAACCGGGCCAGCGCGTCCGGGTCGGTCTCCTCGCGTTCGAACTCGTCGAGCAGCCGCAGCTGGCGGGTGATCAGCGTACGGATCCGGCGGGCCAGCGCCTCGGCCATCCGGGTCACGTCCAGCCGCAGTTCGGCCTGCTCGCCGGCGAGCCGCAGGGCGGCCTTGTTCACCGTGTCGAACGCCTCGGCCACCTGGGCCACCTCGTCCCGGCCCCGGCGGATGCCGGCGGTCAGCCGGGTCGCCGTGCCGTCGCCCGGGCAGCCGTCGCCCGCGGCGATCGCGGTGATCCGTTCCGGCAGTTCCCGGTTCGCCATGGTGAGCGCGGCGACCCGCAGCCGGCGCAGCCGGCGGCTGGTGCGTACCGCCAGCAGCACGGCGGTGAGCAGCGAGGCGAGCGCGACGGCGGTGGTCCCTCCGGCGGTGAGCAGGGCGCGCTGCCGGGCGGTCCGGGCCAGCGCGGCGGCGTCCCGGTCCAGACCCTCGGAGAGTTCCCGGCCGAGCAGGTTGTAGCGGCGGATCGTGCCGCTCTGCGCCACGTACCAGGCGTCGCCGTCGGTCTTCAGCGCCTCCGGCCCGCCGTCGGTGTCCAGCACCTCGTCCCGCATCCGGCGGGCCGTCTCGATGTCGCCGCCGGCCAGGCGGTACCAGGCGGCGCGTGCCGGGCCGGTGGCGATCCGGAGGAACTCGGCCTGGCGCTGCTCCCGGGCGCCGCGCAACCGGCCGAGCCGGACCAGCTCGCCCCTGGCCAGGGCGCCCCGGACGAAGACGCCGCGCAGCAGGTCGCGTTCCAGGGCGGCCAGGTGCTCCTGGGTGGCCATCGTGGCCACCTCCCGGGCGCCGTTGGCCAGCTGGGCGTCGCGCAGCTGGGCCGGCAGGGCGTCGGCGACGGCGAGCAGCGAATCCACCAGCGTCACGTACGCCGGGTCGCCGCTGTCACCGCCCAGCGCGAGCCGGCGGGTGGGGTCGAGCTGGCCGAGCTGGCCGTCCGCGTCGTTGAGCACCGGAGCCAGGTCGGGGGCGGCCCGGCGGGCCTCGCCGCTGGCGGACCGGTAGTGGTCGACGGCGGCGTCCACCCGCCGCCGTTGGGCGTCGACCAGCGGCCGGCCGGCCGTGCCGCCGCGCTGGCGCAGCGCCGCCGTCTCGCCCAGCTCGCGTTCCAGCTCGTGCACCAGCCGGACGGTCGCGGTGGCCGTACCAGCGAGGACGCGGGCCCGGTCGGCGTCGGCGGAGGCGGCCAGCGCGGCGTCGGTCTGGACGGCGCCGAGCACCACCAGGCCGACCGTCGCCACCAGGATGGGCGCGAGCAGTTGGGTGCGCACCGACCAGAGCCGGTGGGTGTGGCCCGGCGGGCGGTGGTGCCGGCGTACGCGGCCGGGGAGGGGGAGCGGCACGGGGTCTCCCGGTCGGGGTAGGACGCCGGACCCGGACGTGGCGTCCGGGCCCGGCGTCGTCGGGTCAGCTCGCGCCCAGGTCCTTGAGCGCCTTGTCCGCGCCCCGGTGCAGCGGCACCGGTTCGGTCTTGCGGGCGTTCTCCAGGCCGATCGCCTTGGCGGCCGGGTTGGCCTGGGCGAGGGCGTCCTTCTTCTCGAAGACGGTCCTGGTGATCGCGCAGGCCACGTTGGCGTCGAGGTTGTCCCGGACCAGCAGCACGTTCGGCACCAGGATGGTCGGGGTGTCCGCGGCGGTCCGGTAGACGTCCTTGCCGATGGTCCCGGCCTGGTACGCCGGGTTCAGCTCGGCCATCTTGGGCAGCAGCGGGCTGAGGTCGAGGAACTTCACCTTGTCGCCGGAGGTGGTGAAGAGGTCGGTGAGGCCGCCGGTGGGCAGGCCGCCGGACCAGAAGAAGCCGTCGATGCTGCCGTCCTTCATGCCGTCGACGGTCTTGGTCAGGTCGAGCCGCTGCGCCTGGATGTCCTTGGCCGGGTCGAGGCCGGCGGCGGTGAGCAGCCGGTTGGCGATGACCTCGGTGCCGGACTTGGGCGAGCCGGTGGAGATCTTCTTGCCCTTCATGTCGGTGACCGAGGTGATCCCCGCGTCGGCCCGCACGACCACCTGGGTGTAGTTGTCGTAGATCCGGGCCAGCGCCTTCACCGGCTGCGGGGCGCTGAAGCTGCCCTTGCCCTGCACCGCGTTGACCGCGGTGTCGAAGAGCGAGAAGGCGACGTCGTACTGGCCGGCGACGAGCTGCTCGACGTTCTGCACCGAGGCGCCGGTCTCGGCGGCGGTCCCGGTGAGCTTGCCGTCGGTGGTGGCCGAGAGCTGGCCGGCCAGCGCGTTGCCGACGACGTAGTAGACCCCGGTGGCGTTGCCGGTGGCGATGCCGACCCGGGTGTCCTTGGTGACCTTGCAGGTGACCTCGCTGGCGGCGTCGTCCGTCGCCGCCCCGTCCTGCCGGCCCCCGCACCCGGCGGCACCGGCCGCGACGAGGGCCAGCACTCCGACGCCCGCGGCAACCCGCGAGTTGATCCGTGTCATTCTCTCTCCTCCCCAGGAACCAGCTGTTTCGGCACCGACGGGGCGCCGGCGCGGCCGGCGGATCCACGTCGGACGAGCACACCCGCCACGGCCAGCGCGGCCAGCACGGCGCCGACCGTGACGGGCACGGGTTCGAGCCAGAGCAGCACCAGCCCGGCGACCGCGCCGACGATCCGCTCGGGCACGCCGGCCGGGCCGACGCCGGGCAGCCAGCCGCCGGCCGCCACCGCCAGCACGGTGACGCCGAGCGCGGAGACCACGCCGGCCACCAGGATCCGTTCCGCCCCGCCGATGCCGAGCAGCCCGAGACCGGTGGGCGTGATGACGAAGGCGATCGGGATCAGGTACGCCGGCAGCGCGTACCGGAGGGTCTGCCACATGGTCGGGACCAGCCGGCCGCCGGTCACCGCGGCGGCGGCCACCGCGGCGAGCGCGGTCGGCGGGGAGACCTCGGACAGCACCGCGAAGTAGAAGACGAACATCGCCGCGGCGGGGGCGGCGACGCCGAGGTTGAGCAGCGCCGGGCCGATGATCACCCAGCCGATCACGAACGACGCGGTGACCGGCACGGCCAGGCCGAGCAGGCTGAGCGCGACGGCGGCGAGCAGCGCGGTGAGCGCCAGCACCACGGCCGGCTCGGAGCTGACCGCCTGCGCCCCGCTCACCAGCAGTGCGGCGGCCTGCGGGCCGAGGCCGGTCTTGGTGGTGGTGGCGGTGATGATGCCGGCCGCGGCGCAGACCGCGCTCACCGCGAGCACCCCGCGTACGCCGCCGCGCAGCGCCTCGACCAGGCGGGCCGGGGTGAGCCGGTGGCGTCGGTCCAGGAAGGACAGCGCGGCGGCCAGCACGGTGGCGATCACCACGGCGCGGGTCGCCGAGGCGCCCATCGCGAGCACCACGATGATCACGATGAGCGAGAGGAAGTGGTAGCCGAAGCGGGCCAGCAGACGCCAGGCGGAGCCGCTGTCGATGACCACCGCGCGGACGCCGGAGCGCCGGGCGTCGATCTCGACGGAGAGCAGGATGCCCAGGTAGTAGAGGATCGTCGGCACGGTCGCCCAGCCGAGCACCTGCAGGTAGGACACGCCCAGGTATTCGGCGATGATGAAGGCCGCCGCACCCAACGTCGGCGGGGACAGGATCGCGCCGACTCCGGCGGCGGCCAGCATGCCCCCGGCCCGCTCGGCGGGGTAGCCGGCGCGACGCAGGATCGGCCAGGTGACCGCGCCGATGCTGACCGTGGTGGCCGCTCCGGAGCCGGACACGGTGCCGAGCAGGAAGCCGGAGGCGACGGCGGTCCGGCCGGCGGCGGTACGGGAGCGGCGGAACGCGGCGGCGGACAGCTCCACGAAGAACCGGCCGGCGCCGGAGAGGTCGAGCACCGCCCCGTAGATGGTGAAGAGCACGATGTACGAGGCGGCCACGTCCAGCGGGGTGCCGTAGAAGCCGCTGTCGGAGTTGTAGAACGCGTCGATGAGCTGCCCGAAGTCGAGCCCGGCGTGGGCCACCGCCCAGGACTGCGGCAGCAGCCCGCCGTAGTAGCCGTAGGCCAGGAAGAGCACGCAGACGGCGGGGAGGATCAAGCCGGTGGTCCGCCGGCACGCCTCCAGCAGCAGGAGCATCAGCACGGTGCCCATCGCCACGTCCAGCGGCACGAGCAGGCCCTGCCGGTCGAGGAACGCGTCGTACCCGCCGCCGCCCGCGCCGAGCGTCACCGGCAGCACCGGGTAGAGGCAGCTCAGCAGCGCGGCCAGGGCCAGCAGCCAGTCGACGAGGGTGGGCCCGCCGCGCCGCGCGCCGTCGGCGGCCGGTGCGGTCGCGCCGTCCGCCACCGGGTCGCCCGCCGTCGGCGCCGTCGCGGGCCGCCGCCGCCGCATCCCTGACGGGTACGCCAGGAAGACCATCGGCAGGATGCCGGTCAGGAAAATGATCAGGTAGTACTTGCTGCCCTGAGGGAGCGGAAAGAACACCTGCCAGAGGGCGAGCAGTGCGACGGCGACCGTGACTCCGGTGAACAGCAGCCCGACCGGTCCGGACAGGACCCGTCCCGGCTTTTCGTCCTCGAACTGGGCGGCGAGTTCCCGGGTGTCGGGGGGTGCGGCGAGCGGTGGGTCGTCGGCCTGCCGAGGCTCGCCGACCGCCCCGTCGTCGGGCGGGAGCGCGACCGGGACCTTGTCCAGCTTGGACGCGGTGTCCTGCGGGCCGGTGGGCAGGGGCGTCGGCGCGGAGCCGTCGGACGGGCGAACGGGCGACACGAGGGGGCACGATACGCGAATAGTTCACATTATGGAACCATTGCCGGACGTGATTGCGCCAAGTAACGAGAATGGGTCGCAATTACTCGCTGCACACTTGTTTCGGAGCGATTTTCACGAATGTGTAGGCGGTCGACATTGCCGGGGGCTGGTTTTGTCCGATGATCGGTGCGATCTGTCCGCAATGGCAGGTGATGTCCAGGTGAAGGGGTTGGCGGTGCTGCCCACCGCGGCGTCACTCCGAGTGATTGACGCTACGCCCAGTGTCCGGCATCCGTGGCGGTGGTTAACCGGTCGAGTCTGTCGGACCCGGCCGCTAGGGTCGGCCGGTGACCAGTGCTCAACCACTCATCCAGGCCCGGGGGCTGGTGAAGCGGTTCGGCGACTTCACCGCCGTCGACGGCATCGACGTGGCGGTGCACCCGGGCGAGGCGTTCGGCTTCCTCGGGCCGAACGGGGCGGGCAAGTCCTCGACCATGCGCATGATCGGCTGTATCTCTCCGCCCTCCGGCGGGGAGCTGAGCATCCTCGGCATGGACCCGGTCCGCGACGGTCCCGCGATCCGGGCCCGGCTGGGCGTCTGCCCGCAGCTCGACAGCCTCGACCCGGAGCTCACCGTCCGGGAAAACCTGACCACCTACGCCCGCTACTTCGGCATCCCGCGCCGGGTCGCCCGCGAGCGCGCCGCCGAGCTGCTCGACTTCGTCCAGCTCACCGAGCGGGCCGAGAGCAAGGTGGAGCCGCTGTCCGGCGGCATGAAGCGCCGGTTGACCATCGCCCGCGCGCTGGTCAACAACCCGGAGATCGTGCTGCTCGACGAGCCCACCACCGGCCTCGACCCGCAGGCCCGGCACCTGGTCTGGGAGCGGCTGTTCCGGCTCAAGCAGCAGGGCGTCACGCTGGTCCTCACCACGCACTACATGGACGAGGCGGAGCAGCTCTGCGACCGGCTGGTGGTGATGGACGGCGGCCGCATCGTGGCCGAGGGGTCGCCCCGCACCCTCATCGAGCGGCACTCCACCCGCGAGGTGGTCGAGCTGCGCTTCGCCGCCGAGTCGCAGGAGATGTTCGCCGGCAAGCTGAGCGGGCTGGGCGAGCGGGTCGAGGTGCTGCCCGACCGGATCCTGCTCTACGTGGCCGACGGCGACGCGGCGGCGGCCGAGGTGAGCGCCCGCGGCCTCGTGCCGGCCAGCGTCCTGGTCCGGCGCAGCAGCCTGGAGGACGTCTTCCTCCACCTCACCGGCCGCACCCTCGTCGACTGAGGTGCGTGGCGCCGATCGTTGACGCTCAGGCTGCACTCGTGGCGGCGTGTCGAGCAGCTGAGCTGTCAGCGATCACGGTTCGGCTCAACGGGCTCTGGCCCAGGTCAGGAAGCGGTCGGTCAGGCGCTGCGGCGGGAGCTGGCCGGTCAGGTCGGTCATGGCCTCGTGCATCAGCGTGCCGAGGTAGATCAGCAGGCCGGTCCGGTTCTCGCGGTACTCGCCGAGCAGCGCCAGCCGGGCGGGGGAGCACGGCCATGCGGCCCCGCACACCCGGCACCGCCAGGACGGGCGCGCCGCGACGTGCGGGCGGTAGCGGGGCATCAGTGCGTGCCCTCCTCGAGCCCATGCGGCTCCTGCGGTCCGCGCGGCTCCTGCGGTCCGTGCATGGTGAGCCTCCGTCGGGGTGGGAGGGGGCGCCCTGGACCTCGTTGTCCGCAGGACGCCCCCGGCCTGGTTCCGCCCGCCGTCCGATCCCGTGAGCGGTTCCGCTGCGTGACAGTCTGCTGAGGACGCGACTACGGTGGGAGGTCCCGCGCGCCGACGACCAGCGCGTACGGCGGCCGGCCCAAGGCGGTACGAAGATGTACGGAGGGTGTCCGTGGAAAGCTCGTCCATGCTGGACCACTTCGCGGAGGAACTGCGGCTCGCCCGGGCCGGCAGCGGCATGTCGCAGACCGCGCTGGCCGAGGCGCTGAGCTATTCGGGTGCCCTGGTCGCCAAGGTGGAGACCTCCGAACGCCGGCCGAGCCTCGACTTCGCGCGCCGGTGCGACACCGTGTTCGGCGCGGACGGGCGGTTCGAACGCATCCAGCGGCGGATCAGCCGGGAGACCGTGGTCCCGTGGTTCCGCGACTGGGCCGGCATCGAACAGGAGGCCACAGCGCTGCGCTGGTTCGAGCCGCTCTACGTGCCGGGCCTGTTGCAAACCGAGGGGTATGCCCGTGCCGTCCTGGCCGGTGCCGGCCTGTTCGCAGCAGACGAGATCGAGCAGCAGGTGATGGCCCGGCTCGACCGGCACAGTGTGCTCACCCGGGACCGGCCGCCGCTGCTCAGCGTGGTTGTCGACGAGCACGTGCTGCGTCGCCGCATTGGCGGACCGGAGGTGATGCGCGAGCAGTTGCAGCACCTGGTGAAGCTGGACTCCACGCTTCCGCGGGTCCGTATCCAGGTCGTGCCACTGACCGCCGGCGCGTACGCTGGGCTCGACGGCCCCTTCGTGATCGCCACCTCGCCAGCCGGGGAGAACATCGTCTACCTGGAAGGGCAACGCCACGGGCAGGCGATCGACCGCGCGGAGTATGTGCAGCAAATGGTTGAGGTTTGGGAGTCGATCCGCGGCGAGGCACTATCGCACCAGCAGTCCCTCGATCTGATAGCGGAAGTGGCAGAGACATGGATCTGACCGGCGCGCGGTGGCGCAAGAGCACCCGCAGCAACGGCAGCGGCGGCGCCTGCATCGAGGTTGCCGACAACCTTCCCGGCGTGGTCGCCGTGCGCGATTCCAAGGACCCGAGCGGCCCGGTGCTGGTTGTCAGCCCCGATGCCTGGCGCGTGTTCGTCGCGCGGGTCGCCGAGCGGCCGTAGCGGTGGCGGCGTGCGCCGGTGCACGCCAACTTTGTACAACCGATGCCAGTCGTTGACACAGAGTGACATTGTGAGGTTCCGGCTATCCGGCACGCAGCGTGATCGGGGACGCCACGGACCAACCGACCTAACCCAGCCATTCGGCTCGGGAAAACGCCGCTGAGCTGCTTCTTCCTGACCGACCTCCTGCGGCCAGCCAACTCCCCTGCACCCGCTTTGCTCTGCAGCCACGGGCGCAGCAGGCACGCTGGGTGTCCGCTGCGTCCGTGGCTGCAGAGCAAAGGGCGCGGCATCAGATGCCGGCCGCCGCAATCGACGTGACGGACCGTGATCACGGGGTGTTCACCGTCCGAGGTGGTGTCCGTCGCGCCGGCGGCGGCCGGCGGGAGTTCGCCGGCCAGCCGAAAACGGCACGACGGTCTCGGGGTGCCGTCGTAGGGTGGGCGGTCTTGTCGTACCCGAGCGGTAGGAACGACGTGGACGGCGGACGGGGGGTCGACGTGAGCGTGGCGGAGCGGGCTGGGCCGGCGATGCCCCGGGTGCCGGCGCTGGCGGTGCTCGCGCACTACCTGGTCGGCTACCGGCGCACCTGGCGGGCGAGCGTCTTCTCGTCCTTCCTGCTGCCGGTGCTCACCGTGCTCGGCTTCGGCGTCGGCGTCGGCGCGTACGTCGACCGGGGTGTCGGCGGGGTGCCCTACCTCCACTGGTTGGTGCCCGGCCTGATCGCCTCCACCGCGCTCCAGATCGCGGTCGCCGAGTCCACCTGGCCGGTGCACAGCAACTTCCGCTGGATCCGGACCTACCACGCCCAGGTGGCGGCGCCGTTGCGGATCGGCGACATCCTCGCCGGCCACCTCGCCTACGTGCTGTTCCGGGTGCTCACCAGCACGGCGGCGTTCCTGCTCGTGACGGCCCTGTTCGGGGCGCTGCGGTCGCCCTGGGCGGTGGCCGTCCTGCCGGTGAGCCTGCTGCTCGGCCTGGCCCTCGCCGCGCCGACCTTCGCGTTCAGCGCCGCCGTGCCCAGCGACAGCTACCTGGCCCTGCTGTTCCGCTTCGCGATCATCCCGATGACCCTCTTCGCCGGGGTGTTCTTCCCGGTCGAGTCGCTGCCGGCGGGGCTGCGCCAGGTGGCCTACGCGACCCCGCTCTGGCACGCCGTGGACCTCTGCCGGGCCGCCACGTTGGGCGTCGCTCCGCAGTGGTCGATCACGGGCCACCTGCTCTACCTCGCCGCCTGGGCCGCCGCCGGCGGGCTGCTGGCCCGGCGCGTGTTCCGCCGCTCGCTCGTCGTCTAGGGGAGGATGTCGTGGTCAGTCTCGTCCTGCCCCGGCTGGTCAGCTTCGAGGGGGCGCCGCGCCGCTCCGCCTCGGTCGCCGAGCGCAATCTCACCGCGCTGCGGAGCGCGTACTGGCTGGTGCTGCTCTCCGGTTTCCTGGAGCCGGTGCTCTACCTGTTCTCGATCGGGGTCGGGGTGGGCGCCCTGGTCGGCGACCTCACCCTGCCCGGCGGGCAGGTGGTGTCGTACGCCGCGTTCGTGGCCCCGGCGATGCTCGCCTCCTCGGCGATGAGCGGTGCGCTGTCGGAGACCACCTTCAACTTCTTCGGGAAGATGAAGTACATGAAGCTGTACGACGGGATCATCGCGACCCCGGTGCAGCCGTTCGAGATCGCCCTCGGCGAGCTGGGCTGGGCGATGATCCGGGGCAGCCTCTACTCCGCCGCCTTCCTGATGATCATGGTGGCGATGGACCTGACCACCGCCGCGCGGGCCGTTCTCGCCTTCCCGGCCGCGGTGCTGATCGGTTTCGCGTTCGGCGCGCTCGGCATGACCGTCTCCACCCTCCTGCGCAGCTGGCAGGACTTCGACCTGATGGGGTCGGCCCAGTTCACCCTCTTCCTCTTCTCCGGGACGTTCGTGCCCGCCGAGGCCTATCCGGCCGCGCTGCGGTGGGTGGTCGAGGTGACCCCGCTCTACCGGTCGGTGCACCTGATCCGCGAGGTCTGCGTGGGGGTGTCCGGCTGGTCGTGGCTGGCGGACGTGGCATACCTGCTGGCGCTGACCGCCGGGATGCTCGCGCTCGCCTCCCGGCGGATGGGGAGGTTGCTCTACAAGTAGGCGGTTAACCGGCCTGCCGTCGGGCACTCGTGGGGACAACGCCGACCACGAGGGAGGGCCGATGGCCACCGACGAGTCTTCCGCCCGGGGCGGGTGGGACCGCGACGATTCGGGCAACACCTCGGGCGGACGGGACGGTTCGGGGCGGACCGGGCCGGCCGGCCCGGACGAGGGCCCGGAGCGCGCGACGGCGTTGCCGGGCGCCGGGTGGCAGGCGGCGCTCAAGCGCACGGTCCGGGAGTTTCAGCAGGACAACCTGACCGATCGGGCGGCCGCGCTCACCTACTACGGGGTGCTCTCGATCTTCCCGGGCATGTTGGCGCTCATCTCGGTGGTGGGCCTGCTCGGCCCGGGTGCCGTCAAGGGCGTCAAGGACACCCTCGACCAGACGGCGCCACAGCCGACCATCCGGCACATCATCGACATCGCGATCGCCCAGGCGAGCAGCTCGGGCGGCCTGGCCAGTATCGCCGCGGTCGTCGGTGTGCTGGGCGCCTTCTGGTCGGCCTCCGGCTACATCGCCGCGTTCATGCGTGCCTCCAACAGGATCTACGACGTGCCGGAGGGCCGGCCGATCTGGAAGACGCTGCCGATCCGGCTCGGGGTGACCTTCCTGGTCGGGGTGATGCTGCTGGCCGCCTCGGTCATCGTGGTCTTCACCGGCAAGCTGGCCACGCAGGTGGGCAGCGCGATCGGCCTGGGCTCGACGGCCGTAACCGTTTGGAACATCGCCAAGTGGCCGGTGCTGCTGATCCTGGTGAGCCTGATGTTCGCCATCCTCTACTGGGCCTCGCCGAACGCCCGCCACGGTGGCTTCCGCTGGGTGAGCCCCGGCGGCGTGCTGGCCGTGGTGATCTGGCTGGTCGTGTCCGCGCTGTTCGCCCTCTACGTCGGCAACTTCGGCTCGTACAACAAGACGTACGGGTCGGTGGCCGGCGTGATCGTCTTCCTGGTCTGGCTCTGGCTGACCAACATCGCCATCCTGCTCGGCGCGGAGTTCGATGCCGAGCTGGAGCGGGGTCGTGCCATCGCGGCCGGGCACCCCGCCGAGTCGGAGCCGTACGTCGAGCTGCGCGACGACCGCAAGCTCAGGAAGAAGCGCAAGCCCACCACCGGCCGCTGACTCCGCCGCGCCCGCCGCGCCCGCCGCGCTCGTCGCCCGTCGCGGCCGGGGCGGTGGCGGTCGGGCGAACCGTGGTTCAGCCAGATGGCCGACCAGCCGCTGTCGGGCGGTCACGCCGCGCCGTCCATTGATCTGAAGAGGATCACGCTTTTCGTGATCCACACCCCGGCTTTTGTTCACATGGACAAAAGTTTGGATCAGATGTGCCGAAGCTATGGACACGTGACCCGGAAGGCTCCTACTGTGTCGGACACGACACGTCGCCGTTGCGTCGATGTGAACCACTCCGATGCGGAGGTGTGCCGGTGCGGACTGTGGACCCCCTGCACGTACGACTCCTGCGACTGCTCCGGGACGAAGGGGCGGTGTCCCGGGCCGAGCTCGGCGACCGCCTGCAGATGCCCCGCCCCCGCCTGCTCGCCGAGTTGGAGCGGCTGGTCGGGCTCGGGTACGTCGCCGAGGCGGGGCTGGCCGCGTCCCGTGGCGGACGGCGCTCCACGCTGGTCGAACTGAGCCCGCACCTGCGCTTCGCCGCGGTCGACCTGGGCGCCAGCTCGATCGACGTCGAGGTGGTGAACGGCCGGCTCGAGCCGGTGGCCGCGTACACCGAGGCGGCCGACATCCGCTCCGGCCCGAAGGTGATCCTGCAGCGGGTCAACGAGCTGCTGCACAAGGCCAAGGTGGACGGGGCGTACGAGCGGCTGGACGCGGTGGGCATCGGCGTCCCCGGGCCGGTGAGCTTCCGGGACGGCGTGCCCGTCTCGCCGCCGATCATGCCGGGCTGGGACCGCTTCCCGGTGCGCGAGGTGCTCACCCGCGAGCACGGCTGCCCGGCGGTGGTCGACAACGACGTGAACATCATGGCAATCGGTGAGCGGCACGGCGGGGTCGCCCACTCGGTGGACGACTTCCTGCTGATCAAGATCGGCACCGGTATCGGCTGCGGCATCTACCTCAACGGCGAGGTCTACCGGGGCACCGACGGGTGCGCCGGCGACATCGGCCACATCCAGGTCGATCCGAACGGTCCGATGTGCTCCTGCGGGAACCTCGGCTGCCTGGAGGCCGTCTTCAGCGGCGCCGCGCTGGCCCGGGAAGCCACCGCGGCGGCCCGGGCCGGGGTCTCCCCGGCGCTCGCCGACCGGCTGGCCGCGCGGGGCACGGTGACCGCGCTGGACGTGGCGCAGGGGGCGGTCGAGGGGGACGTCACCTGCATCCAGCTCATCCGCGACGGCGGCCGCCGGGTCGGCAGCGTGCTGGCCGGGCTGGTGAGCTTCACCAACCCGTCGATGATCGTGATCGGTGGTGGGCTCGCCCAGCTCGGCCACATCCTGCTCGCCGAGATCCGCAGCGTGGTCTACCGCCGGTCGCTGCCGCTGGCCACCGGCAACCTGCCGGTCGTCCTCTCCGAGCTCGGCCACCGGGCCGGGGTGGCCGGCGCCGCCGTGCTCGCCAGCGACCTGGCCTTCGGGGAGGCGTCGTGAGCGCGAGGAGTGAGCCGGGTTTGCGAGCCCCGCAGTCGCGAACTGAGGAGGCATCGTGACTCAGCACGAAGACGGGGCCGTTCCGGGACGGCGCGGGGTCGGTGGGGCCGGCCAGGGGATGCGCGCCGTCCCGGAACCGCCCGCCGCGCCGGCGGACAGCAAGGAGGCCGACGTGACAAAGCCGCTGGTGGCGGCCCCCGCCGACACCGTCGCGGGCGAGGTGGTCCTGCGCCTCACCGACGTCGTCAAGACCTTCCCCGGGGTACGCGCGCTGGACGGGGTGCAGCTGGAGGTCCGGGCCGGCGAGGTGCACTGCCTGCTCGGTCAGAACGGCGCCGGCAAGTCCACCCTGATCAAGGTGCTCGCCGGGGTGCACCGGCCGGACTCCGGCGAGGTCGAGTGGCGCGGTGAGCCGGCGAGCTTCGCCAACCCGCAGGCCGCGATGCGGGCCGGGATCGCCACCATCTACCAGGAGCTCGACCTGGTCGAGGACCTGTCGGTGGCGGAGAACGCCTTCCTCGGTCACGAGCCGCGCCGGCTCGGCTTCGTCCGCCGCGGCCACATGGCCCGGCGTACCCGGCAGATCCTGGCCCGGCTCGGCCACCCGGAGATCCCGCCCGGCCGGCTGGTCCGGCACCTGCCCGCCGCCGGCAAGCAGATCGTCAGCATGGCCCGGGCGCTCTCCCACGAGGCCCGACTGATCATCATGGACGAGCCGAGCGCCGTGCTCGCCCACGACGAGGTGGGCAACCTGTTCCGGATCATCCGGGAACTCACCGCGCAGGGCATCGCGGTCATCTACATCTCGCACCGGCTGGAGGAGATCCGCGAGATCGGCGACCGGGTCACCGTACTCAAGGACGGCCGGACCACGGCGGCGAACCTGCCGGCCCGCGACACCCCGACCAACGACCTGGTCGCCCGGATGACCGGGCGGACCATCGAGTACGTCTTCCCGGAGCGCCCGGCCGACGAGACCGCCGGCGCGGAGCTGTTGCGGGTCGACGGGCTGACCCGGTCCGGGGAGTTCGCCGACGTGTCGCTGGCCGTGCGGGCCGGGGAGATCGTCGGCATCGCCGGGCTGGTCGGTTCCGGCCGCTCGGAGCTGCTGGAGACCATCTACGGCGCCCGGCGGGCGCACGCCGGCACGGTCCGGATGGGCGGCCGCACGCTGCGCCCGGGCAGCGTCGGCGCGGCGGTACGGGCCGGCATGGGCATGGCCCCGGAGGAGCGCAAGAGCCAGGCGCTGCTGCTCGGCGAGCCGATCTACCGCAACGTCACCCTGGCGACCTTCGGCCGGTACGCCCGCCTCGGCTTCACCGACGCCCGCCGGGAACGGGCCGAGGCGGACCAGATCGCCGACTCCCTGGAGTTGCGGCCCCGCGACGTGCGCCGGCCGGTGCGCACCCTCTCCGGCGGCAACCAGCAGAAGGTGGTGGTCGGCCGGTGGCTGCTCGGGGACACCCGGCTGCTGCTGCTCGACGAGCCGACCCGGGGCGTGGACGTGGGTGCCCGGGCCGAGCTGTACCAGGTCATCCGGGCCCTCGCCGCGCGGGGCGTCGGGGTGCTGCTGGTCTCCAGCGAGGTGCCCGAGGTGCTCGGCCTGGCCGACCGGGTGCTGGTGATGCGGGAGGGCCGGGTGGTCCGGGAGGCCCCGGCCGGCGAAATCGACGAGAACACCGTGCTCGACCTCGTCATGGCGGGGTCCCTCATGGAAGGTGCGCCGGCATGACCGAGACGACACCCACGGCCACACCGGAACGGGCGGCGGGGCTGCCGGCCCAGTCGCCGCCGGTCAACCCGGCCGAGACCGCGAAGGCCGAGCCGCCGGCCCGGCTCTCCTGGTGGCGCGGTGACGGGGGCGAGGGCGCCCGGCGCAACCTCGGCCTGCTGGCCACCCTGCTGGTGCTGGTCGTCATCGGCATCCTCACCCGGCCCGACCTCTACGGCAACGCGAGCTGGGTGTGGGGCAACACGCTCACCATCCTCAAGCTCGCCTCGGTGGTCGGGGTGGTCACCGTCGGGATGACCTTCGTGATCATCGGTGGCGGCATCGACCTGTCGGTCGGCGCGATCGTCGCGCTCGCCGGCGTGTGGTCCACCACGCTCGCCACCCAGAGCTACGGCGCCGGCGGCATGATCTTCAGCGCGCTGACCGTCGGGCTCGCGGTCGGCCTGGTCAACGGCCTGCTCATCTCGTACGGGCGGCTGGTGCCGTTCATCGCCACGCTGGCCATGATGGTCGCCGCCCGCGGCCTGGCGGCCGAGATCTCCGACAAGCAGACCCAGGTCTCGAACGACACCTTCATCAACGGCATCGCCAGCACGAACCTGCTCGGCATCCCGCTGCTGGTCTACATCCTCGCCGCGGTGGTGGTGGCCGGCTGGGTGCTGCTCAACCGCACCACCTTCGGCCGCCGCACGGTGGCGGTCGGCGGCAACCCGGAGGCGGCCCGGCTCGCCGGCATCGACGTCCGCCGGCACACCCTGCTGCTCTACGCACTCTCCGGGCTGTGCTGCGGTATCGCCGCGGTCATGCTCACCTCGCAGGCCACCTCCGCGCAGGCGGCCATGGCCAACCTCTACGAGTTGGACGCGATCGCCGCCGCGATCATCGGCGGCACGCTGCTCAGCGGCGGACGGGGGACCATCGTCGGCTCCCTGCTCGGCGTGATCATCTTCTCCACCATCACCAACCTCTTCGCCATCAACGGCCTCTCCACGGAGGCCCAGAACATGGTCAAGGGCGGCATCATCGTCGCCGCCGTCCTGGTCCAGCAGGTCCAGTTCGGCAGCCTCACCCAGTTCCTCCGCCGCAACCGGGCCACCAGCACCACCTGATCCGACCGCGACACCGGCGGCCACCTCGACAGCGACGGTGGCCGGGCCCAGCACACCCATTTTCACCCCACCACCTCATCCAGGAGGCCGTCATGACAACGCAGGGTCGCGACCTGTCGCGCCGCCGGCTGCTCTTCGGTGGAGCAGCGCTCTCCGCCGGCGTCGTGCTCGCCGGCTGCACCAGCAACGAGCAGGCGCCCACCGCCGCGCAGACCAAGGCCGCCGCGACCGGCGGCAACAGCGAGCCCGGCAAGAAGGTGACCATCGGCTTCTCCGCGCCGGCCGCCGACCACGGCTGGATCGCCGCGATCACCAACAACGCCAAGGCGCAGGCCGGGGCGTACTCCGACGTGGAGCTCAAGTCCGTGGAGGCCGGCGCCGACGCGGCGGCCCAGCGCGCCGCGCTGTCCACCCTGATCTCCCAGAAGCCCGACGTGATCGTGCTGCTGCCGCACGACGGCAAGGAGCTCAACGCGTTCGGCCTGGAGGCGATGAAGGCCGGTATCCCGGTGGTCAACCTGGACCGGGCCTTCCCCGACGCGCGGGCCTACCGCCTGCAGATCAAGGGCGACAACTACGGCATGGGGGTGGCCGCGGCCACCTACATCTACGAGCAGCTCAAGGCCAAGGGCGTCAGCAACCCGGTGATCGGCGAGATCCCCGGCATCGACTCGCTGGAGCTGACCCAGGAACGCTCCAAGGGCTTCGCCGACACCCTGGCGTCGTACGGGCTGAAGGTGGCCAACCGCCGGCCGGCCGAGTTCACCGCCGACTCCGGCCAGCAGGCGGCCACCGGCCTGTTCCAGGCGCTGCCCAAGATCGACGCGCTCTGGAACCACGACGACGACCAGGGCATCGGCGTCCTCGCCGCAGTCAACCAGGCCAACCGCAAGGAATTCTTCATGGTCGGCGGCGCCGGCTCGAAGAAGGCCATGGAGGACATCCAGGCCGACAACACCGTCCTGAAGGCGACCGTCACCTACAGCCCGTCGATGGCCTCCTCGGCCATCTCGCTGGCCCGCCTGATCGGCCAGAACAAGGGCATGTCGGACCTGGTGGAACTCCAGGTCCCGAAGGAGATCGTGCTCGCCTCCGAGACGATCACCAAGGAGAACGCGGGCGACTACCTGAAGCTCGGGTTCTGATACACGGGGGGAGACCCACCTTGTCCAATCACGACAATGTCCTGCGGGTCGGCATGGTCGGCTACGCGTTCATGGGCGCCGCGCACTCACAGGCGTGGCGCACCGTGAACCGCGTGTACGACCTGCCGGCGCGGGTGCGGATGGCGCTGATCTGCGGCCGGGACGAGCTGAAGGTGGCCGACGCCGCCGGCCGGCTCGGCTGGGAGGGGCACACCACAGACTGGCGGCGGCTCGTCGAGTCCGACGAGATCGACGTGGTCGACATCTGCACACCGGGGGACAGCCACTGCGAGATCGCCATCGCCGCGCTGGCCGCCGGCAAGCACGTGCTGTGCGAGAAGCCGCTCGCCAACACCGTCGAGGAGGCTCGGCAGATGGCGGCCGCCGCCGCCCAGGCCCGGGCTGCCGGGACCCGGGCGATGTGCGGGTTCAACTACCGCCGGGTGCCCGCGGTCACCATGATGCGGCAGCTCGTCGCGGACGGTCGGCTCGGCGAGATCCGGCACGTCCGCGCGGCGTACCTGCAGGACTGGATCGTGGACCCGCAGTTCCCGCTGGTCTGGCGGCTGCAAAAGGACAAGGCGGGCTCCGGCGCGCTGGGTGACATCGGTGCGCACATCATCGACCTCACCCAGTACGTCACCGGGCAGCGGATCACCGGGGTCAGCGCGGTGACCGAGACCTTCGTCAAGGAGCGGCCGTTGCCGGCCGGGTCGAGCGGCCTGGCCGCGCAGGCCGACGGCCACGGCCAGGCGATGGGTCAGGTCACCGTGGACGACGCGGCGGCGTTCGTGGCCCGGCTCGACGGCGGGGCGCTCGCCACGTATGAGGCGAGCCGGTTCGCCACCGGCCGCAAGAACGCCCTCCGGGTGGAGATCAACGGCTCGCTCGGCACCCTGGTCTTCGACCTGGAACGCCTCAACGAGCTGGAGTTCTACGACGCCACCCGGCCCACCGCCGAGCAGGGCTTCACCCGGATCCTGGTGACCGAGGGCGACCACCCGTACATGTCGGCCTGGTGGCCGCCCGGCCACATCATCGGCTACGAGCACTCCTTCACCCACCAGATGCGCGACTTCGTCGAGGCGATCGCCACCGGCACCGACCCGGCGCCGTCGTTCGCCGACGCGTTGCAGGTCCAGCTGGTGCTGGACGCGGTGACCCGCTCGGCGGAGCTCGCCAGCTGGACGGAGGTGGAACCGGCGCTGGCCGAAGTGGCCGCCTGACCCACGCGGCGCCCGCAGGCGCCGCCCGAGGAGGTTTCCCGGAACCCGACCGGCGAGGGCCCGCCGCGGTTGCGCCCCGCGGCGGGGATGAGGTCGGATTCCGGGGAACGTGCCACCGGAGCCCCTCCGGCGCGGCACGACCAAGCACGGCCCTCCGGTGCGGCCGGACCGGGATTCCCCGGCCGCACCGGCGGACCGACCCGACCCTGGGGAGGGAGCACGATGCGTACGGGTGTCTGGCTGATGGGAGCGCGCGGCTCGGTCGCGACCACCAGCATCGTCGGGGCGCTGGCCCTGCGGGCCGGGCTCACCGACCCGACCGGTTGCGTCACCGAGCTGCCCGAGCTGCGCGGGCCCGCCCTGCCGGCCTTCGCCGACCTCGTCCTCGGCGGCCATGACGTGGTGGCCTGCCCGCTCAGCAAGCGGGCCGAGGCGCTCGCCGCCGCCGGGGTGCTGCCCGGCCGGCTGCTGGACGCCCTCAGCGGGGAGTTGGCCGGTGTCGAGGCGGCGCTGCGCCCCGCCCCGACCGAGGGCACCCAGGCCGAGCGGGCTGCCGCCGTGGCCCGCGACCTGACCGACTTCCGGAGCCGGCACGCCCTGGACCGGGTGGTGGTGGTCAACGTCTCCACCACCGAACCGGCCGCCACCGCGCACCCGGCCCATCACGACCTCGCCGCGCTGCGGGACGCGCTGGCGGGCCCCGCCGAGGTGCTGCCGGCCAGCTCGCTGTACGCGTACGCGGCGTTCACCGCCGGCTGCCCGTACGTGGACTTCACGCCGTCCACCGGGGCCCGGCTGCCCGCGCTGGCGGCCCTGGCCGAGGAGCGCGGCCTGCCGTACGCCGGGAACGACGGCAAGACCGGGGAGACCCTGGTCAAGGCGGTGCTCGCACCGATGTTCGCGATGCGGAACCTGGCCGTGCGCTCCTGGTCCGGGCTGAACCTGCTCGGCGGCGGGGACGGTGCCGCGCTCGCCGAGCCGGCCGCCAACGCCGCCAAGGTGAGCAGCAAGCAGCGGGTGCTCGGCGAGACCCTCGGCTACGTCCCGCAGGGCGACACCCGGATCGACTACGTCGAGGACCTCGGCGACTTCAAGACCGCCTGGGACCTGATCACCTTCGCCGGCTTCCTCGGCACCCGGATGCGGATGGAGTTCAGCTGGCACGGCTGCGACTCGGCGCTGGCCGCCCCGCTGGTGCTCGACCTGGCCCGGCTCACCGCCGCCGCGCACTCCGTCGGCCGCCGCGGCCCCCTCGCCGAGCTGGCCTTCTTCTTCAAGGACGGCATCGACGCGCCCGCCCATTCGCTCGCCGAGCAGTGGACGGTGCTGCGCGACTTCGTCGCCGGGCTGCACGCCGGAGCCGGGCGATGACCCGGCTGGCCGACCTCGCCGAACTGGTCCGGGCGCCCGCCGCGCTCTCCGTACCCGGGGACGTGGTGGCCGGCGCGGCGGCGGCCGGCGCGCTGGACCGCCGGACGCCGGCCCTGGCCGGGGCGTCGGTGCTGCTCTACTGGGCCGGCATGGCCGCCAACGACTGGGCCGACCGGCGGTTGGACGCCGTGGAACGCCCCGAGCGGCCGATCCCGTCCGGCCGGGTGCACCCCGCCGCCGCGTTCGGCGTCGCCGCCGGCCTGACCGCCGCCGGGCTCGCCGTGGCCACGGCCGCCGGCGGCCGGCGGGCGGCCGCCGTCGCGGTCCCGCTCGCCGGCGCGATCTGGGGGTACGACCTGTTCGCCAAGAACACCGCCGCCGGCCCCGCCGTGATGGCCGCCTGCCGGGGCCTGGACGTGCTGCTCGGCGCGAGCCCCGGCGCCGGCCGGAGCGCGCCGCGCGCCGCCGGCCGGGTCCCCTCGGCCCGGCGGGGGTTCGTCCGGGCGCTGCCGGCGGCGCTGACCGTCGCCGCGCACACCTGGACGGTCACCGCGCTGTCCCGCCGCGAGGTGTCCGGCGCCGACCGGCGGCTGCCCCAGGCCACCCTGGCCGGCACGGCCCTGGTCGCCGCCACCGCGCTGAGCCGTACCGAGCCGGTCCCTGCCGTGCTCGCCGCCGGCTACGCCACCAGCTACGGGTCGGCGCAGGTCCGGGTGCTCGCCGATCCGTCACCGGCCCGGGTCCGCGCCGCCGTCGGCGCGGGCATCACCGGACTGCCCGCGTTGCAGGGCGCGCTGACCGCCCGGGCCGGCGCCCGACTGCTCGGCCTCGCGGTGGCGGCCGCCGCCCCGCTCGGCCGCCGCCTGGCCCGACTGGTCTCGCCGACATGACCGGCCGGCCGGCGCTCAGCCCGCCATCCCCGTCCGTGCCGCACGGCGCCTCGCCGACGGCGGACGCCGGGGCTGCGCCGGCCGGGCGCGGGGGCCCGCTGGACCCGGCCGGGCTCCGCTTCGGGTACGGGACCAACGGCTTCGCCAACCACCGGCTCGACGACGCGCTCGGCGTGCTCGCCGACCTCGGCTACCAGGGGGTGGCACTCACCCTCGATCACGACCACCTCGACCCGTTCGCGCCGGAGCTCGGCCGCCGGGTGGCGGCGGTGCACCGCCGGCTGACCACGCTCGGCCTGGCCGTGGTGGTCGAGACCGGCGCCCGCTACCTGCTCGACCCGTGGCACAAGCACGCCCCGACGCTGCTGCACGACGACCCGGCGCTGCGGATCGAGTTCCTCCGCCGGGCCGTGCGGATCGGCGCGGACCTGGGCGCCGGGGCGGTCTCGTTCTGGGCCGGCGTACGCCCGCCGGAGGTGCCGGCGTCGGTCGCCTGGGACCGGCTCGTCGCCGGCTGCGCCACGGTCTGCGCCGAGGCCGCGGCGGCCGGCGTGCCGCTCGGGTTCGAGCCCGAGCCGGGCATGCTGGTCGAGGACATCGCCGGCTGGCACCGGCTACGGGACGCGCTCGGCGCGCCGCCCGGCTTCGGCATCACCCTCGACATCGGACACTGCCGCTGCCTGGAGCCGCAGCCGGTGCCCGACTGCGTGACGGCGGTCGCCGACCACCTGGTCAACGTGCAGATCGACGACATGCGCCGGGGCGTGCACGAGCACCTGGAGTTCGGCACCGGCGAGATCGACTTTCCGCCGGTGCTGCGCGCTCTCGCCGACGCCGGCTACCGCGGCCTGGTGGCCGTGGAACTGCCCCGGCACTCGCACGCCGCGCCGGCGGTCGCCGCCCGGTCGATCGAGTTTCTGCACGCCGCCGCCGGGACCGACCGGCCCCGGACAACCGACTCGGACCCTTTGCTCTGCAGCCACGGAGGCAACACGTCCGGACCGCGGGTGCTGCGTAAGGGGCTGCAGAGCAAAGGCGGTGGCTGAGCACCTGCCAGCCGGCTCAGAGGGGAGACGGAATGACACCCGACCGACTGCGCGCCGCGCTGCGGGGCGTACCCGATCCGCAGTGGCTGGACGCGGCCCTGCGCCGCGTCGCGACCGAGCCCACGGCGATCGCACGCCTCTTCGCCACCGCCGCCCGGCGGTGCGGTCGGGGGCCGCTGCCCGACCCGCCGGGCTGGACGGTCGACGAGGCGGCCCGCGCGCTGCTGCTCACCGCGCTCCCCGCCGACCACGCGGCGGTGGCCGACTCCCTCTACCGGCAGGGCGACGCCGCCGAGAAGCGGGCCGTGCTGCGTGCGCTGCCGCTGCTGCCGATCGGGGCGGCCTGCGTGCCGCTGCTGCACGACGCGATCCGCACCAACGACACCCGGCTGGTCGCCGCCGCGCTCGGCCCGTACGCCCGGCACCTGGAGCAGCCGGCCTGGCGGCAGGCCGTGCTCAAGTGCGTGTTCACCGGCGTACCGCTGGCGGACGTGGACGACCTGCACGGCCGGGCGGACGGCGAACTGGCGGCGATGCTGGCCGCGTTCGCCGCCGAGCGGAACGCGGCCGGCCGGACCATGCCCGCCGACGCCACCGCCCTGCTCGACCGGCTCGGCGCCGGCTCGCACCCCACCACCGCCAGGGAGGCGTGATGCGCATCTTCGACCCGCACATCCACATGACCTCACGCACCACCGACGACTACGAGCGGATGGCCGCCGCCGGGGTACGCGCGGTGGTGGAGCCGGCGTTCTGGCTCGGCCAGCCGCGCACCAGCGCCGCCTCATTCGTCGACTACTTCGACTCGCTGATCGGCTGGGAGCCGTTCCGGGCCGGGCAGTTCGGCGTCCGGCACCACGCCACCGTGGCGCTGAACCCGAAGGAGGCCAACGACCCCCGCTGCCGTCCGGTGCTCGACCTGCTCCCGCGCTACCTGGACAAGGACGGCGTGGTCGCGGTCGGCGAGATCGGCTACGACTCGATGACCCCGGCCGAGGACGCCGCCTTCGCGGGGCAGCTCGCCCTGGCCGTCGGGCACGACCTGCCCGCCCTGGTGCACACCCCGCACCGGGACAAGGCCCGCGGCGTCGAGCGCACCCTGGCGGTGGTCGCCGAGTCCGGCATCGACCCCGGGCGGGTGCTGATCGACCACCTCAACGAGGTCACCGTGAAGCTGGTCCGGGACACCGGCTGCTGGCTGGGCTTCTCCATCTATCCCGAGACGAAGATGTCGCCGCCGCGGATGGTCGAGCTGCTGAAGACGTACGGGACCGAGCGGATGGTGGTCAACTCGGCCGCCGACTGGGGGCGTTCCGACCCGCTGCTCACCCGGGCCACCGGGGAGGCGATGCTGCTCGCCGGGTTCACCGAGGACGACGTGGACCGGGTGCTCTGGCGCAACCCGGTCGAGTTCTACGGCCAGTCCGGAAAGCTGGACCTCACCGACGTGGACGCGCCCGCGCCCACCTTCGCCGGCAACTCCATCCTGCGCGGGGGCGAGTGATGCGCTTCCGCCACGCCGACGGGAGCACCGTCCACCTCGGCTACTGCACCAACGTCCACCCGGCCGAGGACCTGGCCGGGATCCTCGCCCAGCTCGACACGTACGCGCTCCCGGTCCGCCGGGCGCTCGGCACCGACCTGCTCGGACTGGGGCTCTGGCTGGCCGCCCCGGTGGCCGCCGCGCTCGCCGCCGACCCGGCGGCCCGCCGCCGGCTCCGGCACGAGCTGACCGTACGCGGGCTGGAAGTGGTCACCCTCAACGGCTTCCCGTACGCGGCCTTCCAGGCGCCGGTGGTGAAGGGCGCGGTGTACCACCCGGACTGGACCACCCCGGAGCGGCTCGGGTACACCCTGGACCTGGCCCGGGTGCTGGCCGACCTGCTCCCCGAGGACGCGGCCCGCGGCTCGATCTCCACCCTGCCGCTGGCCTGGCGTACGCCATGGGACGCCGCTCGGGCCGACGCCGCCCGACGCCGCCTCGACGAGCTGGCGGCCGGGCTCGCCGCGGTGGAGCGGGAGACCGGGAGGACCATCCGGGTCGGCTTCGAGCCGGAACCGGGCTGCCTGGTGGAGTCCACCGGACAGGCGCGTGAGATATTCTCAACCATGGATTCGGACCGGCTCGGGATCTGCCTCGATCTGGCCCACCTCGCCTGCGCCTGGGAGGAGCCGGTCGAGGCGCTGGGCCGGCTCCGGGCCGCCGGGCTGCCGGTGGTCAAGGTGCAGGTCTCCGCCGCCGTCGAGGCGGCCGATCCGGAGGGTTCGGCCGAGGCGCTGCGCCGCTGGGTGGAGCCGCGCTTCCTGCACCAGACCCGAGCCGCCGGCTGCGCCGAGGGCAGCGACCCGGCCGATCCGGCGTACGCCGCCGACGATCTCGACGCCGCCCTCGACGCCCGCCTGCCCGGGCCGTGGCGGGTGCACTACCACGTGCCGCTGCACGCCCCGCCCGAGCCGCCGCTGCGGTCCACCCTGCCGGTGCTGCGGGCCGCGCTCGCCGCGCTGTACGCCGGACCGGTCGCCGGCTGCGAGCACCTCGACGTCGAGACGTACACCTGGGGAGTGCTGCCGGCGGCGCGTCGGCCGCGTACCGACGCGGAGCTGGCCGCGGGGATCGCCGCCGAGCTGGCCTTCGCCCGCGACGAGCTGGTCGGGCTCGGGCTGGCCACGACGGCGAACGAGCGAAGCGAGGT